>NZ_AHMM02000017.1:0-300000 GCF_000243675.2 Leptospira inadai serovar Lyme str. 10 | reverse complement strand
AATTTCAAAATATCGTAAAGCAAAAACTCGGAAAGGATGAGCAGGATAAATTCCTGAATTCCCTAGAAAAGAAATATAATATTCCGGAAAAGTATAAATTATACGCGCTCTGGGCCCGCGGCGCCAATCCTAAAGCACCCCTGCTGCCCCGCGAATTCATCGTTTTGGAAAGAGCGATCGCTCTGGACGGAAAAGATATGAGGGATGCAAGGCCCTCTTACGATAATAACCGACTCGGATATTTCGTATCCTTTACTCTTACCTCGGCCGGCGCGGAAAAATTCTTTGAAATCACTTCCAAAAACGTAGGTCGCCAGCTCGCGATCGTTTGGGGGGATAAAGTGATCTCGGCTCCGGTTATCAAAGGACCGATTGCCGGAGGAAACGCTCAAATAGACGGAGATTTTAGTCGGGAAGAAGCCGTGGATTTATCCAATGTGATCAGCGAAGGCGCGCTCCCGATTCCGTTAAGCGTATTGGAAATGAGATTCATCGGACCCACCCTGGGAATCGAATCCATTGAAGTGGGTTTGAAAGCCGTTCTATTAGGTTTCGGCTTGGTCATCATTTTCATGCTTCTCGTTTACCGACTAGCCGGCTTGGTCGCCGATATCGCCTTACTCGTGAACGTGATCGTGCTAATGGCCTTGCTTTCCTTAATGGGCTTTACGCTGACGCTTCCCGGATTTGCGGGAATTATTCTGACGGTCGGTATGGCCGTGGATGCGAATGTCATCATCTACGAAAGGATAAAAGAGGAACTCCGCGCCGGCAAGCATGTGACTTCCGCAGTGGCGCAAGGATTCGATAACGCTTTCTGGACGATCGTAGACAGTAACGTTACCACCTTGATTTCCGGAATTTTAATGATCAAACTCGGGAACGGACCGATCAAGGGATTCGCGATCACATTATGTTGGGGGATTATCACGTCCCTGTTTACGTCGCTATTCCTGAGTAGAATGATTATGGATATTCTCGTTAACAAATTAGGAGTCTCCAAACTCCAAATCGGATTCAAGAGGCTGGAGTCCAAGAATGTTTGATTTTATAAAATACAAATACGTTTCTATCGTCGTTTCTACGATTTTAATTCTTGTCGGTTTTGGAGTAACGTTCGGAAAATACGGAGGCTTTGCGACTTCCTTGGATTTTGACGGAGGTTTGAGAACCGTAGTGGAATTCGATAAGTCCGTGGAACGTAAGACTTTGGAGGAATATTTTTCCTCCAAAGGGCTGGAAGCGGTCTTGGTTCACATGGACAAAGAGAAGAACCATTATCAGATCGATATCGGTCTGGGATCCGCCGACAGAATTAAGGAACTTTATCAGCAGAAAAAAGGAACTTCCGCGCCCGAAGCAAAACAGATTTCGGCGATCGACGCGTTGATAGGTCTCTTAACGGAAGATTTTAAATTGGATAAGAAGGCGATCTTGTCCGCAAACCAAGTGGGATCAGTAGTGGGGGCCGAATTGACGACTACCGGAATTACTCTACTCGGTTTGACTCTCCTGATTATTTTAGGATATCTAAGTTTTCGTTTCCAGTTCAAGTTCGCGTTGGGCGCAAGCCTTGCCTTGATCCACGATTTGATCATTACGATCGCCTTTATCGGTTTTTTTCAAATCAAACCGAGCGTTCCGATTATCGCCGCGCTTTTAACTTTATTGGGATATTCCATCAACGATACGATCGTGGTATTTGACAGAATACGGGAAAACTCGGGTAATATGAAGGATGTTTTCTCGAACGTAATTAACATTTCCATCAATCAAACTTTAAGTAGAACGATTAATACCTCTTTCGCTACGTTGATTTCGGTCGTCGCGATCATTATCGGTGGAGCGGTCGAACTTTACGATTTTGCCTACGTTCTAACGTTCGGAATCATCCTAGGAACCTTCTCTTCGATTTTTATCGCGGCTCCGTTGATCGATATATATGATTCCATATATAAGAGGTTCAAAAGGTCTTGAACTCGCGCCTCCCGAAAGAAATTCGGGAGGAACTCCTCCGCCTGTCCTTTTTGTCCACGGGATATTCTTCTCCGAATCCTCCCGTGGCCTGCGTGATAACCGACGCATTTACGGATAAGATTCTCGCCACCGGCAGGACGCAGATCATCGGTGGAAATCATGCCGAGCGTGAAGCTTATAAATCCCTACGAGAAAAATACAAAACGGACTCCTTACCGGCACACAAAGTATATGTGACGCTGGAACCTTGTTCCCATTTCGGAAAAACTCCTCCTTGCCTGGATCTACTTTTAGAGGAGAAACCGCTTGCGGTAATTTACGGTTGGAAGGATCCGAATCCCTTAGTGCGGAAACGGGACAGTTTACAGGAACTCGAGCGGGTAGGAATCCAAGTAGTTCTGAATTCCGAATTAGCGGACATCGCGTCGAGTTTCCTTTTCGGATTTGCGGAAAGAATCCGAAAAGGGAGGCCCGCGTTATTGTTGAAATCCTCCGTGAGCCGCGAGGGCTTTTATTCTTCGGGCCGGCAATTCAGGGAAAAAATTTCCTCGCAGATGTCGGATTACTTTCTTTCCTACTTAAGATCTAAGATGGACGCGATTCTCGTCGGACCGAGGACGATCGAGGTCGACTCTCCCAAATTGGATTTTCGTTCTCCGAAGGAAGATTCGGAAACATTAAAAAAATTGCAAGAAGTAGAAAGCTATCGGGATTCTTCCAACCTAAAAAAGGGATTTTCGGGTCTCATTTCGGAAATCCTTCGCTCTTCCGCCGATCTCAGCGTTAGACGGATTCACCGGGAGATGGAACGATTCTACCAGCCGCTTCGGGTTTTTTTTCTTCCCGCCGAAACCGAACTCCCTCCCGAATTTCTTACGATTCAGGAAGAATTGAACAGTCGGTACGAAAAAAGAAATATTGCATTTTTCTTAGAGAATGAAAAAGAATATTCAAAGAATCTATTATCCCGTATCGAGAAGCTTTCCGACGCCAAGGTGAAACGGTACTCGTCGAAATCGTTCGGAAAGCAAACTTTAAAGGATCTGGCCGACTGGGGAATGAATACCGCTTTGGTCGAGGGTGGAAATCTACTGTACCGGGAATTCTCGAAGGAAATGGAAAATTCGGATTCCATTTTGCGAATTCGATCCGGGACAGTTACCTTGGAGAAGGGGGATTCGCCGGATTGGGGTACGAACCTAACTCTAGAATTCCAAAGGGATATCGATTCCGATACGTGGGAGGTTTTTACCACATGTTCACAGGATTGATCGAAACGACCGGCGAAGTCCAAAGCATTAAGGATACCGGAGAAGGTAAGGTATTTTCCCTCAAAGTAAACTGGCAGGATCCGGACCTAAAGCTGGGTGATTCGATTTCAGTTAACGGCGCATGTCATACGGTGACTTCCTTCCAAGATCGGGGGAATACGTTCGAATTTTATTCTTCTTATCGAACTCTTGAACTTACGAATTTCGGCGATTTTCGAAACGGAACCAAGGTGAATCTTGAAAGATCCGTGCAACCTCATACAAGAATGGGAGGTCATTTTGTAACCGGTCACGTGGACGCTGTCGGAAAAATCGTCTTGGCGGAAGACCGGGATGGAGGTAAGGTCCGTAGGTATTTGATTTCTCACGATCCTTTGTTTACCAAATATTTTGCGGTGCGCGGGAGCGTTACCGTGGACGGGATCTCCCTCACTATCGTGGATTCGAAGCCGGGTGAATTTGAATTGGTTTTAATTCCGGAAACCTTGACCAAAACGAATGCGGGCGTTTCTTGGAAAGTCGGTGCCTCGGTAAATTTGGAAATCGATTTGGTCGCGAGGTATTTGGAACAGCTACTGAAATCGGAGCGCAAATAGCCGAATCTGGTCCGCCGATCGAATCGTCAGCCTTTGCGTGCTCGGTGGTTGGGCGCCCAAACCGGATTTAGTGTTTTTCGTTCCGTTTAGGATTTATGATTGGTAAAAATCCAGTCCAATAAATGAGGTGGAAGTTAAATTATGATCGGACCCATCGAACAAGCAATCGAAGACATAAAATCGGGGAAAATGATTATTCTCGTGGATTCCGAGGATCGTGAAAACGAAGGGGATCTAGTTTGCGCCGCCCAGTTTACTGACAAGGATAAGGTCAATTTTATGGCCACCTACGGGCGAGGATTGATTTGTTTTCCGATGGAAGGGGACCGCCTTCGCCAGCTCGGTCTGAATCGTATGGTCGACGATCATTCTCTTGGAGATAAGCACGGGACGGCGTTTACAGTTTCCGTCGATGCGAGAGAAGGAACTACCACCGGAATTTCCGCTCAAGACCGGGCGACTACGATCCAAGTTCTTATCGATCCGAAAACGACTCCCGGCGATTTAATGAAGCCGGGCCATCTTTTTCCTTTGCAAGCTGTGTCGGGGGGAGTTCTTCGTCGAGCGGGGCATACGGAAGCTTCCGTCGATTTATGCAAGCTTGCAGGGCTTTATCCGGCGGGAGTAATCTGCGAAATTATGAACGACGACGGAAGCATGGCCAGACTGCCGGATCTGGAAATTTTTGCAGCCAAGCACGGTTTGAATATTTATACGATAGAGGATTTGATTCGTTATCGAAGGAAAACGGAAAATCTAATTCGCCTCGAAGTGGAAACCACTCTTCCGACCGAATACGGAGATTTTAGAATTCGTGCCTATTCGACCTTAATCGACGATAAGGTTCATGTTGCCTTAATTAAGGGAGATATACATAAGGATGATCCCGTAATGGTACGGGTTCATTCGGAATGTTTGACGGGCGATATTTTCGGAAGCGGTAGATGCGATTGCGGTCCTCAACTGCATTCCGCTCTTTCGATGATTGCGCAGGAAGGAAAAGGAATACTCTTATATATGCGCCAGGAAGGTCGCGGAATCGGACTGATTAATAAACTCAAAGCTTATAACATGCAGGACGAGGGTCTGGACACGGTTGAAGCGAATGAAAAATTAGGTTTTGCTCCCGATCTACGGGAATACGGAGTCGGTGCTCAAATTCTAAAAGATATCGGAATTGAAAAGATGAGATTACTGACCAACAATCCGCGTAAGATTGTAGGTCTTGAAGGATACGGTTTGGAAGTCGTAGACCGTGTTCCGATAGAGATCAAACCGACCGGGAATAATCATCATTATCTTTTTACGAAAAAAATGAAAATGGGGCATCTTTTAGGACTGAACTAAAAACCGGTCGGCAAACCCTAGGGTTGCAATCTTTGCCTTTCCCAATTATCTCCGCGAAGCAGAAATTGCACTCGGTCGTGTAATCTGCTCCTTCTCCCCTGCCAAAATTCGAATTCGGTCGGGGTAAGCTCGTATCCCCCCCAAGTCGGAGGCAGAGGGACTTCCTTCCCTTCGTAACGTATTAGCAATTCGTTATATTTTTTTTCAAGTTCTGTTCGGTCGGCTACGGATTTACTTTGATCCGATGCAAGAGCACCTATTTGGCTTGCAAACGGTCGAGTCCTAAAATAGGCTTCGGAAACTTCCCGGGGAACTTTTGCGATATTTCCGCGGATACGGACCTGGCGTTCCAGTTCCACCCAAAAGAAAACGAGGCAGGCGATCGGGTGCTTTTCCAATTCCTCGCCCTTTCGACTGGAATAATTCGTATAGAATCGGAATTTGCCGTTTGAAATTCCCTTGAGTAAAACGATTCGAGCGTTCGGAAGATCTTGTTCATCGACGGTCGCTAAAGTCATCGCATTCGGTTCCTTTACTTCCGAGTGCAGGGCTTCTTCGAACCAACGGGAAAAAAAATCCACCGGATTTTTTTCGACCCGGGATTCGTCCAGTTCGGCCTTCGCATATTCGTTCCGTAATTCGCTGATATTCTTTGTCATAAGCTCGCTATTCCCCGTAAGGAAAGAATCCCAGACCCGTTTCCGAAAGCAATCCGGAGTTCCAGGCAAATTTAGCCAAAAATGTCAATGCCAGGGAAGCGGAAAAATAAACTCCCATCGGGATGGGAACTCCCCTTAAACTCTGCCCCTTCTTTCTAGTTCCGATCGTGATAGTAAGCGCGAGAACGTAGGATGAGTTTACGAAAAGAATCCACCATGGATGACCCGAAAGAAAAGCGAAGGATGGGGCAAAGATCGCGTCGGCAAATCCCATACCCTGGGGAAACAGAAAATGGACGGCAAAGAAGATTCCTAAAAAACAGCCGAATACGATGGCATCGATTTTATTCGGTAAGCTCCCGTCCGTTAGAAAGTTCAGCAGGATTCCCAATCCTAAAATGAAAGGAAGATTTTCGTAATCCAAGGAAAACTTTTTCCAATCCGTCGTGGCGGACACGAGTAAATGGCCGCAAAGAGCGACGAATACCAATGATGCCAGGAACTTTCCGGAAAGGAAAAAAGAGAGCGCAAATAACAATCCGAAACCGGCTTCGCAGAGGGCGTAGAGCGGATTTACCTTCGTTCCGCAGGCCACGCATTTTTTTCCCGCAAACCAATATCCTAGAACGGGCACTAACGCTAAGCCTTGGATTTTGGCCCCGCAGGATTCGCAGGCGGACGGTTCGGTTAATAAACGAAGTAACCTCCGACCGAATGTTCCCGATTTCCTCTCGTAGCCGTAAAAGAAACGGAGGATTCTATAAGCAAGCGTGGAGTAAAAACTCCCGAGCGAAATAGAGATCAAAAATCCGCTAATCCAAATCATCGGAATGATGCCCGGAATTTCGGAACCAAAATCGAAATGATTGTCCAATCTCTATTTATGCTCCGGCCAATTCTCGAAGAGCCGTTATGCCCCTCTTTAAATTATCCCATTCGGATGCGAAGCTGATCCGAATATAGTTGGGGGAATCTACGAAAATATAACCTGGTACCAGAATGAGTCCTTTTTCCTTTACCGCCCGCCCTATGAAGTCTTCGTCTCGATCCTTGATTTTTAGGAAGAAGTAAAAAGCACCTTGGCTTTTTTTGACTTCATAAAAGTCCTTTAGATTTTCGTAAACGAAATCGCGCTTTTCGCGATAATCCGCTATGTAGGAGTTCATATCGGTTTTTAAGGCTTCGATTCCCATCCATTGGGTGACCGACGGAGCGCATACTAACGTGTATTGCTGCAAAGTGGTTAAAGTTTTAATGATCGGCTCCGGCGCTAAAATGGAGGCTAACCTGAGACCGGTCATACTATACGTTTTCGAAAATCCCGATAACGTTATCGCTTTTTCGTAAAAGGAACCGACCGAATGGAATTGCTTGTCGTAATCGAACTTTTCGTAGATTTCGTCCGAAATCAAATACGCGCCGGTTCGCTCGGCCAAGTCGGCTAAGGACGTTAGTTGGTCTTTGCTAAGAATCGTTCCGGTAGGATTGGAGGGAGACGAGAAAATGATTATCTTCAGTCTTTTATCCTTAAACGGACTCAGATCTTCGGGACTGAAATTCTCGGAAATCGTATGCATTCGGCCGCCGTAAATCTTAATGTATTCCGGATACATAAGGAAATACGGCGAAACGACTAAGCATTCGTCTCCTTCGTTTAACAGCGCATTAAATAATAGCAAGAAAGCCGAGCTGATTCCGGAGGTAACTAAGACCCGTTCAGGCGTCGCGTAAGGTATCGAATTCTCTTTTCTGTACTTAAGCGAGAGGGCTTCCCTTAGCTGCGGGATCCCTGCCGTCAAAGTATATGCGGTCTTTCCGTCTCGAAGTGCCTTTACTCCCGCTTCGATGATATTTTCGGGGCACGGGAAGTGGGGTTGTCCGATGGAAAGATTGATCGGATCTTTCAGGGTTCCCGCGAGTTCAAAGGCCTTACGAATAGCGGAGGAATTTAGACCGCGAATTCTATTTGCGAGGGCGTATTCGAGTGTCGACTGGCTCATAAGTGAACGGTACTCGGTAGGCGGTTTGGGTAACAAACGGAAATTCAATCGGTGATCGGAAAATGTTTCAACCCGAACGGTTGGCAACCCCAACCAATACTTGTCGCTCTCACTCGGGAATTCGGATTGCCTCTTGATCCGGCTCCTTCATTTTGGAGACATGGAAGCCGTTGAAATCGCCGGATTAAAAGTCCCAGTGTCAAAAATCGGAAACAACTCGGGGAGCCTCGGTTCGGATCTCGTAGAGACGGACTCGACCGTTCGCAATCTTCAGAACATACTGTATCCTTTATTGGAAGGCAGGCCGGTATTATTGATCGGAGATGCGGGAGTCGGAAAAAACGCATTAATTTATTATATTAATCACAAACGAAACCATCCGACCGCTCGTTTCAGCTTTAACGAGGATACTTTGCCGGAAGATTTAATCGGCTCGTACCGACTTTTGCTGGATGGCAAAGGATTCGCTTGGGCCGACGGCCCTCTGACTTCGGCGGTTCGTTCCGGAGCCAGCTTTGTCGCCGATGAGATGAACCTTTGTCCACCGCATATCATTAAGCGATTTTCCACTATCTACGAATCCAATTATCTGGAATTGATCGAAGGAAACGGAGCCAGAATCCAAGCGTCGAACGGATTCAATTTCATCGGCACGCAAAATCCTTCGGAAGGATTCGAAGGTAGAAAGCCTCTTCCGTTCGATATCACTAGATATTATTCCGTCGTCTATGTGGACCCGCACAGCCCCGATGAGATCCTATTTATATTAGGAAAATTATATCCGGAGATGGGAAGCGAACTGCTTAAATCCTGTATTCGAATTTCCCTTGAGACGGAGACCAGAGTCGTTTCGGGAGCGATCGGAAAAGGCGATCTGGAAAAATACCATTTCAATATCCGAAATCTTAAGAAACTTTGCAGCCGCATTTTAGGACTCAAGGCGGACAGCCCTGAGTTACGCTTTAGAGAGTTATGGAATTTTTATATAGAACCCTTTCGTAAGGATGAAGATCGGCAAGCCCAAATCGAACTTATCCTTAAGGAAACCGGTTTGTCCGCGACCCCTCGATTGCCGGAGCCGAAATTCGAAATTCATAAAGGGTTCTTATACTGTAATGATAAGCGAATTCCGGTTTTGGATGAATCCAAGGCAAAGGAAATTCTCACAAGTATCCCCCTGCCTCTAAAATTGAGGGAATTTGCCGAAAGAGTCTATTCCGCTGTGGAATTTAAGGAAAACATTTTAATCGAATATTCGGAGGAGCAGGATCCGCAACTGATTCTACCTTTATTCACCGAAGCGAACGGATTACCGCTTGAAACCGTACATCTTTGCAAAGGGATTCACACTTCGGATATCATCGGTGCGTTAAAGCCTACCACAGGATCGGAAGTGGGCTGGGTGGACGGACCTTTGACGAAAGGGATCCGAGAGGGTGGGAATATTTTGATTACCAACTTGGAGGCTGCCGGGGCCGAGCTTGTGGAAAAGCTGAATATGCTGACCGACGATGCCCGTTCTCTGGTCTTACCGCCGGAAAGCGGAGAGACCATACCGGTCGAACTCAAGGAGGATTCGCGGGTTTTTGCGATGAAGCTGTATCGTAAAACGAAATCGACTCCTACGATTTCTAGGGCATTTAGAAACCGATTCACTTCCGTATTATTTCCCGATTTGGAAGATATCCAAACGCTTAAGGAAATCTTAAGCTTTTATCTACCGGAGGGGGATCTGATCGATAAGATGGCGGATTTCCATTCCAAGATCAAGGATCTGTCCAAGAAAAGAACGATAGGCTCGGCCAATTTGATGCCCTATACATTCGGTCTTTCTAATTTACTACAGTGGAAGGACCACATTCATCGCTATGCGGATAAAAAGGCTGGGAAGGAAGGATTACTCGAAGTAGCCTTTCGAGGCGGAAAAATCGCATACTCCAACCAAATTGCCGATCCGAGCGAGCGTAAGGAACTGGAAAGAATTCTTGAATTCCAACTTTCGGGAGTGGAGATCGTCTCCGAGTTTTTCAAGGAACTCGAAGATAAGAAAAAAAAAACTCTGACACCTTCTACCGCAATCGAAAAGAGCCGTTGGTGGGATCCGGAACTCCATAAAAGAGAGCCGCTTACCGGAAAGGCTAAGCTTCTCAATTCGGGAGGGGAACTTCGTAAAGGATTGGAAATCAATACGCCTCCAACGGGCGGATCCGTTAAAGAAGGTGCCGATGCTTGGTATGGACAAGAAACCCGCGGCAATATGGGTCAAGGTGAACCTGCGGGCGGCGGCGGAGCCTGGGGCTTCCGAACGGAAGAACTCTATAAGGCCTTCCTGGCCAAGCGTCGTATCCTCTGGGAATATACGGTTCAAGCCAACCTAAAAGAATTTAAGGAAGTCTTCGGACGCAGTTTGGAGGAAGTCGAACTGAATCTAGAGAGACTTTTCGATCCGGAAATAGATATCAATAGAATGTATCGAAGCGAAGGGAATCGAATCGATACTCGAAAGTATATCTCCTTTCTTTCCGGAAAAGGCGACTCGAAAGTCTTCGATAAAACTACGATCGATAAAGACGAGGAAAAACTAAAGGGTGTCGAAGTCGCTTTTCTGGTATCTAAGGCCAGGAGAATCTTCAACTTCGAATATGCGGTCGCCACTCTTTCTGCCATGCTTTCTTCGGCTCATATTCTGGATGAACACGACGTGAACTTTTCCGTAACGGCGTATTCGGATCGATTGAATCGAAAGGATCGAATCGATCTAGTGGAGATTAAGAGAATCGAAGAGCCTTACGACGCAAAAAAAGAGGAGGAAATGTTCGATTCTCTTCGGAGCGATTGGCAGGGCGACTCGATCGAGGAGTACCAATTGCTCGAGAAGATCGAATCCTACTTTTCGCCTGAGGCCCAGACTAGGATCCTGGTCATGATCTCCGATTTTCGCGGACAAAGAGGAAAAGCGGAGATCGAGCAGGAAATTCAATCTCGGGACAATCGCCGGCTTAAGGCCGAGATTTTGAAGCATTCGAATAAAAACTACGTTTTTCTCGGGGTCGGTCTAGGAAGACGCTACATTGCCGAGCATATTTTTCCGGACTCGATCCAGATAACCTCGGAAAACTTTTATAATATGCCCAATTTAATCGGGGCGGAATTGGGACGGATTATTCTCACCCACCATTCGACCCGAAATTAATTTGGGGGCGGTTATTGGCCGTCAAAACGATTGGAAATGGGAAAGAAAAAGGAAACATCCGGCCCGCAGCCGCTGGTAAATAAAAAAGCCAGATTCAACTTCGAACTGATCTCTTTTATCGAAGCGGGACTCGTTTTGTCCGGATCCGAAGTGAAGAGTCTACGGGAAAAGAAAGCGAATCTAACCGACGCATTCGCAAAAATCAAAAACGGAGAGGTGTATCTAGATAGTTTTTCCATCACTCCTTATAAAAACGGCGGATACGCAAATCACCCGGAGATCCGCCCTCGTAAACTTCTCCTCAAAAAAAAAGAGATCGATAAGCTGGATCGACAAATGAAAGAGAAGGGGCTCGTGCTCATCGCCACGAAGGTTTATTTTAAAGATAATCGTTGGGCAAAAGTGGAGCTTGCCTTGGCTAAACCTAAGAAACTTTACGATAAGCGGGAAGACTTGAAAAAGAGCGACGCAAAAATGGAGATCGCTCGCGCTATTAAGGCAAAGAACTACTCATAAAATGGCATCAAAAAAACGTAATGTACCGATGGTCAGCATCGTCGGACGCCAGAATGTCGGTAAATCGACTTTATTCAATTCGTTACTTAAAAAGAAATTAGCGATCACCGAAGATTATCCCGGTGTGACTAGGGACGTCCTGCAAGCTCGCGTTCTCAATCCTGAGAGAGGATTGGATTTTCATCTCTGCGATACTCCGGGTTTGGACATCGAAAAGCCCGACGGATTGGATGAGGCTATTTTAGAAAATGCGTTTCGGCAATTGGCCGGATCGGATCTAATCCTGTTTCTTCTAGATCTAAGAGAGATGACTCCTTATGATTCCAGGCTTATAGAAAGATTCAGAAAGGATCCGGAGCTAAGCCGAATTCCGGTCCTTTATTGCGTAAACAAAGTGGACAATCCGGAAGACGAAGAGGACTTGGATCAATTTTATCGCTTAGGATTATCCGAAATTCTTCCCATCTCGGCGATCGGGCGTAGAAATCTAAGCCTATTGCTCGAAAAAATCGCTTTTTTACTGCCCGATGCGAAACGATTCGTGGCCAAAATCGAAGCGGAGGAGGGTGCAACGGACGTTTCCTACGATTTTCGTTTAGCGATCGTGGGAAAGCCCAATGCCGGAAAATCAAGTTTATTGAATGCACTATGCGGCTATGAACGTGCGGTGGTAAGCGAAGTTGCCGGAACGACCCGCGATTCGGTGGATACTTCTCTTATATTCGAAGGGAAGCGGATATTAATTACGGATACGGCAGGTATTAGGCGAAAAGCGGACAAAGCCGAAGCTTTGGAATTTTATTCCTATCAGAGGACAAAACGATCGATCGAGGCTTCCGACGTCGTAATTCATTTAATGGATGCGTTAAAAGGATTCGGGGAATTCGATAAAAAAATCGTCTCATTATTGCAGGAAGCCGGTAAACCTTTTTTGTTAGCGGTAAATAAATGGGACGCTGTCGAAGATAAGGATACGAAATCCTTCGATATCTATAAGGATAAATTGTATTCCCGTTTTCCTCTCTTAAAAGAGATCCAAATCATTACCTTGAGCGCGAAAGAAAAGCAACGGATTCACAAACTCATGGAAATGACCGTGGACTTAGCGGCTCGTGCCAAACGAAAAATCACTACGTCCGAATTGAACCAATCGTTAAGGGCTTGGATGTCCGAAGCCGGACGTTCTTTTTCCGCGAATCGACCGCCTAAGATGCTTTATTGCACGCAGGTTTCCGTTTCGCCCTTTCACCTGATTTTGTTCGTAAACCATATAGATTATTTCAAACCGAATCTACTCAGTTTTTTAAAAAAAAGGCTGACCGAGAAATATTCCCTTCAAGGAATTCCGATCCGACTTGAGTTGAGGTCCGATCGAAAATGAACCTCGCTTCCTTTTTCCTCGCTTTCGGATCTTTTTTTCTAGGTTCGATCCCGTTCGGATTCCTTTTAGCGAAGTATTTCGGCGGGCTTGACATTCGTAAGAAGGGCAGCGGAAATATAGGCGCAACGAACGTTACTCGACTTTTAGGTTGGAAAGTCGGATTACCCGTATTGTTATTGGATGTCTCTAAAGGGGCTTTGCCGATATTATTAGCGCGATACGCGCTGCATATAAATTCCGAGTTAACTCTTTTACTATGCGGAATCGCGGCCATAGCGGGCCACGTTTTTTCTCCGTTTCTAAAAATGAAAGGGGGGAAGGGGGTCGCGACCAGTTTCGGAGTTTTCTTGGTATTGGCTCCGGGATCGGTTTTTTTTAGTTTGGTGGTATTTTTATTTCTGAAGAAAGTTTTCGGTTTCGTCTCCTTAGGCTCGATAGGCGGCGCGATTTCCTTACCGATCAGCTACGTATCGCTATCTCGGATCGAAGGTTCGGATTTTCCCACTCCTACTTTTTGGGCGATTTGCTGCATCAGTACCGCGATTTTGATATTGCATCGTACGAACTTGCTTCGTTTAATAAGAGGAAGGGAATTTTCTTCCGACAAAGAAAAATACAAAAAACAAACCGAAGACTGACCTACGTTTGAAGCGATTTCGTCCTTAATTTTAAGGTTGAAATCGCAGGTGTCAAATGTTAGGGTTGAGCCGGTTGTTCGCGTATGATCCACAGGGAAATCGACGAAAATAGGACTAGAGAGGAAAAGATCTCTAGCCTAAATCAGTTCCTGACAGGGCATCCGAATCTCGAAATTCAGGATTTTTATAAATGGTTGTATTTCGGCGAATTCGGCGAGATCGCGATACAGGAATTCTTCACCGAGAAAAAAAACGCTCCTACCCTGCATTCTATGCTGGAAGGTTTAAAAGCCGATTCCCAACTGAAAACGATACCCGAACGTGTTTGGGAGCCCCTCGGTTTTAGCCAGAGATATTTGATGGTATATCTGACTCCCTATTCCCGTTTGGAATATCCTTTAATGAGAATCGTTAATTTAATGCAGCGTTCTTCCGCTTTCCAGGGGTATCGAATGCGATTTAAATTGGATTGGATTATGCTCAAGGACGAAATCGTATCCAGGGATATCGGTTTTTCAAAACAGGATTTTATTAACTTCGAAGATAAAATCCAATTTCATCAACTCCCGGAGCTGGATTTTACCGATTCCTTTAAGGCTTATTATCCCGCATCCTATAGGATCATAGCGACCAAATTATTTTTCGAATATTTCCCGGAGTTTGTGCAGGAACCTCGAGGGTTTCATTTATTGGAGGATGTCCCGATGGTGCAACTTGTCGAATCGAACGAGGACGAAGAAATGATTTATCCTAGGTGGGAAGGTGAAGCTCTATGAATCAAGGCTTTCGGAATAAGGTTTCAGAATCGATAGAATCTTTTTTTAAATTCATCCACGAGCGTTTCTTTTACTGCATCATCGCTTCTTACGTCATCGGAGGAGCCTTTCCGCAGTTGGGCCTGCTTATTCGAGACACCGATTTCGGACAATTTCACCTATTCGGAGGAGGAAACATTAAGGTTTCCTTATCTTTAGTTCTTCTTTCCTTGCTGCTCTTTAATGCCGGATTAGGAATTCACAGATCCGAATTGATGAATTTATTTAAGCGGCCGACTCTCCTGATCGTCGGATTATTCTCCAATTTATCGATTCCGATCGCGTTTACGTATTTCGTTTCCCTGTTAATGATATTTTGGCATAATCCCGACGAAGTGCAGAATATTCTTGTCGGACTTGCGCTCATCGCTTCCATGCCGATTGCCGCGTCCTCTACGGCATGGTCTCAAAAATCGAACGGGAACCTTGCACTGAGTTTAGGGCTTGTCGTTTTTTCGACGATCCTAAGCCCGGTGACGACTCCTATCGGCTTGCATTCGATCGGGTTTATTACGACCGGAGATTATTCGGAAGATTTGCACGAAATTGCGAACGATGGCATCGGAGCATTCTTATTTCTATCCGTTCTGGTTCCGACGGTTGCGGGTATCGGCCTTCACTTTTTACTGCCTAAGACTTCTATCGAGGTCGCGAAGAAGCCGATCAAGGATGCCAATTTGCTTAATTTACTAATTTTAAATTATTCGAATGCTTCGGTCGTCTTGCCGGGAGTATTTCGGGAACCGGATTGGGATTTTTTATTCGTGACCGTTTTAATTACGGGCGGATTATGCGCCTTCGCTTTTTTTACGGGGTTCGTGCTTTCTAGAATATTTAAAAGTTCCGATTCGGAACGTTCTTCCTTGGTTTTCGGGCTTGGGATGAATAATAACGGAACAGGGTTAGTATTAGCTTCCTTAAGTTTAGTGGACCATCCCTCGGTAATGCTCCCGATTATTTTTTATAATTTGATTCAGCATGTGGTCGCCGGATACGTCGATAAGAAGTTGACTAATTCCTAGTTTTCCAGCTTTACAAGGTTTTTCGGAAAGGATATAATTAAAAAAAAGGAAATTCGCAGAATGCTACAAGAAATCAACGCAGCCGGGAGCAATAATCGGGCGGCACGCCAATTCTCCCAATCCGAATTCACGATTCGAAATATGCCCGATCGTCTTCACCCTTTGACAAACTTGGATTCCGTCGTTACCGGGCCGAAATCGATCGCGAAGGTCGGAGTTAACACGGACGACCAGATGCTCAGGCGCGGCTATCTCATAGATATGAATGCATAATTTTTGATGACCGAATGCTCGGCGGTTTCCCGGGCTTTTTCCCAAACGCATCGACTCGAACGTCTCATTATTGAGATAGTTATAGGAAAGAACCGTAAAGCGGATTTTTAAACGTTCGTGCTTTTGGGAGGTGCGATGAAAAAACGATTTATCTTACTTTGCGGATTACTGCTTTTTATAGGCTGCTCCTCGGGATCCGGTAATTCGACCGTCCCCTTACCGCCGAATTCCGTCTTTCAATACGGCCAATTGGATCCTAATATCCTGATCGCTACCAATGAGAATCTGACCGTACTCGGAATCAATCGAGGGGACTTAAGCTTCATCACGATTCTTGCCGGTAAGGTCGAGAATTTCAACGACTTTAGAGGGCAGTATATTTTCAGTTCCGGAGATAAGGCCACGCAATTCGTATTCACTAAAAAGAGCGAATTCCTAACCGAAAAAGGAATGAAGAATTCGGTTAAGATGATTCTAGGATTTCATTATCTCTGGCAGAAAGAATACCAGGAAAAGAACGGGCTACTTTTTCCGATCGATCCGTTTTACGTAGTTCTTAAGACTTCGCGTAAGGAATCTCTGATTCATCGATTTGAAGTACCGAAGAATATGCAAACTAACGGAGACAATTCCGTTTATGTTTCGGTCGCGGGGGCCTTGGTGGAAAGGGATATCGTACTGAGTATCATTAATCCGGTGATGAAAATCAATAATTACAAGGATCGGGAAAATAATCTATCGCTGACGTTAAATAGTCTGCAATTCCAAAAAGAGCGAATCAATCTGGAATCGCTCAGGAATTACATTCTTGCGAATAAACTCTAATGCTTAGTGGATAAAATTCGAATCGCTCGGATTCGAACCGGATTCTCTTTTTCCGCTTTCGGCAAATTCGATTGAACGACCCGTTTCATTATAAAAGCTGGTATCGGGAGTCCTCGTAACTCGATGCAAATTACTTCTTCCGTAAAATTCTACGTTCTTCTCGTTATCGCAATGATCTCTTGGGGCTTTGCATGGCCGTCGGCAAAAAGCATCGTTGGAATGGAACATCCGAATGTGATTATTTTTTGGAGATTTTTAGCCACCGCGATTTCCATACTTCCGATTCTCTTTTGGAGAAAAGAGTCCCTGCGACTTCCGGATAAAAAATCTTTTTTCCAAGTTTGCGTCGGCGGGGTATTGTATACGGCTTACAACCAATTCTTTTTGCTGGGCTTAAGCAGCGGATTTGCAGGTGCGGGAGGAGTACTGGTGACCACGATGAATCCCATCTTTACTTACGTACTATCGCATTTACTGCAAAAGCAGTACCCGGGAAGGAAGGATGCCTTTGGCCTACTACTCGGTTTATTGGGCGGTCTCGTATTATTGCATATTTGGGACAAACCGACGGAAGGGATCTTTCAATCCGGAAATATTTTCTTTTTGTTATGCGCGTTCAGTTGGGCCATTCTGAGTATGAATAGCCATAGCACCGGTCAAAAAATTTCCCCTCTGGTTTATAGCTTTTACGTATTCACGATCGGAACGGTTTTCGATTTTATATTCGCTCTTCCTCACGGTTTATCGAATGCATTTTCCCAGGATTGGATATTTTGGGGTCAGATCTTGTATCTTTCCGTAATCTCGACGACGTTCGGAACGACCGTCTATTTTTTCGCGTCGACAAAACTCGGTTCCCGTATCGCGAGTTCCTTCATATTCCTCGTTCCTGCGACTGCGGTCTTGGGTAGCTGGATTTTTCTGGGAGAAGTTCCTAACCTTACGACCATTTTCGGAGGTAGTCTTGCAGTAAGCGCGGTTTTGATTTTGAACGGGAATCGGACTAAAAAGGGAGAAGTTCAGGTCGGAGAATCCTAATGATATTTCGCTTAACAACTGATTAATCGAATAGGATTATCCCCACCGACTTTCATAGAATTGCCTACCTTTCGGGGCGACTTGAAATCCTTCCGGATGCTCGTGGATGAGCCGTCCTTCTTTCAAATCCTCTAAGAAAGGACGTAGCTTCCATTCGGATACGGCGGTTTCGATTTCCAATTCTCGCATGGTAAGAAATCCTCCGGTTTGCGTGGAGGAATATATATCTTGCAGTAGTTGCACGGATAACGGGTCCATAAAAGAGAGATCCTTCTTGGACAAATTTTTCAATACTCGTACACAAATCAATATTTACCCGAACGATTCGATTATTTTCACATTTAAAGAATCTTCGGGGCCGCTATATCTAAGAAAACATAGACGCCGGGTTCGACTTCTTTGCTAAAAACGATTAGATCCTTGACCGTTTCGTTATCGTAATAACGATCGCTGACTCCCCAATCTTCCGGTTTTCTCAACGAATCCTTAAGTTGTTTATAAAAGTAAGGAAGGTAGGACCAGTTTTTTCCGATTCCATGGCTATTTTCCCGAAATGAATCTTCGGCGGTTCGCACGTAATACGGAGAAAGTTGTGTTCCTTTCGAATCGGTGACGTAAGCGCGGTGAATTTCCTTCAAAGCCGTAAAGATAGTATATGCGTCGATGATATACCTGCTTGCGATTTTTATTATAGGAAACGGATTCAGAATTTCTCGGAGCATATCACGGATCTTTTTTTCGAAGGCGATTTCCACGGAAATTTGCTCGGTCTTTTTCTCATGAAAGAAATTGACCATTTCCTTAATTAAGGAGGGAGTGTTTTTATGATTCGAAAGTTCCGGCGAGGGTTCTTGCAAAAGATATCCTTGCAGAAACCGAGCTCCTCCTTCCAAAGCGAAATACATTTCTTCCCGAGTTTCCAAACCTTCGTACAAGACTGAAGCTCCTAAGGAAAAAGCAAGATCGCGAATATGTTCCATGACTGTCCTTACCGAAGGAGATCGAGTGGAAGCGCGAATCAATCTAAGATCCATCTTTAAAAAATCCGGACGGAGCAAACCGACCCTTTCGATCCCCGACGCTTCCGAACCTAAATCATCCAAGGCGATTCTAAATCCGTAGGCTCGAAGTAAATCGGCTGCAATTCTAAGAGAGTCCAAGCTCCCCGTGAATTCCTCTTCGGTAATCTCTAGAATGATTTGCTTAGGTTCGATCTCGAATTCCCTCGCGAATCTAAGAAGACGAAAAGAATCGATTCGTTCGTTTTCCAATTCTCTGTACAATCGATTCGGCGAGATATTTAGAAAAAGGTGATGTTTAACCGACAATCCTCGGATTTTCCTCATTGAGGATTGCCATATCGAAGATTCGAATGCGGTAAGATCCTGATCGGACAAACCGCTTTCTTGGGAAAACAAATAGCCGCCGCTTTCCCATCCCCGATCGGTTTTGATTCGCGCAAGAACCTCGTGCCCGAAAATGGTTCCGTCTTCTACCGAAAGAATGGGCTGGAAGAATGGCAGCACTTCTGCATGTCGAGTTCCTAAGAAGTCCATATCTGCTATATTGGATATTTATTCTCTTATATCAAACGAAAAATGAAGCCTATTCCCGATTTTTCCGGGCTGCATTTTCTTTGGGGACCACTCCGGAGGTTTATTTTTATCCAGAAGACAGAGGACAGTAGCTGCTAGACGTTGGGAAAGCAGCCGAGGTAGGGGAAAGATCTATTGTAACGCAGGAATCTTTCTCCAGAGCATGGAAACCTTGCTCATTAATGTTCTGTCCTCAGTCTTCCGTCCTCTGTCCTCAGCACGGGCGGCCCCCTTACTTCGTTGCGGGTCACGCTGCTCCGGGCTCCGCTTTCGCTACGGTCTCAGCGACTCTTTTCTCTTAACATAAACTGATATCCGCAAGCGCTGCGACTGCTTCGCACCCTACACATCGTTGCCGCTTCAGAGGACAGTAGCCGCTAGACGTTGGGAAGGCAGCGGAGGTAGGGGAAAGATCCCCTGTACACAGGAATTTTTCTTGAAGAACATGGAATCTCCGCTTGTCGATGTTCTGTCCTCAGTCTTCCGGTGGCCTTGTACATCTCTGGTGCGGTACTAGGTCGTACTAGTGCGGGTTATTCGGCAGGCCCCCACCCTGATTTCGGGTGGCGGAGGAGGGCTCGTGGGAGAGGGTGCTTGGTTTCCATATCATAAATCTCTGGATCTGCCAAGCATTTTTTATAAAAACTTTTTTGTGGGAGCTCCCACACAGAAGACAGAGGACTGACGACAGTAGCTGCTAGATGTTGGGAAGGCAGTAGAAGTAGAGGAAAAATCCACTGATAACCTAAGAATCTTTCTATAGAACATGGAAACTCCGCTTGTCGATGTTCTGTCCTCTGCTATTCCAGATCCCAGAAGAAATCCTTGTTCGTTAATTCTTGAACTTCCGCGACAGATGGTACTCCCTCGGAGAGACGTCCCTCCCGTACCAAACCGGACGTAAGCCTCTCCAAATCGGTCGTTTCTCTTTCCCAATATTCGTCCGAGCCGAAATGAGGAAACGCGTTCGGAAAAGACGGATCCTCCCATCGCTTCGCAATCCATGCAGAATAATGAATATACCGTAATCCGCGCAAGGGTTCGACAAGATAAAACCAACTGTCGGAAAAATCCCTAAATTCGCGATAGCCGGATAAGAAAATCTCC
Source organism: Leptospira inadai serovar Lyme str. 10 (assembly GCF_000243675.2). NCBI lineage: Bacteria > Pseudomonadati > Spirochaetota > Leptospiria > Leptospirales > Leptospiraceae > Leptospira > Leptospira inadai. The sequence continues at coordinate 279,747 of NZ_AHMM02000017.1, read as the reverse complement.
CTCTCATAATCGGCCTTGGAATCGCCGAAAGGCAGAAGCATCCAGAGATCCTGGATCGCAGGTCCGGTCACGAAGTCATCGAAATCGATAAAGCAAAAACCCTCGTCGGTTCGTATTAAATTTCCTTTATGACAATCGCCGTGAATCCTATGAAACGGAACGTTTTTTGCATTTTCCTGAAAGGATTGAAGCACTTTGCCTGCGGCCGTCTCGTAACGATTCCGAAGGGAAGAAGGTAAAAAATCCTTTTCGATCAGAAAGCGCAACGGTTCTTCTCCGAAATTTCGAACGGTAAGAGTGAGCCTGTGTTTTGCCGGTGCCGCAGCGCCTACAGTATGAATTCTCGCCACTAACCTTCCTAGTACGACCAACGACTCTTCGTTCAATTCCTCCACTAATCTTCCTTTTTGGGCCGGCCAAAGAGTATAATAAATTCCTTTTGTTTCTCGGATCGTAGTTCCTTCTTTGAGTTTGATCGGAGCGATGACCGGAATTTCGGCGTCGGACAATTCTGCAAGAAAGGAATGTTCCTCCAGAATTTGATCCAGATTCCAACGTGCCGGACGATAGAATTTTACGATCAGATGGCCGCCCTCTTCCAGCCCGACATCATAGACTCTATTTTCCAAACTATTTAAGGCCAGGCAATGTCCGGACACCGGAAACCCTGCGTCTTCTACCGCGGATAGGACGGAGTCTATATCCAATCGATTATAAAATTCCAAGCCCGGCGTTTCCATGTACGCTATCCTTTATAATTAGGAAAAGAATGCAAGGGTGTTTGTCGGTTCGAAGAACTTTAACCGGCTAGAAGTTTACGTCTGAGTCCGGCAAATTCCTTAAGAATTGCACCCAGAAATAGATCTTTTTTGCGGGAATCCTCCAAGCTATCTCGATGCCGAAGTATATAAACCTCCGTCTTACGCACTAAATAGCCCAAATCTTCCCAACCGATCAAACGGGTTTTAAATTCCCGGAGCAAAGAATCGTAAGTCGAGTCCTTCTTTTCCGGGCTGGAGAACGAAGTTTGAATCGTGTCGATCACTCGCAATAAGTCGGCTCTGAATTCCTGGGGAGAACCTTCGGGTAAAATTTCACGAAGGTTTTCGGATTTCCATGCCGGTAAATTCCTCCAGAAATATTCATGATTCGGAAAGCGGCTTAGAATTTCGGAGGCGAACTCGGGACCGATATTCTCGGTATTTTCGATCTTGGCTCCCTGAGTATTCACGTTATAGACGGGGAATTCGAGAGTTTTTGCGGATTCTTCGAACCAATGCCGATAGAGATCCAACACGTAATCCGTAAGAACTTCTCCCCCGTCGACCGAGGGCACATAGCGGGTATCCCGTTTTCTCACCACGGATTCATTAATTTTTTCTAAACTAGTTTTTCTGTTTATTAGGGTCAGCCATTTTTCGTTATGATGAGTTCCTGTCGAATGGATTTCCCTTCCGGAATAGGCGAGATCCTGTCCCACCAAAAAACACGGCCTACAACCCAATCCTCGCAACAAATCGAAGGCGGTCGTCGCGACGCTACCGCCGGATTGTACGTCTCCGATCCGGCCGAGCAAGGCCTCAGCACTATGACTTCCGGCGGTCGCCTCCCGTTTCAATTCGCCGGACGCATCCACGATATATTTCGCCGTGACACTATGAACAATGGACTGAAATTTTTGGTTTCTTAGGATCGGCGGGGAGCTAACCAAATCGGCAAAGAGGGGAATTCGGGAAGTATCTTCGCCCAGAAAATGGAAGAGAGAATGGGTTTGCGCATCCAGAGTCATAATTCCATCGGGAACGATTCCATGCTTCAGTAAAACTTTCAGAGAGGTATCGCAGGAAAGAATAAAAACTTTTTCCCGCACGGATCGAATCCATTCGCATTGACGTCTCAAATTCGGGCCGGCGGAAACGAGTAAAGACGGAACTCCCGCGAATTTTTCTTTTAAGGATTCTATGCGAGTACGCGGGTTATTCGAAGAAAGAAAATTGGAGGTATTCACGAGGCTATTCTTCACCCAGATTCTTTCGAATTCAAACTTGGTTAGGAGATCGCTCATTTTCGAGGAGAGTACTTTACGGAGCCTCATGTCGACTTCCGCATAAAAAAGGTCGTCTTGAGAAATGCTGGCCGAGTTTCGCAAGATTCGAATTCCCGAAACTCTTTCCACCGGAAGAGATTCGACGTAATTCCAAAGAAGAGAGAGAGAATTTTCCCCCAGAAAAAGATGTCGTCCGGGAACGTCCATGACGGGTTCTAACCAATCGTTCCAAAGCGGAAACAATAAATCCCTTTCCTTATCGACTAGTAAAAGGATCTGCCCCGGTTCTAATTTTGAATGGATTTCACGTATAAGATGAGGATTTCCTAACCCGAGCACTGCAATCAAATCGGTCGCAGAAATCTTCGTATTCTCCAATTGCCGTAGTGCCTGCGTGAGTGGAGAGACTGAACTCGCCATGGCTCTTCCATCTCGAGAGAGAAATACTTCTCCCGGATTTTTTGCAGGTTCGAGTCGGAATCGCAAAGGCACAGGCGCTGGCTCTTGGAAATAGAGTGCTAAGTACGGCTTTTTCCCGAATATTTCTCTTGTTTTTTCCGGGAGATCGTGAGACATAATACTCCTAGGCACTCCAGAGTCTGCCCGATTCTGGTCACTTGCAATCAATTTCCCGAAGAAACAAAAAAAACCATGTATCTTAAAAGCCTGAATATTGTTGGATTCAAGACGTTTGCGGACGAGACCGAAGTGATTCTCGATCCGGGATTTACCGCCGTAGTAGGACCGAACGGTTCCGGTAAATCAAATATAGTGGACGCATTAAAGTGGGTGTTCGGAGAAAAGTCCGCAAAAGGACTCCGGGGAGAAAAGATGGACGATGTCATCTTTCACGGTTCCGAGGCTCGTAAACCTGCCGGGTACGCCGAAGTAAGCGTAGTCTTCGATAATTCCTCCAAAGTGATTAAGATGGATTATCCTACCATCAAGCTGACTCGGAGACTCTATGCCGATTCCACTAACGAGTATTTGATAAACGACTCCAGAGTGCAACGGAAGGATATCGAGAAAATCCTAATGGATACCGGTATCGGAAAATCCAGCTACTCCATCATGGAGCAGGGTAAGGTGGATCGAATTCTTCATTCCAAGCCCGAGGAACGCAGATTGATCTTCGAGGAGGCCGCCGGAATTTCCCGCTTCAAGATGGAACGTCAGGAGGCCCTAAAGAAATTGGCGGACACGAGCCAAAATCTTCTGAGAATCCAAGATATCATGAATACCATGAAAAAGGAAATGGAAGTCAAGGAAAAGCAGGCGGAAAGAGCGGAAGAATATTTCCGTTTGAAGCAGGCTCTAGACGAGACCGACAAAATCATTCGATTCATTAAATATGATACGCTAACTCGTAAATTGAACGCATCCGAAACCGAACTACGGGAAATTAAGGAAAAGAACCAGGTTTTATTGGAAAGAATCTCCGTCGAAACGGGACGGATCGAACTATTGGATTCGGAAAAATCGGATCTGGAAAAGAAAGTGGCCGAGATCGATAAAAAACTTTTGGATCATCTGACTCAAACTCAGATTCAAAAGGATAAGGTCGAAAGTAATAAGGGAATTATTCAGGACTACCAGGATCGCATCTCGGATATACGAGATTCTCTAACGGGAGAGGAAGCTTCTTTGAGCATTCTTCAAATCGAAAAAGAGCGTTTGGAAAAAGACGCAGTGGATTTGGAAGCCGAAATCAAAAGTTTAGAAGTCGGTATCGAGGATCTCAGGAAGCAAAAGACCGAGTTGGAGTTCAAGATCGATCAGGAGAATCTTTCCATTCAGGAAAAGGAAACTCATATTCGCCTTAACGATAAGCGTCATGTGGAATTGAGGGACCGACTAAAAGAAGTCATCTTCGATTTGATCAGCCAGCTCGAGTCGCGAAAGAAAGAAGCGCAGGAATCGGACGCTCAGAGAGGCGAACTCAAAGAAATTTTACTGCAAGAAGCGAGTCGTTTATCCGAGGTCGGCGCCGCTCTTAAATCCGAATTGGAGACATCCTTTACGGAGGAAAATCGGGCCCAGATTTTGACTCTCGCTTCCGGTTTAAATACCGGAGAATTCCAAGAAAAACTTTCCTCTTATTTCGCGTTGGAAGACGGTCTTCGGAATTTATTATTCGATCGAGACGGATTTCTTTCCCAGAAAGAAGGGCTGGACCAAGAGATCGAAGATCTTATATTGGAAAACGAAAATCATACCCGATCCATTAAGGAATCCGGAATTTCCATAGAAACTTTACGAGAGGAAGTGGAAGGCAATAAGGAAAAAATCGTTTATCTTGAAAAACGAATTTTGGAGTTGAATTCGGAACGAAACGGCAAGATCGAAAGCGGGAAGTCCATCTCCGCAAGAATTTTAGAGGCCGAAAAAAGAATCCAATCGGCTCAGGAATCGGCTAAGACTCTTCAAATAAGGAAATCCGAGTTTGAAAAGGAAGTAGCGGATCTAGAATTACGGATCGAAAACCGATACAACGAATTTTTGGAAATGAGCCGAGCTCTCGATTCCGAAAAGGAAGCGCTTCGGAATATCGTAAAAGAAATCCAAACTTTGAAGAACGAGATTCAGAAAAATCAGGAAGATTATAAGAATCTGTTTCCGGTCTTGACCGAAAAAGAAAAAGCGGTTTCCGTTTTTAAAGTCCAGTTGGAATCCTTTTCGGAAGAACTGTACAACGACTACTCCATTTCGGAACAGGAACTGTACGACGAATTTAAGGATAAAAATTTCGAACGGGGAGAGAGCGAATCTAAACTGAAAAAATTCAAGTCGGAAATTCAAATGTTAGGTTCCATCAATCCGCTTTCCATCGAAGAGTATCGAAACATCAAGGAAATTTACGAACACCATCGAACGCAAAAAGAGGATATCGAGAAATCCAAGAACGATATCGCCGAAATCTTAAAAAACATCAACGAGGAATCGGAAAAGCTCTTCCGAGAAACGTTCGAAAAAATTCGGGAGAATTTCCAGGAAACTTTCTCCACATTATTTAACGGAGGCCGTGCAATCCTAGAGTTAGTGGAAGGGGAGGATAGCCTAAATGCTGGGATCGAAATTATGGCGGAACCTCCGGGTAAACACGTTCAAAATCTTCGCTTACTTTCGGGTGGGGAAAAGTCCTTAACCGCGATCGCTTTGTTGTTCGCCATTTATATGGTAAAGCCTTCTCCATTCTGTTTCCTGGACGAAATCGATGCGGCTCTGGATGAAGCGAATAAGCTTCGTTTTTGTCAGATTCTGGATAAGTTTAAGGATAAATCCCAATTTGTGGTGATTACCCACGCTCAGTCTACGATTCACAGAGCGAATTCGATTTTCGGAGTTACCAACGAAGAACCTGGGATTTCCAAAATCATCAGTCTTCGTCTGGATCAAGCCAGAGATTTTGCCGGAAACGTTTCCGAGGCGGTCTAAATAGACATGGGCGGAGACTCGGACGAGTTGATCATCGCCGGACGAAGCTTTCGGTCCCGGCTTTTCTTAGGAACGGGAAAATTTTCTTCCGCCAGGGCTATGAAGGAAGCGATTTTGTCTTCGGAGACGGAAGTCGTGACGGTAGCTCTCCGTCGGGTCGATCTAGAATCGAAAGAGGATGATATTCTTGCGAATATAGATCGGGAAAAAGTTTTATTACTTCCGAATACAAGCGGTGCTCGGAACGCCGAAGAGGCAGTTCGCTTAGCAAGGCTTGCTCGGGAGTTAGGGGCAGGAAATTGGGTGAAGCTGGAAGTAACCCCGGATCCGGTCTATCTTCTACCGGATCCTATCGAAACAGTAAAGGCCGCTCGGATATTGGTGAAGGAAGGTTTTATCGTTCTACCGTACATAAATGCGGATCCGATTCTCTGCAAACATCTCGAGGACGCCGGATGTGCGACCGTAATGCCCCTAGGTTCGCCGATCGGGACCAATCAGGGAATTCGAACTCTAGCCAATCTCGAAATCATCATTGAGCAGTCTAAAGTTCCAGTCGTCGTAGACGCAGGCTTGGGGGAACCTTCTCACGCTTCTCAGGCCATGGAATTGGGGGCAGCCGCAGTCTTGGTGAATACTGCCATTGCAATCGCTAAGGATCCGAAAAAAATCGGATATGCGTTTAAGCTTGCCACCGAGGCAGGTAGAATTTCCTATAAATACGGCGGGGCAAAAATGCGTTTACGTAAAAAGGCGGAGGCATCGAGTCCATTAACCGGCTTTTTAGAAGAAGAAACTCGAAATGTACACGGAGCTTTTTGATTCTACCCCATTTTCCGAAGCTTCCGAGAGAGTCATATCTAAGACAAAATACGATGTGGAAGCTGCTCTGGACAAATCTTCCGGCGACCGTCCGGTAAGCTTCGAAGAATACCTCGCGCTTTTGTCTCCGGCTGCGGATGGCTATTTGGAAGAGATGGCGTCTCTTTCCCGGTATTGGACTCGAAAGAGATTCGGAAATATCGTATCTTTATATATGCCTATGTATCTTTCGAACGAATGCCGTTCTTCCTGCATTTATTGCGGATTCAGTTTCGAGAACAAGATTCCGAGAAAGACGTTAAACGAGGATGAGATCCACCGGGAGGCAAAGATACTGTATGCGAAAGGAATCAGACATTTAGTATTCTTGACGGGGGAGGAATACTCCAAAACAAATTTGGAATATTTAAAAAACGCCGTCAAAATTCTTAGACAATATTTTGATTCGATCTCGATCGAGATCTACCCTATGGATGTCGAAGAATACGCGCAGTTGATTGGGGAAGGAGTGGAAGGACTCGTCGTTTATCAGGAAACCTACGACCCCGAAATTTACGGTAAGTACCATCTACGCGGCATCAAAAAAAATATGCGGTATCGATTGGAAGCTCCGGATCGAGGAGGCATCGCCGGTTTTAGGAGAATCGGGATAGGCGCATTACTAGGATTAGCGGATCCTTATGGAGAAATGTTTAAATTAGGAGAACATGCATCCTATTTATCCAGGGTCTATTGGAAAAGCACGGTCCAGATTTCCTTACCCAGAATGAGACCGGCTGTGGGCGATTTTAATAGGACGATTAAGATCGATGATCGAGAATTTGTGCGTTTTCTATTTGCATTGAGATTATTTCTTCCCGATTCCGGAATAGTTCAATCCACCCGCGAAACCCGCAGAATGCGGGATCATTTGGCCGGTTTAGTAGTAACCCATATGTCCGTAGAATCTCGAACGGATCCGGGCGGATATTCCGGAGGCGAGGCTTTGAAGCAGTTTGAAATCGAAGATGAACGAAGGATTCCGGAAATAGTGGAGATGTTACGGTCGAGAGGCTTGGATCCCGTCTTTAAGGATTTCGATTTGGCTTTTCTGAGGACAGAACATTGATAAACGGCGTTTCCACGTACTATAGAAAGATTTTTATGCTAAGAGTGGATTTTCCCCCGTCCTCTATTACTTTCCCAACATCTAGCAGCTACTGTCTAGCGTGAGCAAAGCGAACGCGTCTGTCCTCTGCCAGCGGCAACGACCCGCCCTATCTTCTCACCCACACGGCAACGCCCCTATTGCCGTAAATGCAATGCAGGCATTTATTTGCACCGACGATTGTCATACAAAAAAAGCCGGGACAATGGAATGATCCCGGCTTTTTATAATTACCGATCCTCTCTAATCGGCAGAAAATAAGGTTATTTTTTTTCTTTCGATTTATAAGTATTTACGAGACAGGCGTGAAACGGAACGCACTGATTCGAGTGATTTTCATAACATTGGGTGACCGCCGGAAAATTTTTACGGCAGGTATTTAAACATCCGGCGGAAACCTTCGTCTGTTCCTCGGCGCTGAACTTTTTCTTTGTTTGAGATTCAACGCAATTCACGTAAAAATCGCAAATTTGCCCGCAAGCCGGGTTTTGCGCTTTGAGACTGTTGGAACCCAACAATGTTGAAAGTAAGAGAATTAGGGTGAGTAGGAGAGTCTTATTCATAGGCGTAAATTCTGATGTACTAGCGACGCAGGGATTCGAACCCCGGACCTGCGGATTATGATTCCGTTGCTCTAACCGGCTGAGCTACGTCGCCGTCATTCCTTGGGATGAAATCTGTTTCCAGACTTCCCCGGTCATTCTTTCTCGAATCCTCTCTTTGTCAAAGATTTCTCAAGATGTAAAAAGGGATGGGAAAGGACCGGATCGATATCCGAGTCCATTGGACCTTCATTGAATAAGCTTGTTCCAACTTTCTGCGGATTTTCCGTCACTGGAAACAAATTCTTTACCAAGACTGTTTCGTTCTAAAAATAGGTTTTTCAGATTTTCTTCGTAGATTTTTCCCAGATCTTCCCATTGAACCCGTTCTATCGAGGAGGATGGAACATATTTCGAATGTGCCTCTCGAAGTAAAAATTGTCGGGGGAGGATTGTTTCCTCTAGTTCCCGCAGTCGGTCTCTTTTTTGGCGTTTTAATTTTGCGGATGCGATTCGGTATTCCGACTCCAGATATTTCAATAATTGTCGATCGTTTTTTCCGGTATATTTATCGATCAATCGTATCGTTCTTTCTTCGAATAAGGCTTCGATGCCGGACTCCAATTCTCCGACGGGAAGTTGCCCGATCCAAGCTTCTAATTTTGACGCGGCTTCCGATTTCTTCGGTCGTTCTTCGATCCAGAGCGAAACCAATTTTTCCCAGGCCTCCGTCCATATGGCCGTCACGACTAGCAAATGAAACGGGAATGAAAAATACGAGTTGGGGCGGTATTCAAGGACGGTTCCTTTCGATTCCTTGAGTTCGCCTAATGCCTTCAAAACATGATTATATTTTCTTAATGCTCTTGCCGAAATAAATTCGTTCACGGGAGAACTTAGGGAATCCGATCCGCTCTGTTCCTTCCATTGAATACGTAGCACTCTTTCCTGGGAAATAGAAGTACCGAAAAGGAGCGCTTCCGGGAGGATTAGATCTCTGGAAACGGTAAAATATTCGTTTCGGGAGGCCCAAGAGTCGGAGAGAAGTAAAGCGGAATCGAACCTTGCATCCATCGCTTCGGAAAAGGTCAGAGTCGGATAATTCCGGATTTCTATATCTAAAATTTCTTCGGCTTGCCGACGGAGCCGTTGCAATTCTCTCAAGATCTGAAAGAAGGCTGGAGTCGTGCTTCCGAGCGCCTCGGTCCACAAAATAAATCGATCCCCGTGTAAAATAGGCGGAAGAAGAAATGAAAGTTTTCGTTCCGGACTCCATTCGGTCTGAGTAATCGGAAATCGCTGGGTCTCCGATTTTTCGACCCAGCCTTCCGTTCCTATCGGCAAAAAGGAATATTCGGTAGCGCCGTTTGAAATTCCCCATTCCAGCGAAGCCCTCCAATACTCGTTCTGGCGGTAGAATTCATCCGGAGTCTCTTTCGATTCCGGAATCTGCAGGTCGCCGGGGCTCGGCCAAAGTATCTTATTCCTCATAGGTCGGCCCTTGAGTACGATTTGAGCGGAGTGTACCGGTTCGGTACAGGCACGGGTTAAAAGGAGAGCTTGCTCTTACTCTTGAAAATTCCAGTGAATCCATTGATGTGGAGTTTTTTCCTGATTGCCTCTACTTCAAGGATTTTTAGCCTGAGCAAGAAGAGCTTTCCTTTCTTTAGTCAAGGTTTCGGGAAGAAGACTCGTAGGACTAGGAAAAGCAAATTGCGAGTTGGCACGCGTTTTGCATATTTCTTGATAACCACGCTCTATGCGTGTGAATTAGAGACCCCTAGTAGAAAAACATAGGAGACACATATCAATGGCTAAAAACGCCGCAGAGGTGATCGCTTACGCTAAAGCGAATAACATTCTTTTTTACGACTTCCGGTTCACGGACATTAAGGGTGCCTGGCATCACGTATCCTACCACGTTGATTCAGTGAGTGAGGATACTCTAAAAGGGCTCCCGTTTGACGGTAGCTCGATTCCCGCATGGCAACCGATTGACAAATCGGATATGCAACTGATTCCGGATCCGACTTCGATCTTCCTCGATCCATTTACGGCAGATCCTACCTTGGTAGTTATTTGCGATGTATGGGATATTTATAAAAACCAACCTTACGAAAAATGCCCTCGTTCCATTGCTAAGAATGCGGTGAAATATCTACAAGCAAGCGGAATCGGTGACACCGTTTATTTCGGACCGGAAAACGAATTTTTCATTTTTGACGGATTGAAAGTTCGCGATGCCATCAATATTCAATATTATGAATTAGAGTCATCGGAAGGTATTTGGAATTCGCATACGGATATGCCCGGTTCCATTAACACCGGTCACCGCCCCGGAACGAAAGGCGGTTATTTTCCCGTTGCTCCGGTCGATTCTCAAGTGGATCTTCGCGCCGATATCGTGAAAACTCTCCATAAAATCGGAATGGAAACTTTCGTGGTTCACCACGAGGTCGCTCAGGCACAAGGGGAAATCGGAGTTAAATTCGGAACCCTGATCGAAGCTGCGGATAACGTCCAAAAGTTAAAATACGTCGTGAAAAACGTGGCTCATAAATGGGGAAAGACGGCTACCTTTATGCCGAAACCTCTTTACGGAGATAACGGAAACGGTATGCACTGCCATCAATCCATTTGGAAAGGCGGTAAAAACCTATTCGCAGGGAACGGATACCAAGGACTGAGCGAAATCGCTCTGCATTACACCGGCGGCGTATTGAAGCACGGAAAGACGGTTGCCGCTTTTACGAATGCTTCTACCAATTCCTATAAGCGCTTATTACCGGGATTCGAAGCGCCGGCGATTTTGGCATACTCCGCGCAAAACCGTTCGGCCTGCGCACGTATACCGTTCGTCAGCGGTGAAAAAGCCAAGCGCGTAGAGTTCCGTTTTCCGGATTCTTCCGCAAACCCGTATCTGGCATTCTCCGCCATGTTAATGGCGGGCTTGGACGGAATTCAGAACAAGATCGATCCGGGGCCGCCTCGGGAAGAGGACTTGTTTGAATTGACTCTCGATGAAATTCGCGAGAAGGGAATTCAGCAGATGCCTCACACGCTAAGAGAAGCGATCGAGCATATGCTAGCCGGAAAGGAAATCTTCAAAAAGGGAAGTGTCTTTACCGAAGAGTTCATTCAGACGTACAAGGCTTACAAATTTGAAACCGAGATTTGGCCTTGGGAAGGACGTCCGCATCCGTTCGAGTTCCTCACTACGTATTCTTGCTAAGCGGCAAGTACGGATAAAAATAAAAAACCCCGAGAACACTCGGGGTTTTTTATTTGGAATGTACTTTCGTTTTGCGGATGTTTCTTTCGGCAGAGCGATTCCGGTTCTCGTTTCGTATTTATGGAATTTGGTCCAGGTTCGGTTTATCCGCATTCGGATATTTTGTCAGATATGCGCTTACGGTTTCGCGCTTTTTCGTCAGTCGGCTTCGGTGGTCCGAAATGATTTTTCCAAAATCTAATTTTCCCGTAATTATTTCAAAACGTTCGGTTTCCATCGTTCCAAGGTCAAGATCCGAATCATTTTCAGAGGCCTCGTCCGCATATTTGAGCGCATTTTCCCAATACGGAATCGCCTCTTTATAGAAGCCGTCCGCAACTTCGAAGGATTGTTTGAGTTCGTGGGCAAAATCCAGGTTATAGAAGTAGAGATGCCTTTTATCGAATTGGGAAGCAATCCTCATATAAGACCTCATGATTTGGAGGTTGATATGCATGAATAGAAGGAGGCGATACTTATGATATTCTTCCTCATTTTTTACCGGGCAAAGAGCGTTTCTAGGATGACGAAATCTTCGATTCAAGCCTGCCTTTAAAAAGAAGATATTTCTACGAAGTTCATTTTCTTTATAATGCAATTTTAGGCCGTATAGCTCGTAATAATCCTCCAAAAATTTAGGCTCCCATTTGTGAAGTTTGTACGGGACCCAATCGGAGAATTTCGTATAAACGCCGTTCTTTTCGTATTCGTAGTTATAGTCCAGATCCGGTTCTGCGCTGATTGAAATTGGAACCGAGACTAGCGAAGGATTGCCAGAAAATACGAGTCCAAGCGAGAGAATGACTCCGATCGATCGAGCTCGGGGGAATTTTTCCTTCATCAGAATTTCTATCGGCAATTTTGGACCGGTCCAAAAACGTAAATTAGCCGCTTTTCCTCCCCGCTCCCTCGTCTTTCGACGTCCAAAAAAAAGTTCCGAAAATCGATGGTACGGTGGCGGGATTCCGAATTGACCCTTAGGACCGATCCTTGTAATAAGGTGGAGAACAACCAAAGCGGTTCCTTCTCATTTTCGAGAATACGCTAGCCGATTTCCGGTCTAAAACATACAGCTCATGCAAAGACCTTCGATAGTAAAAAAACTCGGCTTCCGCCAGGTCGGCGGAATCGCCCTTATCCTGGTCGTTCTTGCCCCATTTCAACTTTGGGCGGACGGTTCCGTCTCTTCGAATGCGATGCAGTCCCTAAATCAATGGATAGAGAACGGGATCGGCGGCAATTCCTTCTCGGTCTTTAGCGCCGTATTTCTGGTCGCGGGTGGATTATTTGCGAGTCTACTCCCTTGCGTTTACCCTCTCTATCCTATTACCGTGGGAATTATCCAAAACCGAGGACAATCTTCAAAGAGCAAAATTCTACACCCGCTCTTATACTATATAGGTCTTTCCTTCATGTATTTTTGCTTCGGAATTCTTGCCGGTTTGACCGGAGGGGCTTTCAATACGATTCTTCGTTTTCCGGTAACCAATCTAATTTTATCGATTTTAATTTTTCTCCTAGCTCTTGCTTCGATTAATCTACTTCATTTACCGGGGCGTTATGCGAATAGTGCGAAATGCTACCAAGGTTGGAAAGGGACTTTTCTATTGGGAATGGGCGCGGGTTTCTTATCCTCTCCCTGCGTCGGACCCGTGGTTGTCGCAATACTAATCCAGGTGACTGCCGGAGTGGGATCGGCTTCCGTTTCCTCCCTTGCGTTAGCTTCCTTTAAGATGACTCTCTTCGGTATGGGTTTGGGGCTTCCGTTCCTGATGATCGGGGTTTTTGGCCTTCATCTTCCAAAATCGGGAAAGTGGTTAAAATGGATTCAAATATCGCTCGGGCTTTTGGTTTTTTATTTTGCATGGCTGTATTATGTAAAAGCGATGAACCTTTGGGGTATTCCGAATCATATTAGTGTGCCGATATTAATCGCCGGAATAGGAATTTTTTTAACGAGTTATTTTTATCAAAATAAGATTCTTCATAAGATCGAACGAACTAAAAAAGCGTTATTGTTGACCGGTTTGGTCGCGTGTATCGCATTATTGATTCGATTGGTCGGCTGGGGAACCGTATCCGATGTTTATAAGGAAAATCTTATCGAGCAGCACGGAAATTTAGGTTGGCATCGGGCTTCCCGGGTCGCTTTCGAAGCCGCAAAATCCGAGGCGCGTCCGGTCTTTGTGGATTTTTACGCGGATTGGTGTACGAATTGTAAGGAGTTCGAAGAGCTAACGCTTTCGGATCCGGAATTGAATAAGGCTTTGAATCATGCGATTCTCTTAAAAATAAAAGACGACGATAAAGAATTTCAAAATTTCGAGCAGGATCCTAGATTTCCCGAATTAAAGATCGGTCTACCTTTCTTCGTAATTTTCTCGCCGGATGGTCGGGTCCTATTTAAGACGAATAATTATCTTAATACTCCGGATATGATTCGAACGATTTACGGAGAATCCGTTCAAGCCAAAATCGAAAATTACAACGCCGACTAACTTGCGATGACTGGAAAAGGCTCCCTAGTAGTCTCTTTCTCGGATCGAAATAACATCGATCGAAAAGGAGACCGGCCGGAAAGCCGGAGCCGACTAACTCGATACTTGAGGAGTTTCTTTTTCCCAGAGTCGCCACTTAACGATGAAGTAAATTCCGACGAGAATGAGCGCGATGGATACGTACTGGGATTGGGAAAAACCATGCCAATAATATCCGGTTAGAAATTCAGGATTTCCATCCGCTGTAGGAATATTCACCAATTTCGGCGGATCCATGAAAGGAATTACCGCCTTATTTACCCGAAGAAATTCCACTCCTAGTCTTGCCAGTCCGTGAAGAATTAAATACTGTGCGCCTATACTGAATTTACGGAAGTTTTGAAATCTTGCCCAGCTCTGGAAGTAAGCGAAATACCCGAACGACACGACGGATTCGATAATCGGAGTATTCCAAACAGGTACACCGGAAGGATGAGCTCCGTCGTAATTGAAAACGAGTAAGGGAATCCGAACGTCCGTCGCGAATCCGTAACAACCGTCTCCGGATACAAAGCATCCCAAGCGACCGATCGCGTAGCCCAGTGCCATGCTCGGAACCGAGGCGTCCAGGTAGGATTTAACATCCAGACCATGCCTGAGAATATAAAGAGTCACGAAGAGAAGTCCGAATAAAAATCCTCCGTAAAAAACAAGTCCGCTTCCCGAGAAGAGGCTGCTCCAAAGTCCCGGACGACCAGGGAAGCCGTTATAGTGGGTTAAGGGGTAAAGGTATTTACCGTCGAAGCCGGGGGTATCCACGAATACCTGATCCCAAATTTCAAAAATAAAGAAGATTTTTGCTCCTACGAGAGTACCGATAACGCCAAGGATTAAAAGCCAATCGGCGTGTTCCGGTTCCAATCGTCTACGTTCTAATTCTTTCGGTAAAAGATAGGAAGCCGCTAAAAAGGCCATTACGACTAAGAGACTGAACGTGGACAATCCATGCCAGTCTCTGCTTATATACTCTTGAACAAAGTTCATGAGCCATTTTGGAACGGGGATAACTTCGAACATGTTTCCTACTTTGGATCTATCTTCCCTAGTATTTGTTCCCCAAAACGGGAGGGATTTCGGGGATTTTATCGTACTATTCCATATTCACGAACTCGGCAGGATCCATCGGAGGATCATACCCGATATGGACTTCGTAATGAACGTGAGGTCCGGTCGCCTTACCTGTGGAACCTACGAGACCTATCAGATCTCCTCGATTTACGACCTGATCTTTCTCGACGAGAACCTGAGAGCAATGTCCATACACGGTATAAAAACCGTTTAAGTGATTGATTCTAATACTTCTTCCGAGTCCGCCTGCGGACTGTCCGTTATCCGCGATGATTCCGGGAGCGGTCGCATAAATCGGGGTTCCTTCTCCGGCAGCAAAGTCGATTCCGGAATGGAACTCCCCTAATTGCACGAGCCCGAACGGATCCACGCGACCACCGAAAGTGGAAGTCACAAAACCGACTCCCGGTTTTAGAGGGCGTCCTCTCGGCATAGAATACAAGATCGATTCCCTTTCTTCCAAGTAATCGAAGGCATTTTGAAACGCATGTTTAATTTTAAAGAGTTCGATATTTCTTTCCGAAAAACCTTCGACGGTGTCCTGATACAAATCCATGTTAGTCGAAGATTCCGGTACGTCTTTTTTTAAACTGAATTCAGGAACGTAGTCGAAAGTCAGTATTCGCTTCCAGGGAACTTCGTCCCAAGCCACTAAATTCAATTGCTCGGTTTTACGTTCAAGTCCGGAAATTTCTTTTTTCGCGTCCTGCAAAAGGGAATCATAGTATAAAAATAAACCTACATTATTATCGGTTTTTCTAATCAGCTCCCGATCCGGCTCGAAAAAGAAGTTCATATAAATGACAAACGCCGCGGCGAGAAGGAAGAGTGCGCAACCGAGAGCGGCTAAGAAGACCGCCATAAAGACGCTCACTTCCAAATTGAAAACGGCTTCGTGATCGTGGGGAACTAAGAGAAAAGAAATTTTTCTGGAACCTTTTTCCCGGATTCGAGCCCAACTCGAGCATGCGCGAAGATAGGATATTTTCAATCGTTCGCGGTAACTCGGTTGGTCTTCGAACTTTGCCTCTGTGTTCATAGATTTTTACTTGCAGGTAGGGGTCCGAAGGGGATTATAGGACTGTACATCCTATCATATGAAATTCCTGTCCAATCTATTCAAGAAAAAAATAGGATCTGTCGAAGACATTCTAATTTACCCGGATGGAAAGCGGTTCTACCGGGATGCTCATCCGATTAGGAAGAATATGATTGATGAGGACGCCGTCAAGATTATTCATCGGCTTCATAAATTCGGATACAAGGCCTATATCGTCGGCGGGGGAGTTCGCGATCTACTTCTCGAGCGTAAGCCGAAAGATTTCGACGTCGTAACTAACGCGACTCCCAATCAAATTAAGAAAATCTTTAATAACTGTAGAATCATCGGACGTCGATTTAAGATCGTTCATATTTTGTTTCGGGGAAAAGTAATCGAAGTAAGTACTTTCCGCTCTCTTCCCGAACATCGCTTCGGGAAACACATCGAAGAACAAGATTATCTGATCAAGCGGGATAATAAATTCGGAACACCGCAAGAAGACGCGGCTCGTCGCGATTTCACGATCAATGCGTTATACTATGATATTCGAAACGATTCCATTGTCGACTACGTGGGCGGGTTCGACGACATCCGAAATAGACAGTTAAGGGTGATCGGGAATCCTGAAATTTCTTTCCGGGAAGATCCTGTTCGCATGCTGCGGGCGGTAAAATTTGCCGTGCTACTCGGCCTTAAGATCGATAGAGGTACTTCCAAATCCATTAAGAAAAATACTTCCGAGCTGGAGAAGGCGTCCACTTCTCGAATGCTGGAAGAGTATAATAAAATCTTCCGGACCTGGAAGACATCTTTGATTTTTCAAGGGATGGCGCAAAATCATCTTCTGGACGTTCTTTTTAAGGAAGCTTTCGAGAAAGAAAGAAAAAAGAACGCGGATTTTGGCGATAAGTTCCTGCAGACCCGCATCGGTAAACGTTTGGTGATTGCGGATAAATTACTTTCCGAGCGGGAGGAATTGACTCCTCAGATTTTTTACGCGCTCCTTTTTTCGGACATTGTTCAAGATGCCATATCAAAAAAAGGAGGGCATCTAGTCGCCTCATTGAAGACTTCCCTTGAACCTATTTTCCAACGATTGGGTACGCCAAAAAAGGATAAAGAAAGGTTAATTAAAGTCTTCGCGTCTCAGGAAAGATTTTATCATACCGAGGATGAAAAGGCCTCGCAAAATAATTTCTTCCGGAAAAAAGATTTCTTTTACGACGCATTCTACGTTTTTAAAATCAATGCGATTGCGGACAATAATGATACTGCATTGCAATGTGCCTTTTTTTGGGAGATTTCCGTTCGAAAACGTCCCGTTCCGCCTTCCGGTAAAAGGGAAGGGCGCCCTTCCAGAAGTAATCATAGAAGAGAAGGCGCGAATTTTAAGGGAAGGGGCGGAAGGCCGGAACGAGATCGGAACCGTAGGTCTGCCGCAGAGACGGAGGAAGAAAATTCAGACCAGCCGGTCGATAGACCGGGTCGCGGAAATTCGTCCGAGCAAAGGACCGACGACTGACGCCTGAGGACTGAAGACAGAACATCGACAAGCGGAGATTCCATGTTCTTCAAGAAAGATTCCTGCGATAATAGTGAATTTTTCGTCTAACCCCGCTGCCTCCCCAACATCAAGCAGCTACTGTCTAGCGTGAGCGAAGCGAATGCATCTGTCTTTCAGAGGACGGAAGACAGAAGACTGAGGACAGAACATTAGTGAGCGGAATTTCCACGTTACGGAGAAAAATTCTTGCGTTACAATAGATCTTTCCTCTACCCCAGATGGTTTCCAACTTCGAGCAGCTACTGTCTAGCGTGAGCGAAGCGAATGCATCTGTCTTCTGCTAGACAGCTTAAGAGAAAGCGGTTATTACAAATTGTAATGTTGTCTTGCCGCGAAACGTGTTTTCTTCCAAGTATCCCCATAAATCTAGGCTTTCTTTATCTCGAAGGACTTCGGTGAACTCGCCGGCTCGATTCCAAATAATGCAATGAATTGAGTCGGAGGCCGACAATAATTTAAATCTTGCGTGTTTTCCCTCGGACAAAGGACGATAGGACAGGATTCTGGCTCCTTTTACGGAGAGGATAGGGGTGGGGTTGCCTTGACCAAAGGGTTCGAATATTCCCAACTCCTTATGGATGGAATCCTTTAATTCCGCAGGATGAAGACTGACGATACTCTCTTCCACCGCTTGTGTGGAAAGATTTTTCTCTTCTTTCAGCCAAAGTTCCGCTTCCTTGAATAAAATTTCCGCAAGTTCCGGAATTTTTTCGATCGGTAAGGAAAAGCCGCCTGCTTCCTTATGGCCGCCGAATTGCTGAAAAATCGGCTCGGCCTTCTTTAATAGGTTGAGAACATTCTCCGATCCGTATGCTCGGATGCTTCCTTTTGCGTGGCCATGATCCGGAGCGATAAAGATTACGGGACGTCGATACTGTTCGACCAAACGAGTCGCGACAATTCCGGATACGCCAGGTTCGAAATCCGGTTCGTAGCAGAAAATTACCGGGCGCTCGGTTCTTTCCTTCTTTCTTTTTAAAAAACCGTCGACTCGAAATAAATTACGCTTCGTTCGTTCCCTTCTTTCTTCGTTCAGCTTTAATAAATCCTTGGACAGGGATTCCGCCTCGGATTCGGATTCGCTTAATAAAAGTTTCAAAGCCGTTTCCGTCTTATGCATTCTTCCAGCCGCATTTAACGCCGGACCGATGCTCCAACCCAGATCTTTGGAAGTAATTTTCCTCTTACTCAATTCGAGAAGTTTCATCAATTGATTGAGACCGGGTCTGTGGGAGTATTCGCCCGTCCGTATTTTTTGTAGCGTTTCGCAACCTCGCTGAACGATGATACGATTCTCTCCCGCTAACGGCATCATGTCCGTGATTGTCCCGACTGCGGCCAAGTCCAAATTCATCAAGATTTCGTTCAAGATTCCGGGGTATCTTGAAATTTGAGAAAAGAATACGCTTCGTTCCGGATATTCGTCATTTACACGTTCCTGCCAATCGACGAACGGAATCGGGTATATTTTTTCCGCAGAAGCTCGATCGCCTTGAAATAGCCGAACTCCTTTGTGAACAAGAGACCCCTCGAATAAAGTTTCGGTATCTTTGACCCATACATAATGGCTCGCTTCCGTCAGCGACTCGTAGAGCCAGCCGGTAACTAATTTCCAAGCGATCAAAGACGTACAGATTTTTTCGTACGGGTATCTAGAGTCGCCTCGCTTTGGAGAGATCAGTTTGCCCGATGGGGAGATTCTTGCCGGAATTTCATGATGGTCCAGGACGATGACCTGAATCCCTTCTTTTGTGAGTTCGTCGATTTCGGAACTGTTACTGGTTCCGAAATCCAAAGTAATCAAAAGATCGGGTTTGGCATCCCTAATAAACTTCATCGCAGGAGCACAGAGCCCATAATCTTCGTTGCTGGAAGTCTTAATTATTAGATTTCCCGAATGGACTTTTCTTAAGAAGGAACCGAGCAAACTCGTTGAACTGACTCCGTCGCTGTCGCGATCTCCGAATAGTAGAATTGTCTTATTCTCTTTTACAAACCGTCTGATCAGTTCTAAAGAGCCTTCTAAATCGGGTAATAAAAACGGGGAGGGGAGGTCTTCGAAGCGATAACTTAATGGCGATAGACCGGACTCATCTTGTCGAAAACGAATTCGAAATAAGTGGGATTGGAGCGAACTTAGACCAGGGACAGTCGAAGGAGAAAGTTCTGAAAGCGAAAGACCATGGTGGGGCATGGTTACATGATACAATTTCCGCTAAATTTTGCCCCTGATTCAATTTCTAAATCGGGAGTCCGAACATCCCCGACTACTTTTCCGGTTTTGCGCACGGAGATTTTTTGAACTGCGTTGATATTACCTTTTAGGTCGCCTTCTACTTCCAAGGTTCCGGTTTCTACATCGGCCTCGACTTGTCCGGTTTCTCCGACGATCAATACGCCGGAAGTTTCTATCGTGCCTTTGAACATTCCTTTGATTTTTAAGGCATTATTGAAGCGAAGCTTACCCCTAAATTGGATATCGTCGCCGATCACTGTATCGATAGATTCTTCGTTCATCGGTTCCATTTTGATTTTCTAGAGGCGGCTTTCAAATGTTTTTCCCTAATTCGTACCGTTTTTTTTGGAATAGTAAAACCGACCGTCCCAAGAAGAAATATCGGATTTTGCAGAGGATGATAAAAATTGTTTAGTAAGTTCCAAGTTCGTGGAAATGAAGTCGAATTTTGATGATGTGCTTCGGGTGGTTTTGGAAGGATTCCCCGCCCTTCCTGGGCGGGGGCCGGATTGGCGGTACCCGCTGCCCCGCAGAAGCGTTCCATTAACATAATTCGATTTTTTTGGAAACTCTTTTTCTTTCTAGGTTTTGTGTGGGAGTTCCTACATACGCTTTTTGCGATGATTGTTGACAGTACACATATTTCGTGTTATGAAATTGCTTCTGTAAAACCGCCTCCATCCCCCACCCAGGAAGGGTGGGCATCTCCAAATCGGTAATGAAATGCCCCAGCCTCCCCGTAATTGAGACCTTAAAAGGCGGCGACTAAAATCGTTTCGATTTCGTTTTTTGGCAATTCGCGTGGTAGGCAATCTAAAAAGGGAAACGAGGACGCTAGACTGGCAATTCCCGGAAGATCGATTTTTCTTACTTCGTATTCCGAGAGTCTTTGCGGAATCTTCAGCTCTATATAAATCTTCCTAATTCCTTCCACCGCTTTAATCGCAGCCTCGATTACTGAAATATTGGAAATATCTTCATCTAAAGCCTTCGCGATCAAAACGTATTTTCCGGCGGAAGAAGTCAAATTGTATTCCATTACGTGAGGAAGAAGAATCGACATCGCTTGAAAAATATCCAGATTCGTTAAATTCGAAGCGGCTAACGATAGCGCATAACAGAGCCCGAGTGAACTAGAAGAATGAGACATTCCTACCAGTAAGCTTGCTCCGAAAATCGCATTACGATATTGTAAATTTTTCGGGTCCCGGATTGCGGGCACTAAATTTTTATAGATAATCTCGATCGCTCTCAGTGCGGATGAGTTCGTAAGTTCGTTCGAATATTTGGATAAGATGCTATCCACGGCAGCGGCTAAAATCCCCACGCCGACTTTTGCGACGTCGGCCGATGTCATGAATGCACCGATTTTAGCGTCCGCGATCACCAGTTCTGGAAAAAGATATTCGTGGGTAAAGTACCGGACCGTCCTGTCTTCGTCGGTATAAATAGTGGCGATAGGTGCGCACTCCAGTCCCATGATCGGATGAGTAGGTATCAAAACTAAAGGAACCGGCCTTTTTAATTTAGGGACTCTTTTCGTTATGAAGATATCTTCGGCGAAAGAATCGTTCGTTGTAAGTAGAGAAACTAATTTGGCGGTATTTAAACTTTCATACGAACCGTAACCGATAATGCAATTCGCGTTCGATATTCTTGCAAAGTAAGCCGCCGTATCCAACTCTTTTAGCGTAGGTTCCTTTTCGATATTATCGTAAAGAATTACGCCATCAATATGCTTTTCCAAGGAAGTCTTAATGATGGAGAATTCGTCCATGTTTTCCAACTCGTTCTGAGTGGAAAGTATGACGGCTCTCGTGCCGACATTCTTCACAAAACTACCCATTTTGAAACCGCAATCGGCCTCAAAATGGACTTTGGTGGGAAAATTAAAATTGATCCAGTCGGGGAGTATCGGCACCTGCGGTCCTCCCGCTAATCAGAACGGGGAGATGAATAGAAGCCCGGAATACAAGGGAATCAATTCCGGGGTTTAAGAAAAGATCAGCGTCCGAGAAACGATTCGGCGATACGATCTGCAACCGCATTTAGGATCTCTGGGCTAAGAGTATCATATTCGCCGTTCTTAAGTTTTTCTTTGACTTCCTTAAGTTTGGCAGAACGTTCGGAGTCTACTGGAGACGAGACGATTTTTTGCGAGATCGTCTGCACTTCGGCCTGCAAACGAGCTTCGGACGCCTTTTGCTTAGCAGTATCTGATATAGATATATTATCGAAAGATTCTTTGGCTTCGTTTTTCCTTACAGGTGTCGGTTTACGAGGCTCGTAGGAACCGCCACTGATGCCGCCTACTTTGTCAATGGTCATTGGATTTCCCTCTCACTTCTAAGTATCGGCAACCCCGACACGTCCGTTAAGCATTTTTTTAGTATTTCCCTGGATTAGTAGAACAAATTCCCCTTTTTCCGCGAATTTTAGGGTTTCGATGGGCTGTTGCGGCGAAATTTTAATGATTTCTTCGTGCATTTTAGTAAGTTCTCGACCCAGTAAAAACTCCGATCGAGGAAAAATTTCTCTGGCAGCAAGGAGAGTATCTCGGATCCGATGTACCGATTCAAAAAGGGCGAGTACCCCCTCGAATTCGCCCCATTCTTTTAACTGATTCCGCTTCTTTCCTTTTTTCTCGGATAGAAATCCCAGAAAAATACAAGGTTGCACTTGCCAACCCGAAACGGATAAAAGTGCAGTCAGAGCACTCGACCCGGGAATCGGAATAACCGAAATCCCATTCTCTCTCAGGACACGAACTAATTGGGAACCGGGATCGGACACGCCCGGCGTCCCTGCATCCGATATCAGGGACAATGTTTGACCTGATCTGAGGTTCTCGATAATTCCCGCAAAAGGTTGTTCGGACTGATCCTTGTATAAGGTTTTAGAAACGGTCTGGATGCCGAAAGTTTGCAATAGCCTCCGGCTATGATTCGCGTTTTCACAATAAATCGTGTCGGATTGTTTTAATACTTCGATTGCCCGGAGTGTGATGTCCTCCAGATTACCGATCGGTGTCGCGACGACGTAGGCAGTTCCTGGCGTGATTTTAAACCTGGATTCCCAGGATAGATTCATAGATTGCAGCCGGGCGGAAGAGTTCCGTTTGGGCAGGGGCAGCCCTTGCTTGCTAGGCTTGGGTAGAGGCAAGGATTGCAAATGGTTCCAACCGAACACGTGGCTTGAACGGTAGGCGTGCAAGCGGGATCCTGGCAATAGGTAGGGTTACAACTAGTATCCGATCCGCATTCCGTAGCGGGTTGCAGGGAACTACATCTCGATACGGCAGTCGATTGATTCGATGTGACTCCGGAATTCAGGAGGGCGCGTAACGTGAATGTATAAACTTCACATTTCTGAAAGGAGGTTATTCCCGGAGGGGGAATGAAATTCTTAATTCGATGGATTGTCAGAGTCTTCGTGGATGCCTGGACCGCCAATTGGGGAAACGACGGCTGAGTTCCGTTTTCAAGATATAAGCCGCCACCCGTAGAGGTTTCGGCTATCGAGGGAGTTGCCGAAGTAATGTACAAATTATAGCCGACGAACTGTGGTTCTAAATTCGAAATATAATATTTGAGTAAATAATTGGGTTTATAATTTGCGTAATTGATCGAATAAAGCGGATCGACGACATTGAAAAGATCGTCCATTCCCGGATTCGTAGCCTGCACACTATAGACTTGCGGAACACTCACAGGCGTAATGAATACGAACGGGGATTGGGCTACTTCCGTATTCGTACCGCAAGTATTTACGTAAAAAATCAGAATCAGCGAGCTGAGTCCTGTCAGGAATTTCCGGGTTTTTAGGTTGCCCGGATTCCGGCGGTATGAGATCCCAAAAATACGACCCACGAGGATAGGATTCCCTCTTCGGACGGTCTTACAACAAAAAAAAGAGAGGCAAGAAACCTTGGGCGGTATACGCAAATTATTATTTATCGGCGGGTTTATCGTATTTTTCATCCTATTCATTACCTTTCTTTTTACCGGTGGAGATGACTCCGGCGGAGAAGCAAGTCGAAAGAAAGGAGAATTGGATGCGGTTACCAGTCTTTTAGGCGGAGGGTCTCGCTCTTCTTCCGGTTCTGCGGGAACTGCCGGAGCCGCAGGTTCGGTCTTTGATTCCGATTTCTTTCGGGCGGGAAAAGGGGAATATGTAGAAAATGAAAAGCAGGAGTCCACACAAGAAAATCGACCCGATGCGGCCGACGCGGATAATCCGGTCAATCCTCAAACCGGTAAGCCCTATACGAACGAAGAAATGGACCGTTTCCAGCAATTAAAGGAACGGTTTCCCGGAAACTCCTTGATTCCTTCTAAGCTAAGTCCTGCGGAAAAAGAACAGCGCAAGCAGTTCGAACAAACGGTTTCCGATGCGACAAGAGCCGTTTTGGGAAGAACAGCCACTCGGGAACAAACGGTTGTATATTACGATTTTATGGAAAAGCAAGCCAAAGACCGTTTGGATATCGTAACATATCTGGTGGATCTGCAAAAAGGTTCCGGCGATGAAGAGCAGGAAAAGAAATTAGAGGCCATTCGCCAATCAATGGTTCAGCAGCTCGACCAAGTTCAACAGGATAAGCGAAAGTCATTCGAACAAATCGGAAAATAAACCCTTTTCCTCCGGAGCGATTCGCGGATCCTTTAAAGAATCAAAACGTAATTTCGCTCAGGATCGGAAAGCGGAAACTAGATTTAGGATCTAGACCATAGGAATCTAGATGAAAGGAAGGCGGAAGCCGTTCTCTTTTCCATTGGTTAGCCGGGAAAAGACGCAAAAATTTCCGTGCTCCTTCCGCGGCTTCTTTCGCGTCGGACCAGGATACGGTTTCGTCCAAATTCTTCGGCGTTCGCCCGAACAAAACGAAGGCTTCCTCTAATTTCTGTAAAAGAGGATAAGGCATGAGATCGGTTTCGTCCTCTTGGTGTTCTTCCAGCGGTTTTAGCTCGGCGCTAGGCTTTGTTTCCAGAATTCGCCCCAGGCTGTTTACTGCCGGAAGAACATGATCTTTGCCGGCATGAACATGGGCAAGCCAGCCTAATAAAAATTCCTTGCTAATGCCGGTTAGAGGAGCAACCGAGCCGGACGAATCTCCGTCCATCGTCGTATAACCTACACTAGCTTCGCTTCGGTTTCCGGTGGATAAAAGTAAATGACCGTTGAGATTCGCTAAAAGCCAGATGAGAGGCGAGCGAACCCGTGCTTGAATGTTTTGTAGAGCTAGATTATGATGTTTCCAATCCGGCCCATATCCGACAACTCCCGAAATTTTTTCGATCATCGAGGATACTTCGGAGCCGATTTCGATGGCGGAATGGGGAACCCCTAACTCGGAAGCTAGACATTTTGCGCTTTCACGAGTATATTCCGAATTATTTTCGGTTCCCTGGTACAGAGTAAAGAGCAGATGATTCTTATCTAGCCCGATCGATTTTAAAAAGGAATCTCCCAGTTCCGATTCGGCGATTAAAATGCCGGCTTTGACCAAGAGAGCGCAGGCCGCACTGTCGGCACCGCCGGATAGAGAGAGTGTGTATCCCTTTGTCTTTGATTTTCTCAGATAATCGAAGAGACCTAAGGATGTTGCCCGGGTGAAATCCTGAAACGCTTCAGCCGGAGAGTCTTGAATTTTCGTGGAGGGTTTTTGAACTAGCTTCGATACCGCTAATTCCGAAATTCGAATTCGTTGCAGACTTCTGCCTTTGGATCGAAATTCTTTCGTGCCGGAAGATCGGAAATTCCGAGCTCTTCTCGTTCGCAAATCCAGAGGATCTAGATCCAAATGAGTTAATTCAAAATCCTTAAAATGCAATCTCGGTCCTTCCGCGACCAAATCCCCTTCTCGAAACCCTAAAGAACCGCCTTCGAAAATCAATCGCCCTGATTCGTTTCCGTCGAGGTTTGCGTATAGGATTGCGCCGGCCCCGTTTCTGGAAGCCTCACCGAATAACCTTTTTCTTATATCCTGTTTTCCTAATGCAAAGTGGGATGCGCCCGGAGAAAGAATCAGGTCTGCACCCGCGTCCACCAAAGTTTGCCCGGGTCTAGTTTGAACCCAGGAATCTTCGCAAATTTCGATTCCGAAATCGAAATCTTCCGTCTCGAATATCATGGACCCGAAAGGAATTTCCTGCCCATCGGGAGTAAGCGCGTAAGAACCGGCTTCTTCGCCTTTGACGAACCATCGGTTCTCGTAGTGGACTCCGGTTTGGGCTAAATTCTGCTTGGGCACGAGTCCCAAAATTTCTCCGTCTCGTAAGACGGCTGCAACGTTGAATAAGTAAGGACTTTGAAAAAAAGGTAAACCGAGTATTACCGTTCTTTTTCCGGTCGCTTGCGCGATTTCTTTAAGACTTCTCCAGGAATATTCCCAAACCCAAGGAAAATAAAACGCGTCCTCGCACCCATAACCGCTGATCGAAAGTTCCGGAAATAAAACGATCGAAGAAGTTTCGCACATTTCTAATGCGGATAGGATTCGTTCGCGATTTCCCTTGAAATCAAGAGGAGTCGTTCGGAGGCTTACGGCCGTGCAACGGTAGATGGGCATTTCCTCCCCAGTCTTCGTGATCGAGCGACAGGAGAAAACCTTTTTTCAAAGCGGGAAGAAAGTCGCGGCCTTCTTCGCAAGACGACCGTCTTATCCAGGAATACCTCTGAGCTCGATCGATTCTTCTTCACAGGACGATCATCTTATTTAGGATTCTCGCAGAACTCGATAGATTCTTTCTCCCGCGCCCCGTCCGGTTTCCAAAAAAGATCGATTCGTCTCCGCAATCTGTTTCTTTTTTTCCTCCGACAAGGAAAGAATCGGAATCACTTCTTCCCGATTCTGAATGATAAAGAGTCCGCCGCGCCGGTTCAATTCCTTGGCCTCAGGAGAATGATCGATTTTCGGGCCGGTTAATAATGGAAGTCCGAAGTATGCGGGCTCCAAGACATTATGAACTCGGTTATGCAATGCGCCTCCTACATACGCGAAATCCACCACTTGGTATGCGTACGCTAGCAGACCTAAAACATCGAATACGATCACCCGCGAATCGATTTTTTCAAACGATCTAGAACTGAACAGACAATAGTTTTCGGTCCTTTTTTTGACCTGGGTCAGAACGGATTGAATTCTGGACGGATCGGTCTTATGAGGGAAGATCCAGAACGCGAAATCTTGGAGGGATGGGTCGGATAAAAGCGGTAGCAATAGATCCTCGCATTCTTCATAGGTGGATGCGAGTAGGAATATTTTTGAAAACGGATAGTTCTCGGGCGTTTCGAAGCTTCGAGGGTTCGATTCCACCTTTCGAATCACTGTGTCGATTCTACAATCTCCTAATGTCAGGATTTTTGCGGAAGATCCTAATAAATTTCGAAAGTTTTCCTCGGCAGAAGAATGGGAAGGAAAGATTCGATCGAACAGGCCGAATACGGAACGATAGAATCTTTCCTTGAAAAACCCTTCCGGGGGAGTTAAAACCGCGCTCGCTAAAATCGTAAGAACTCCCCGCCTTCTTGCTGCAAGCAATAGATTCGGCCAACGATCCCAGGCCATGAAGACCAATAGTTCCGGATGAAATTTTTGGAAGATAAAAGTATAAGCCCACGGAAAATCCAATGGAAGATGGAATTTTATATGCGCGGGGAAGGCGTCAAGTTGGGATTCACGAACGGAAGGAGAGAATACGCTTTGCAGAAGGAGAGTTCCAGGTTCCTTTTCCCTAAAAACGACGGCCAATGCTTTACACTGATCCAGTTCTCCCACTGAAGCCGCGTGCAACCAGACCACCTTTTGACCGGGCTCCGGCGGTGAAATCGCAAGCAGCTTTCTTTTATCGTCCGATCGAATTCCTAGGAATTCCCGAGCCGCCGGAATCAGGAACGAGAAAACGTAAAGCGGGGGCCAAAGAAGAATCGTCAAAAACCGATATAAGAAAACCATGGGGGCATGCGATCTCCGCTCTTTGTTTTCGATCTAATGGACACTCTCATCAAAGATCCGTTTCATTCGGCTTTGAAGACTCTCTTGTCCAAGGACCAATTGGAGTCTTTTCGAAATGGCCGAGAAAGGCAAGCTTTCTTGGATTTCGAAAAAGGGCAGATCACGGAAGAAGAATTTTTTTCCAGATTTTACTTGGAGTCTCATAGGGATGCAGGACTTCCTTCCCCCCGGGAATTGAAAGCGCGAATGTTTTCTTCCGTGCATCCGATCCGGGAATCCTTTCAAATCGTAAAGACTCTGAAGGAGAAAGGATTTCAGGTTCTCTTGGCCAGTAATTATTCGGTTTGGTACAAGGAGCTACTGCAATTTCCGGAAGTGGGTTCTCTTTTACGTTCCTTGGATCGTCTTTATTTTTCCTGCGAAATGGGTGTGCGCAAACCGGCTCAGGAATATTATCAGTGGATAGAAACGGATTACCCCGATCGGGAATATGTATTCGTGGACGATAATGCAACGAATGTCGAGGTGGCCGGATATCTAAATTGGAATGCATTTCGGTTCGACCCTAAGAATCCCGGGGAACTCCGTAACTTTCTTATAGAGCAGTTCCCCAATTGTCTTTGATTTCCGCGCCGGGATAAATTTCGTCTCGGCTATCGATTAGTATTCCCAATCGGTCCAGATAAAATACGAATTCGCCTTTCGGTTGAAACGGATTCGGTTTGATTCGAATCGCGCTGACTTCCAGCGGAAACCGGAGAGATTGGTTGAGACGGATATTCCGACCGGGAACCGATAGTTTGGTTTCGATTCTCTTCCAACCGTCGAATTGTAGATCCCCGATTTCCAGACTTACTTCCTTGGACTTTCTCTGCCGGAAAACGATTTCGATCGTTGCGTGGTGATTGGAAGAGTAGGCCCAGAAAAAAATCCGAGTCGGAATTCCGATCGGTAGACGAATCGGCTCTTTCGGCCTGATTTCCAGATGTTCTTGTTTCGGGTTTTCAAAGAAACTATGA
Organism: Leptospira inadai serovar Lyme str. 10; assembly: GCF_000243675.2. Lineage (NCBI taxonomy): Bacteria > Pseudomonadati > Spirochaetota > Leptospiria > Leptospirales > Leptospiraceae > Leptospira > Leptospira inadai. The sequence continues at coordinate 251,060 of NZ_AHMM02000017.1, read as the reverse complement.
ATCATCATGGATCGGTACTCTTCCGAAGTGGATTCCTTATAGAGTTCTTTTTCTTTTAGAAAAGCCTGTGAGGAGGGAATTTGCGACGTGAATTCGATTCTGTTGATAAACGAAATACCCCGGTATATTTCCCAAGGTCTTGCTCCTTCGAATGCATCCACTAGAAAAAGGTTGTAGTGTTTCCAATCTCCCAGCACTTTTTCAAGTTGCAGAACTCGACTCGCCTCGTCTTGATCTCGGGTGATAGGCGGAGCCCAGGAGGAGTTTGCCGGAATAAAACCTATCGATAAAATGGATAGTCCGAAGAATAATGCGCGCCGGGTCACCCTAGTCCTTTCGGAAGAATTAGGGTTTCCCCTGAGGTAAACCGGGGTTTTTTACCCGTTTGCGGCCTTATTAGGCCGATATTGTAGAAAGGAAAACGTATGAACCGGGATATTCTGAAAACTCTTCTAGGTGGATTACTAATCCTGTTGCTAGGATGCTTGATCGTTTACGTAATCTTCCAGCGGGATAAAATATCCGTATGGATAAAAAACCAGCAAGCGTCCTCGAACGAACAGGCTCCGAATGAAAGAGTGATCATCGGCTTGGATGAGGTCCCACAAAGTAAGGAGCTCCCGCCTACGACTCAGAATTTCGATTCGGAATTCCCTCCTCCCAAAGAGATCCAAAATGAAAGTCCTAAATCTCTTCCGAAAACGGAGTATGATGTACCCGGTTTGGGACCCGAAAAAGGAAAATCGAAAGGGTTGGATCGTCCCGATGAGTCGGTACGTAAACGGGAATCCGGTATGGAAGAGTATCCGGAAGTAAATCAACCTTTACCTAAATCCAAACGTCCTACGGAATTTAAGGGCGGCCAAGAAGAAGTCCTTAAAAAATCGGCAGGAATCGTCCGCAAACATAGAAAGCATTCGCATAAAAAGAAGAAGGCGCATTCAGGTAAAATACAAACTCGCTTGCATTCTCTGGAAAAGAGAGTTCATAGACTGGAAAAGAAACTAGGCGTGAAATCCGATAAAGTGGTTCGCACAAAAAAGAATCTTCCCTTGGAAAAAAGAGTCGAACGATTGGAAAAGGAAATCTCCACTCTAAAAAAGAAATCCAAGGAAGAATAGCATTGCAGGACCTGAGTCTTGGGAGTTTTAGAACGATATTTATCACTGCGATCCGAAATCGAATCGATTCGGCCCGAAAATCCCGCGACGATCATCGCAGTCTCTAAATTCCAACCCAAGGAAAAAGTGGTTCAGGCGATTTCGGGAGGCTGTCTGCATTTCGGAGAAAATCGAGTGCAAGAAGGTTGGGATAAATTCGCAGATTTAGGAACCGCCGGAGTGGACTTTATTCTCCATCATATCGGACCGCTGCAGTCAGGAACGTTACGAAAATACGCGGGATTCTATTCGTACGCCCATGGAGTCGGTTCCGTCGCCGCTCTGGAAGAATTGAGAAAACGACTGGAAAAAGATAGATGGAGAATGGGAATCTTCCTGCAAGCGAACCTTACGGAAGAAACATCCAAATCCGGTTTTTCCCGCTCGCAATTGCTGGAATTTCTCGGTAGTCGATCTTCTTTTTCCTCCGAATTTTGCAGGATTGAAGGATTGATGACGATGGGACCCAGTTCCGGCGAAGAAGAAATGACTCGAAAGGTTTTTCATGAATTGGGTCAAATTCGTAAGGATTATTTTCCCGAGGCCAAACTTTCTATGGGAATGTCCGGGGATTATAAAATCGCAGTGTCGGAAGGCAGCGATTACATCAGAATCGGAAGCGCAATATTCGGAGAGAGATCATGAGCCAAGAAACTATCGGGATCATCGGTTGCGGAAACATGGGTGGAGCGATTTATCGTTCGCTGAAAAATAGAAAAAAAAACGTACTCGGCTTCGATCCGTTTCTTCCCGCTGAGAAAGCGCAAGGGATTCTGCTGGAGAAGGATTGGGAAGAGTTTCAAAAAAAATCGGAACTACTGCTCCTTTCGGTAAAACCGGGAGATGTTTCTAAAACCTTAAAATCTCTCGGTTCACCTAAGAAAATCCTTTCCGTTGCCGCTGGAATCGATACCGGTACGTTGCGCAATTCTTCCCCCAAGGGTTCCAGTATCGTAAGAATCATGCCGAATCTGCCTATTCTTGTCGAAAAAGGAGCCTTGGGTTATTTCGGAGATCCGGAACTTTATGCGACTGTGAGAGAAATTTTTTCTCCTATCTCTTATTGCTTGGAAGTTTCCAAAGAAGAATTACTAGACTCCGTTACGGGTTTATCCGGATCCGGCCCTGCTTATGTTTTTCGTTTTATACAAAGTTTAGCGGAAGGTGGAGTCGCGTCCGGTCTAACCTATAGTCAGTCCTTGGAGTTATCCATTCATACGGTATTGGGTGCTGCGAGTCTCTTGATGGAAGAAAGAGGAAAGGATCCTGACCTTCATCCGGAAGAATTGAAAAATCGGGTAACTTCTCCCGGCGGAACAACCATTGCCGGTTTGGAAGAATTAGAAAAAAACAAGTTCGCTTATTCGATCCTTGCAGCGGTTAAACGAGCGACGGAAAGATCAAAAGAACTCGGTAAGTCGTAAAGGTTAATCCTTTCGAATTAGATTTACAGGGATTTCAAAAAGAAACTAAAACAAATTGTCGAATTACGCAAGTTTTGCGCGTCCAATTGTTTGCTTTTATGGATATAAGGATTGGCGTGACACTCTAGCGCGGACAGGATTCGAACCTGTGACCTTTGGGTTATGAGCCCAACGAGCTACCGGCTGCTCCACCGCGCGGTGTCTTGAAACCATGTTTCACTCGCCAGGGCCCAAAGTCAAGTGAAAAAACTAAAAAGAGTTTGATTTCCACGAGGAAACGTTTTTGATGCTACTACCTTGGAGCAAGTCGACTTTCATTTCAGTCGAAAATTCTTCGCCGACATGGGCATAGCGAAATAGTAACCATTGTAAACACGGAATGGGAGAATCCAACTTGATCGGAAAAGACAACGATCCTCTAATGATCGAGTACTATGAGAAAAAGATCTACGATCAAAAACAATTAATCGAGATCAGTAAGGCCCTTAACTCTACACTCGATTACAAGTATCTTATAGATGCAATTTTAAATATCTGCCTCGCTCAACTTCAAACGTTAAGCGCAGCGATTTTTCTAGCGCCGGAAGCCGATTCCAATTATTTCGAACTGGAACCGAGTTTTAAAGGATTCGATTTAAACGAAGATGACGTAAGCTTTCGCATTAAAACGGACGCGCCTTTGGTTACTTTCCTAGAAACCAAATTGAAGGCGATGACTCCGGATCAAGTGGAAGAGGCTATGGGTCTGAGTCCCGAGTTGCAGTTTCTTAGGAAAATCGGGGGAGATTTGATCATTCCTCTTAACGCTAAAGGAAAAGTGAACGGGCTCTTATTGTTGGGCGAAAAAATCACTCTCGGCGAATGGATGGAGGAAGATCGGGAGTTTCTTACGACTCTTTCGACATTAGCCGGAATTGCCGTTGAAAATTCCCGATTGTATGAACTGGCTACGGTGGATATGATGACCGGCTTGAAAGTTCATCATTATTTTCAGACAAAGTTAAAGGAAGAAATGGAACGAAGTCGTAAGAAAAGGACCGGCTTGGCCCTCCTATTTACGGACGTGGATAACTTCAAAAAATTCAACGACACTCATGGCCACCAGGCCGGAGACGAAGTCTTAATCGCAGTCGCCAAACGATTGATTGAAAGTGCGGGAAAACACGATATCGCCGCTCGGTACGGCGGAGAGGAATTCTGTTTGGTTATGCCCGGCGCCGATTTAAAAAGAGGTTTCGAAATGGGAGAACGGATTCGGAAAGCCGTGGAGGCCTCTGCGATTCCGAATCCTAACGGAGGGCCGGATTTTAAGGTAACTCTTTCTATCGGTGTTTCCGAATTTTGGATTTCGGACCGAAATAACAAAGATTTGATCGAAAGAGCCGATAAGGCCCTGTATGAAGCGAAACATTCCGGAAAAAATAGAACCATTATACAGCAATCTTTGAATTCGAATTGAGCGCCTTCGGGAAGGATTTTTGCCTTTAGTTTCGAATTTTACGAAAAATCGACGGTTATGTCTTTCGGGTTTTTGCCGATGAATCTATCATGGAAAGACAACTTGCGCTGGACCATTTCTATCTGAGTCAGACCGAAGAGGCCGAGTTAGGTAGAAGGATTCGAAATCGAGCTCTCGGCAGGGAAGAGTTCGATTTTTCGCCGTACGCATGCTTTATCGAATACAAATCCAAGGATGCAAAGACGGGAATCGAATACCGAGATTGTGTGATCGATCACACTCGCTGCCCTAACAACAGTTGTATTAAAAAACTGACCTAAACGTTCTCCTCCTTTGCTTGACGGTTCATCAAAGTACGTTTCCTCTATTAGGAGCGGGATAGATGAGAATATTTTGTTTTACGGATCGTTTTTATCAGGTTAAAGGTCGTAAGCTTGTCTATGCGGTAAAGATTTTCTCGGATTCGGCTTTCGCATATCTTTGCTTTGCGATATTTCTTTTTTCGCTTTCCTCCTGTCTTCCGATCCGGCTCTCTGAGTTACTTCCGGAATACACCCGTCTGGAAGAGGCTCCCGGAGGAACGTGGTTACGCCTCCCATTACGCAATGTGGATCATTTGCCTGTTCTGGAATTTTCTTTGACCGAGGGGGCGGAACCGATTCGATTTCTCTTGGATACCGGTTCCTTTGCATCTTTCCTGGCCGAAGAGCATGTCCCCAAAAATTCACCCACAAAAGTTTTAAGCGCTAGTTTTCCGGGCGGTAGCATTCGATCCGTACGAAGGATTCATTCCTCCACTCTTTTTTTTAGAGGGGGCCAAATTCCCGGCGAAATCGAATTTTACTCTCATACCTTTCCCCCCGAATTGAGAGTCCAGGGTTTGCTTGGGATGAATGCATTTTTAGGGCATATCGTTCTCCTAGAATTACCGAAGCGGATTTCTTTCTGGAAGTCCGAGGAATCTAGGCCGGCTCCGGGATTTCCGGAGGATAATCTCTTTCATCTTCAGATTCGTTCCGGTCAACCCTTGGCTTTTATTCTTAGGCCGCCGGGCATTACTATGGAGGCTTGGGTCTTGGATACCGGGGCAAAATATACCTCGATGGAATGGGGAGGAGTCGAAGGACTTCGGTATGCGGAAGGCGCCGAGACGATAGTATTCAATTTCGGAGGAGGACGGTTATCCGCTCGAACGAGAATTTTTAAGCCTTTCTGCCCGGTCTTCGTAAAAAAAATGGGAGAAGCGACCGAGTTTTGTTTATCCGAATTGGAAGTATTTCCGGGTGGAATTCCTCCCGACGCGATTTCCCGCGACTTCAATAAGGGAATCCGAGGGATCCTGGGTCGGAATTGGCTAGAAAACTACCGAATTCTTTTGGACACAAAACGGAGTCTTATTGGTATAGTAGGAAAGGAAACGGGTGTAGGTCATGAGTAAAGGGAAGATCATCGTAGCAATGAGCGGCGGGGTGGATAGCGCCGTAACTGCGGGACTTCTGATGGAAGAAGGTTACGAAGTCATCGGAGTGAACCTTCGAACCTGGGAATACGAGGCTCCCTCCTGCGATACCACCAAAAAGTCCTGCTGTTCGCCGGAAGACATTCGGGACGCGAGAGACGTTGGCCTTTCGTTAAACATTCCGTTTTACGTAATCAAGATGGAAAAGCTTTTCCAAGAAAAAGTGATCGATCGCTTTGTGAACGATTATAAGGACGGAAAGACTCCGAATCCTTGCGTAGAATGTAATACTTTCGTAAAGTTCGGAGCACTATTCGAAAAAGCTAAAGCGTTAGGGATCGATAAGATCGCGACCGGTCATTATTCCAAGGTAGTGGAAGTCGGCGGGAGATACGCGATTGCGGATGCGATCGATCAAAATAAAAACCAAGCGTATTACCTATACGGACTTTCCCAGGAAAATTTAAGGAACGTATTATTTCCGTTAGGCGGAATGACGAAGCCGGAAGTAAGGGATATCGCGAGAAGGATGGGTCTTCCCGTCGCGGAAAAGGCAGAATCCCAGGAAATATGTTTTATTCCCGAAAACGATTATAGAAAATTTTTGGCCCGCAAAAACGTGGACTTTACTCCCGGATTCTTTAGGCTTCGCGACGGAAGAATCGTAGGAAAGCATTCCGGAAAAGAAAATTTTACCATAGGTCAGCGCAAAGGCCTAGGAATCGCATGGAAAAATCCGCTGTACGTTCTATCCATCGAGGATGATGGAACCGTAATTTTAGGCGAAGACAGGGAGACATTCGTGGAATCGTTTCTCGTCGAAGATTTGAATTTCCAAGCGTGGCCTCCGTTACGATCGGGTCAGGAAGAAGAATGCCGAGTGCAGGTTCGCTATCGTTCTAGACCGATTCTGGCCAAGATCAGACAGGAAGAAGATTTTGCAATTCGCGTATTCCCCGTGGAAGACGTCAAAGGAGTAGCTCCGGGACAATCGGCCATATTCTATCCTAAGAATGAAAACTATTTATTGGCCGGCGGAATCATTCGAAAAGGCAGCATTCAAACCATCGAAAGGACTCTTGAGGGAAGCGACGAAACTCGAAATATCGGAGCAGCCGTTCTTCCGTGAGTAGGAAAGTCGCAGGCAAAACCATCCTGATCGTGGGTGGGGGCCTCCTACAGGTTCCCATCATCCAAACGGCAAAGACGATGCAGCTTCGGACCATCGTTGCTGATATGAACCCCGAAGCTCCGGGATTAAAGATTTGTGATCTTCCTTTGGTGATGTCCACTAAGGATATCGAAGGGATGGTGCGCGAATCCAAAAAGTTAGCGACGACAACCAAAGTCGACGGCGTTATCACCGCGGGAACCGATGCAAGTATGACGGTTGCCGCAGTCTCCAATGCGTTGGACCTGCCCGGAATCCGCTTCGTAGACGCGGAGGCTGCATCCAATAAGGTAAAGATGCGGGAACGGCTTAAAAAGGCCGGGGTTCCCATTCCGGGTTTTGCGGCCATTTGGAGCATTCAGGATACTAGAGATGCATTAGATTTTTTGAAATTTCCGTTAGTGATGAAACCTGCGGACAATATGGGCGCTCGCGGAGTGGTAAAAGTCAGTAACCGCGAAGAGCTGCAGGCGGCCTTTAAACATGCTAAGAAATATTCTCCGACAGGAGAAATGATTTTGGAAGAATACATGCCCGGTCCCGAAGTCTCGGTCGATGCGTTAGCCTGGGACGGGAACTATGCTATCACCGGAATCGCCGACAGAATCATCGAGCGGGAACCGTACTTTATAGAAATGGGCCATAATATGCCCTCAGCACTTCCTGAATCCGTGTTAAAAGAAATCGAAGACGTTATGTTTCGAGGTATGAAGGCGCTCGGTATTCGTAGGGGCGCCGGTAAAGGGGATATAAAAGTCACTCCGGATGGGGTCAAGGTCGGTGAAATCGCCGCTCGATTATCGGGAGGTTTCATGTCCGCATTTACCTTTCCTCTTTCCAGCGGGATCAACTTGAATCGTGCCGCGATCCTGATCGCTTTGGGGGAAGAACCGGATAATCTAGAACCCTTATATAAGCGGGTTTCGATCGAGCGAGCATTACTTGCACCCAAAGGAAAACTTCTTGCGATCGAAGGATTCGAAGATGCCAAGAAGATCGACGGAGTGACCGACATTTTTCTGCTTCATAAAATCGGGGATATCATTCCGGAACCGACGAATAATATCGAGAAGACGGGACATGTTATCATCACCGCGGATACCTTACACGAAGCGGAAAAAATTTTCGAGTCGGTTCGTTCCACGGTTCGATTCACATGCGACGAACTTTATTCCGTTTCCGAAAAGGAAATCGCCCAAAATGCCAGGGTTAGATTCGGAAAGGAAATTTGTTGGGTTTGTAAAGTTTGCGACGGGACCGACTGCGCATCCGGGGTTCCCGGAATGGGCGGAGTCGGAAGAATGCTTACCTTCCAGGATAACATAAACGCTCTTGCGGAATACTCGATTCTTCCCCGCTACATTCGCGAGCATGTGCAGGCTTCCACCGAGATCGAGTTCTTAGGGCAAAAACTTTCCACATCCATAATGGCGGCTCCGATGACCGGAGCGATCACTAATATGAACGCAGCGATGGATGAATACACCCTAGCTTACACTTTATTGGAAGGTTGCATCGCCTCCGGCACCATCGCATGGTTAGGCGACGGCGCTAGCCCGGAAAAGTATCTGGTAATGCTCGATGCCTTGTCGAAAGTCAATGGAAAGGGAATTCTAATATGCAAGCCCCGGGAAGATGAAGGATTACTGAAGGAACGCTTTGCCGAGGCCGAAGAAAAAGGAATCATTGCTTTGGGCATGGATATCGATGCCGTAAATTTTAAAACGATGGTTCAAAAGAAAATTCCTTCGATTACGCGAAACCTAGAGACTCTGGCCCGAATCCGGTCCTTAACTAAACTTCCGTTCATTCTAAAAGGGATCATGACTCCGGAAGACGCTCGTTTGGCGGTGGATGCGGGAGCGGACGCGATCGTGGTATCCAATCACGGAGGAAGAGTGCTGGACGATATGCCCGGAACGGCCCGAGTGCTTTCCTCGATTCGGGATTCCTTAGGTTCGAAAATTCATATTTCGGTAGATGGCGGCGTTAGAAGCGGAACAGATACTTTTAAAATGCACGCATTGGGCGCCGATACTGTTTTGGTAGGAAGGCCCCTGGCAATTTCCGCCGTGGGAGGGGGAGTCGCCGGCGTTCGATTCCTGATCGGACAGTATACCGAAACCCTAATCCAGTCGATGAATACGGTCGGAACTTCCAAAATTTCCGAAATTAAACGTGAATTTATTTTTAAGAAGAAAGAAGAAGAGCCGGTAAAATAGTTCGACTCGCGGGTAGCCATAAGATTCCGAACGAGAGAGATTTTTAGTAACTCAAACGTCCTAAATCCCCTCGGAGAACGGAATATATATTTCGATGTAGATCCTCCCTTCCAAGTTTCCTATCTAATCCCTTTTAGAAAATTTGAATGGAAATTTCTTCCCATTGAGAAGGGGACCAGTAAATTCGTCCCTTAATTGTCGTCTGATTGCTAATTCTATCGGGGGAAAGCCTTGGATAAAACGGTAAAGGAAACCGATGCATTGGAGAAAATTCTCCAGACACTGTTTACACGCCTTCCCGTATCCGTAGATATTAAGGGGCGTTCCTATCCGGTAAAAATCGTGGGAATTAAGGATAATCTTTTTCTGCTCGTTTCCGTTCCCGGCAAACCGACTAACGACAAGATCCGGATCCTTTTTTTAACTCATAACTACCATTTTTTTCATGGAGTCTTTACGGTCGAAGCACGTAACGATACCAACGGTTTTGAATTGCTTAGAATCCAGGCTGTAAAAGTATCCGAGGCTAAGAGGGCTCAAGGAAGGGTCGAATTTGAAAATGCAAATAGCGAACCGATCCTCATTTATAATCTCATCAACCAGCAGCACTTAAGAAAATCGTTAGGCTTCGTGGATAAGTCTGTGGATGCGATTATCCAGAGACACGCCAAACGAATCAAAGATAGCTATTACGATTCGCTGGTGTATTTTTCGGATCGGATGGATAACCGTCTCAGGATCATGTATAATTTCGAGCAGTCCATTTTTATAATCAATCGTTATAATAGAGATTCCGGAGGAGCCAATTTCGTTCCGATGGAAGAATACCTGAAGCTGATCTCTATTAATAAAATCGAATCCCGTTTTGTTTCGGAAATTTGCGTATTGATACGATACAAAAATTATACACCGCTGGGGTACATTCAGGTGCTTTCGGAAACGCCGATGAATACGGAAGATTATAATAAGATCACCCTTTTCTCGGCTGCGATTTCCAGGGATGTGATTAGCTCGGGCTTTTTCCAAGAGTCGAAAGAAAAATGCCAAGTGGAGGACATCAGCAGAAATGGACTCGGTTTTTTTCACCAGCAATCCATCTTCTTTTCCCGAAGTTTTGCCGTCGGTGAAACTTTACTATTCGATTTGCAATTGAATCGAGAGCTCAAGGGAACGTTTCGAGCGGTGATTCGAAATATCGCGAACACGGATAAACTTTTTCGGGTCGGTTGTCAGTTCTTCAATTTAAACGCGAGAGAAGAGGAAATCTTAAATCAATTCGTGGATTCCAAGCTTGGAAAGGACGGCGGCAAACAAGCCCCGAGTTCGGAGGAAAAGGATACGGAGGACGAATCGGCTAGCCGCAGGAAGTCTGCTCGAGAGGAGGTTTCGGCTGACGAGGACTCTTTTGACGAAAAAACGATCGGAACCGGTTCCGAATCGATGGCTACGGAAATCCCACATTCCGACCCGGACGGTTCCGTCTATGAGGAGATTCCCGAAATGGGATTCGATTCCGGAGAGAAGATCTGAATCAAACTGCGCTTCGCACTCGAGTGGGAAAGGAAGAGGCAGGCGAACGATTGGATCTCTTTCTTGCAAAACGATTTACGTATCTTTCTCGGTCCAGCTGGAAAAAACATTTGTCCGACGGAAAAATAAGTCTGGATGGGAAACCTTGCAAGGCATCGCATATTTTAAGAGAAGGAGAAGAAGTCGAGTATCTTCCTTCCGATTTTCCGGAGCCTAGCGTGGATACTCGCTTTTCTCTCCTTTACGAGGAAGAACGTTTTTTTGCCGTCACTAAATCCGGAGATCTGCCGGTTCATGCGGCGGGACGGTATCGAAAGAATAATCTGGTGGATATCCTGGAATCGGACGGAAGGTTCGGAAGACCGTACCTAGTAAATCGCCTGGATCGGGAAACTTCCGGAATCGTTCTTTTCGGTAAGGATTCGGAAACCGCGTCTCGTTTAGCTTCTTTCTTTTCGACCAGGTCGGTGCATAAGATATATATTAGTCTGGTTTGGGGGGATTTTCCGAAACGACTGACCGCTTCGGGCTGGTTAGGTCCCGATACCGAATCTAAAATTCGAAAAAAAAGGGCATTCTATGATTCGGCAGATCCTAGGATTCCACAAATACCGAGCGAAGACTGGGAGACGAGTAGCACGGACTTTCGATCGCTCGGCGGAGGTTTTTTAGACGGAAAACGATTTTCCCGCATTCTTTGCTTTCCAAAAACGGGCAGAAATCATCAAATTCGAGCGACTCTCTATTCTCTCGGATTCCCGTTACTCGGAGATAAGCTCTACGGAGTCGACGAAACGGTGTTTTTGGATTTTATAGAGGGTAAGCAACCGAATTTGATGGATCGACTCGGTAGAGAGAGACAAGCCTTGCATGCAATATCCTTAAAGTTTCCGCATCCCTATCTTAAAAAGCGGATCGATATTTTCTCTCCAATCCCCGAGGATATGCTGGTATGAATCGAGAGGGGCCAGGACTCGTAATCTCCTTACTTCCGTTCGCTTTTTTAGTTTTGTCCTTAGCGGGGGCCGGATTCGTTTTCGGTCGCGGCATTGCGGAAGGACCCGCACAGATTCTTTTGTTCAGCGCGGCGGCGCTCTCTGCGGGAATTTCTAGATTGAGAGGAATTTCCTGGGAACGACTTGAAGAAACCGTACTAGATTCCATGCGAAACGTCCTTCAGCCGATTTTAATTCTACTATTGATCGGGGCCTTAATCGGAATATGGATTCGGTCCGGAATCGTTCCAGGGTTAATCGTTTGGGGCTTGGAACTGCTTCGTCCTTCCGTCTTTTTACCGTCGGCATTGGTACTTTCTTCGGTCGTTTCCTTGGCGACAGGAAGTTCCTGGTCGACAGCCGGTACGGTCGGCGTTGCTTTGGTCGGAGTCGGGGCAGCGCTAGGAATTCCCTTAGGAATGGTAGCCGGTGCTATCGTTTCGGGTGCTTACTTCGGGGATAAGCTTTCCCCTTCTTCCGAAACTACGAATCTGGCCTCTTCCATTACCGGGGTTTCTCTAATATCACATATTCGTAATATGTCCAGGACGACGGTCCCGCTTTTTCTATTCTGTTTGGTTGCGTTTACCTTGCTAGGACTCGGGCTAAGCCTTGGAGTAGGGGAAACTTCGGTCGCAGTTCAGCCGGTGGTAAGTGCATTACGCTCGGGCTGGGCTATCGGTTGGTATCTTCTCATTCCGCCTTTCTTGACGTTTTTTATGATTTACCTCCGAGTTTCTGCAGTTCCGGCTTTATTCATAGGAATCCTTTCCGGTGCGGTCTTGGCTCTCTTTACCCAAGCCGATCTGTACGGACAGCAAGGCGATTGGAAAGTTGCGGTATCCACCTCCTTCCAAAAAATTCTATTAGCCGCGTCGGAAGGTACGAAGGTAAAAACGGGACAATCCGTCGTAGACGATTTACTTTCCCGAGGAGGAATGTCTTCCATGCTCTCCACCGTCTGGTTGATTTTATCGGCTATGTTTTACGCCGGAACGATGGAGGGCGGTGGAATGACTAAAACGATAGCCGATTTCATCTTAAAAAGGGTGAAGACGAACGGCTCGTTGTTTTCGAGCACGGTCTTCACTTGCATCGGAGTCAATTTACTTTGTGCAGACCAATATTTAGCGATCGTTGTACCCGGAAAAATGTTCCATGATGCGTATTTGAGGAGAGGGATCGATTCTAGAAACCTGTCGCGAGTCCTGGAAGATTCGGGAACGATGACTTCCGCCTTAGTTCCCTGGAATTCTTGCGGTTCTTTTATGGCTGCTGCATTGGGAGTGCCGACACTCGTATACCTCCCGTATGCGTTTTTGAATTTACTTTCGCCCGTTCTTTCCTTATTAACTGGTTGGTGGCGCTTTGGTTGGGCAGGAAAGATTCCTCCCGACGAAACGATCTCAAATTCTTAATGATAACAATTGGTTGAAAATAAACTTTTTAAAAAGTGATTGTGTCAGTAAGGTTTCAATATAATTATTGCAGAAGGTGAGCAAAAGCTCATAAATAAGAGGAGTTCCGATGTCGATTCACAAGAAACACGTCAGGTTGCTTCCCTGGCTAGGACTATTAGTCTCTGGGATTCTGCTAGGAGGAGTTATTTCTTCCTGTAGCAAGGACGGGGGGTCGGAAGGTTTCGCACATATAGTGATGGTGGATAATGCCTTCTCACCGCCAATGCAAAGAATCCCGATCGGCGGGATGGTCGAATTTGTGAATACCGGCGCCAATCCTCACAACGCGATCGCCGTGGATCGATCCTGGTCCACGGAAAAGGCGTACGGTAATTTAGTCATGCCCAGGGGGGCGAAGGTGAGGGTTACGTTTCCTAAGGAGGGAGTGTTTCCTTATTTTTGTTCCTTTCATGCTTCTCCGGACGGTAAGCAAGGAATGGTGGGGGATATTGTAGTCGGCAACATCCCATTCAATCCGGCGGCTAAGGTGGGAAAATCCTGGAAGTCCGTCGAAACTTTTTCGGGTGTAACTCGTAAAGTTCCGCAAGTTTATCCTACGATTCAAAACGCAGTCGATGCGGCCGCTCCGGGTGATCTTGTATTGATAGACGAAGGAGTCTATTACGAGGAGGTAGTCGTAACTACGCCTTCGATTACTCTCCGCGGGACGGATCGAAATAAGGTCATCCTGGACGGACAATTCCAGCGCGGGAATGGAGTGATCGTAGTAGGAGCGAACGGAGTCGCAATTGAAAATATGACCGCTCGGAACGCCACTCTGAACGGCTTTTTTTGGACGGGAGTCAAAGGTTATCGGGGTTCTTATTTGACCGCTTATAATAACGGAGATTACGGACTCTATGCGTTCGATTCAAGTAACGGAGTACTGGAGCATTCGTATGCTTCCGGATCTCCCGATTCGGGAATTTACGTCGGACAGTGTTATCCTTGTCGCGCGATTTTGTACGATTTAATTTCGGAAAACAGCGCGTTGGGATATTCCGGTACGAATGCAGGAGGAGATTTATATATCATAAGCTCCATCTGGAGAAATAATATCGTCGGGTTGGCGCCTAATTCTCTCGATCGGGAGTTACTCCCTCCGGAACGGGAAACTACGATCCTAAACAATTTAATTTATGATAATAATAATCTTAGCGCTCCCTATAAGGCTTTGGAATATCCCTCGTACGGAACCGGAGTCCTGATAGCGGGAGGACTTAGGAACGTAATTAAGAATAATATAATTATCGGCCACGATAATTTCGGAGTCGCGATTCTTCCCAATCTGGACGAGAATCTCTGGCTTTCCCATTCCAATATCGTGGAAGACAACGTGGTTCATTCTTCGGGATTGGGAGACTTGAGTCTGAACGGACCGATCAGCATAGGAAACTGTTTTTCCGGGAATAAATTTCAAACTTCCATTCCGCCTTTACTGGAAAAAATCTCCTCCTGCGGCGGTGGGATACGGGTTCCGGCCGGCGGGGAATTATTACCGACTTATAATATTCTTTCCCTTATGGTCGACGCAACATTGGGTCGTTTCAAAAGCGGGGATTGGAAAAGCCAACCGGTTCCTCCTCTCCAGAAAAATATTCCGGGAGGAATCGGAGCGCCGGTAAAACCAGCGATTCATCCGTACGAGGATTTCGGATTGGATTTGAAGAAGGTCGCTCTTCCGGAGGAGTCCAAGAAAATACTCGCAGAACGGAAACCGAAATTCGGAGACGTTCTAGGAAGTTTGTCCTTGCCTAGGCCTCTGGATCTTCAAGTATTACTTTTCCGTTGGTTCGGTTATATTCTTCCGATGCTACTATACGTTTGTTTGACCAGTTTGAGCACGGCTGATCTGATCTATTTGCATCCCGGAAAACCGAACCGATTCGGATGGCTTGCCTTTATCGCCTTTGTACCGTATATCGGCGGCGGCTCCTATCTTTTATTCGGTAAGAGCGAAATTCCCCAATGGCTGAGGCATACTCTACTGGGAACCGGTTTCGGCTTTTGTATCGGTTTCTTCGTAATTTTGGCGGGAATCATAGTCGGCAGCGTTGGCGGTTGATCCCGGAAAATAACGACGCTTTTTTGATATATAACGATTTTATATTTTATTGCATTAGGAGATTTTTATGAATACGAATGAAATTTTTGATCCCGGTTTTTTTACGCTTCTATTTAATTTTTACGGTTATTATCTTCCGTACATACTTTTCGCGTTATGGGCTTCCTTGGCTCTCGTGGATTTAGCCAAGAGGGAGGATGTCACTCCTAAACAAGGAAGTCTCTGGACTGCCGCGATCGTGGTAGTTCCGCTTTTGGGTGCCGCCGCGTATCATATCTTCGGCGGATCTAAGATACCGGATTGGGCCAAGAAATCTCTTGTCTACGGAGGAGGAGGACTGCTGATTTTAGTGATCCTTGTCTCCTCGTTGGCAAAATTTTAATAGAGGTCGAGAATGGATCGTAAGGAATTCCTGCGCTGGTTAGGGCTCGGAGGAGCCGGTCTTGCAGCAGGATCGGGATTTGCAAGAATAGGTTCCGAAAAAAAAGACGATCCTGCCTTCTGTAAAACAACTCCCACTTCCATCAATTCAAGCGTCACCTCCGTCCGGCTTCCCGGAGCTGTCGGAGGCAACTCCTACGGTAGCATGGTTCATCCTCCTATGTTTACCGATTCCGGTTTTTTGGATCGAATGGAATTACATAAATCGGTATCGGAGGCTCCCTCGGGTAAGTCCTTTAAAACGGAGATCAATATTATAGAAACTCCGTTGACGGTCGCGCATAATACGATCGTAAATGCTTGGACCTTCGACGGTATCGTTCCAGGACGAGTTCTTAGGGCCAAGGAAGGCCAAAGAATGGAAATTCTTTTTCGCAATCAATCCGCTCATCCGCATTCCATTCATTTTCATGGAACCCATGATCCTCAAGAAGACGGATGGGAACCGGTAATCCCGGGCGGAGACCGGCTTTATAAAATCCAGGCCGGACCTATAGGATTTCATCCGTATCATTGTCATGTTCCTCCGTTGGCGAGTCATATGTCTAAGGGATTGTACGGCGGATTTATCGTGGATCCGCCGGGAGGCCGACCGCCTGCACTTGAATACATGCTGATTCTTTCCGGTTGGGATTTGAATGAAAGGGGAAGGAATGATATTTATTCTTGGAACGGCATGGCGGGATTTTATGATCGCTTTCCGATCAAGGTCCCGGTCGGAAAAAAAGTCCGATTGTACATCGCGAATATGACCGAGTTCGATCCCATAGCTTCCTTTCATCTCCATTCTCAGACGTTTGACGTTTTTAGAACCGGAACAAAACTGACTCCGGACGAACATACCGACGTAGTTACCCTCGGACAGACGGAAAGAGTGATTGTGGAATTTACCTTAACGAAGCGGGGGAGGTACATGTTTCATCCTCACCAGACTTATATGGCGGATAGGGGCGCAATGGGATGGATCGTCGCGGTATGAATCTTACGGCAGTCCGGTTTTAAAGTTATTAGGTATATTAGGATATATGAATTTACGAAAGATCATCATCGGTTTTATCGTCGTTTTTGCCGGAGTCATAATCGGATTGGCTCCTCGATTTTTTAATAGAAAACAGGGTTTTGCGTCCGAGTCGCCGATTGCCGAATGGAAAACGATTTCTCTCAAGGATACGGAAGGGAAGGTAACCTCGCTTTCCGGATTAAAAGGGGATATATTCGTAGTTTATTTCGGATTCTCGCATTGTCCGGATATGTGTCCTCTGGCTATCGAAGAGATCGGTTCGGCGCTAAAGGGATTAAAAGATTCCTCCGGCAGAGTTAGGCCGGTTTTTATTTCGGTCGATCCGGAGAGAGATTCTCCGGAAGTTTTGAAAAAGTATGTTTCGACCTTTCCGGGAAATTCGCTGGTGGCTCTAACCGGTTCCAAAAAGGATATCGATTCATTGCAGTTAGGATTCGGAGTAATTTCAAAAAAAGTAATTCTTCCCGCTAAAGAATCAGGATACGGAGTGGATCATACTTTGTTAATCTACCTAGTCGATAAAAAGGGAAATATTTTGGCTGCGTTCCCGACGGGAACGAATCCGGAAGACCTGACGAAAGAAATTGCGGCCTGGATGGATAAGGTTTAACGCGTTTGCCGGATTGCGGCCGATACGGACTTTCTGTAGAAATAACGGCTCGCCGACGATTTAATATAAGTCTCTTTTTTTTTATCGTAGAATGCGAATGCCACCGCTAATAGAATTAACTAACAGCAGGATTCCATTTCATCTCTTCCTTTAAAATCAAACTCGCAAATCCGATAAAGACGGTTATCGTGATGATTTCCTGCAAGATCTTTAGCCGGAAGCCGCTGAATCCTTCCTCCGAGAAGCCGATTCTATTGGCAGGCACCATAAGGATGTATTCGAAGAGTGTGATTTCCCAGGACAGCAGGGTCGTTTTCCAAAGCGGTAATTCGCTGAAGAATTTCAGATGACCATACCATGCAAACGTCATGAAAAGGTTGGATAGGGAAAGAAGAGATAATGTCTTCGTAAGTCCATAGAATTCGAGCCGATCGAAGATGGCAAAAAAATCCCGGAGTGGATCCCCGGGCAAATCGGTTTGAACAGAGCGTGGTCCGTTCGATTCAGGTGAAGAAGTTCGGTCTAGTTTGTTTTAACCTCAATTTTTTTAATCGACGGCTTCCGGCGAGGAAGAGTGACTTTCAAAATTCCGTTGGAAAGTACCGCGGAAATTTTCTCCTCGTCTAACGGTTCCGAAATCGCGAAACTTCGACGGTAGTCTCCCGTTCTATATTCGGAATAACGCAAATTGCCATCGGTTTCTATAAGGGAAGTTTTGCCGACGATCTTGAGTTCATCTTTCTCCAAGCTAATCTCAAGATCGCTTTCCTTTACGCCAGGCAGATCCAGCACTAGGAGATATTTTTCTTCGTCCGAATAAACGTCGGTTGCAGGCGTGTAGACCGGTTTGCGATCGGTTTCCTTCTTTTCGTTATCCGATTTATTTTGATCGGTCGTAGTTTCTTGATTTTTAGTAAGTTCTTCAATGCTCATTTTTATATTTCCTCCTATTTAGGCTTGGGTTTCGATTTTGATTCTTCTCGGCTTTTCACTCTCTTGGACCGGAAGCGCTAGAGTAAGAACTCCATCCTTGACAGTGGCCTGTACTTTCTCGGAATCGACGGCGACCGGTAATTCGAGAGCCCGTTTGAATTTTCCTCGAGATCGTTCCAATCTACGAGGTTTAGTTCCCGATTCTTGAGCAGGGTCTTTGATTTCTCCGTGGATCGTAAGCAAATTATGAGCTACGGTAATTTCCAAATCTTCGGGACTTAAACCCGGGACTTCGGCAGTAACGATGATCCGATCTTCGTTGGAATAGACATTTACTGCGGGAAATGCGCGACCACCTTCCCATACGGGATCAAATAGGTTATGAATTCGGTTTTGCATTCTGCGCATTTGATGGAAAAGGTCGACTTGGTGTCTCATTTCTAAACTCTCCTGTTTATTAGCATTTATATATATAGAGTGCCAATTTTTAAAAAAGTTTCAACTTTTTTTTATAAAATTTAGCACTCGTGATTAAATAGTGCTATTCTTTGGGACAGAAGGCTGAGGACAGAACATCGATGAGCGGAGATTCCCTGTTCTAGCGAAAGATTCCTGTGTTATATTAGATTCTAACACCTCTACCACAGCTGCCTTTCTAACTTCGAGCAGCTACTGTCTTCAGTCTTCTGTCCTCTGTCTTCTGCAGAGGACAGAACATTGATAAACGAAATTTCCACGTTCTAGAGAAAGATTCTTGTGTTATAATGGATCTTTCCTCTGCTTCTGTAACTTTTCCAACACCATGCAGCTTCTGTCTAGCATGAGCAAAGCGAATGCATCTGTCTTCTGAGCTCTGTCCTCCGCTTGTCCATCCTCTGCTCGTCCGTTCAAATCTTGAACAAAATTCTTGACACTCGCCTTTTATCCAATTTACTGGACTCGATTTAAATGGAATGGGACCCAAGGGGCGAAGCTACGTCCAGGGGACTTATTCCGAAGAATCGTCATTCTTCCTTCCGGTTTTCCCGGGGCTTCGCCAGAAACGTTCCCGTTTTGCAAATCCAATGACCGACGAACTCAGGCATAAAATTTTAAAACTGATCGAAGATCGTCCGGACTTTAACCAAAGAGATTTGGCTAGTGCGCTCGGGATTAGCTTAGGTAAGACTAATTACTGTCTTAAGGCGCTCCTGGAGAAAGGTTGGATCAAGGCGAAGAATTTTAAGAATAGTAAGAATAAGCTGGCCTATGCTTATATTCTTACCCCTTCCGGACTTGAGGAGAAAATCAAGTTAACTCTGACTTATTATTCTATTAAGAAAAGAGAATATGAAGAGCTAAGGGAAGAGTTGGAAAAATTGGGAATTCGGGAAGACGGGATGTCCGAAGAGCCTGGATCAGTATAGCCATTTATGCGCAATATAATCAATCTTATGAGGTTTATTTTTTGCAGGTGAATTTGTCTTGCCGGATAGGGTCGAAAAAAGCGATCTATGATCGCTTTGGAAAACTCCGGAAACCCCTTGAGGAAAATATTAGAAGGTTCTAATCTAATGGAAAAAGACGCTCGAATATTTATAGCCGGAATTTACGGGATGGTGGGATCCGCTATCGATAGAGTGCTGCGTGAAGAAGGTTTTAAGAACGTAATTGGGCACAGTTCGGAAGAATTGAATTTGCTTCGTCAAGAAGACGTAGAGAGATTTTTCAAAGAATACAGACCGGATTACGTTTTTATCGCCGCCGCGCGAGTCGGAGGGATTTACGCAAATGATACGTATCCGGCCGATTTTATATACAATAATTTACAAATTCAGAATAATCTAATTCATTCCTCTTATATATATCGCGTTAAGAAGCTCCTTTTTTTGGGATCTTCTTGCATTTATCCGAAATACGCGGAACAGCCGATCAAGGAAAGTTCTTTGCTAACAGGCTTGTTGGAACCGACTAATGAAGCTTATGCAATAGCTAAAATCGCCGGTTTAAAAATGTGCGAATTTTATAATAAGCAATTTCACACTCAATTTATTTCCGCTATGCCGACGAACCTCTACGGTATCGGAGATAATTATAATGCAATGAATTCGCACGTTCTTCCGGCCCTGATTCGACGCTTTCATGAAGCAAAAGTATCGAATAGCAAGCAAGTCGTAATGTGGGGAACGGGAAAACCTTTGCGAGAGTTTTTGTTCGTCGATGACTTGGCGGATGCTTGCGTGTTCTTGATGAAAAATTATTTATCGAACGAGACCATCAATGTAGGGAGTGGTTGCGAAGTAAGCATTCGTGAATTGGCCGAGATTGTAAAAGAGGCGGTCGGTTATCAGGGGGAAATTACATTGGATTCGACGAAACCTGATGGAACTCCGCGCAAACTTTTGGATTCGAGCCGGTTGAGGGAATTGGGTTGGAAGCCTAAAACGGACCTGAATGAAGGTATAAGGTTAGCATATTCGGATTTCGTAAACGGTAATGTTCGAAAATGATTAGGATTCGGTGATATTTGGCTGATATTGAGTATGTGGTTTTTGGCGCAGGTGTAATCGGATTGGCTTGCGGCAAAGAACTGGCGGCAAGAAAGAAGAATTTTTTTGTTCTGGAAAAAGAGAGTCAGTTCGGTACTGGGATCAGTTCTCGGAATAGCGAGGTAATCCACTCAGGGATCTACTATGGAGCTAATTCCTTAAAGACCAAATTATGTATCGAAGGTAGAAAGCTTCTTTACTATTATTGTAAAGAAAGGGGTGTCCCTTTCAAAAAAACGGGAAAATTGATCGTTGCTGTCGAGTCGGATGAGATTCCGAAACTGAAGTCCCTCTATACCAATGGGAAACAAAACGGGATCAATGAACTGTTCTTGTGGAACGAGGAGGAAATAAGACGAGCAGAACCGGATATCAGTGCAGTGGCCGCCATTTATTCTCCCGAAACAGGAATTGTCGAAACGAAAGATTTGATGAGCTCCTATCTAGCCGATCTAAACGGGGAATACGGAACTTTAATTTGTAATAAAAGCCCGGTTTTTCTGGAGCATATTCAGGGTTACTGGAAAATACTTTTAAATGACGGCACCGAATTTACCACTAAAAAGGTGATAAACTCTTGCGGATTAGGCGCTTATGATTTCTTGGGAAAAATCCATGATTTCCCAAGAGAAGCGCTTCCAGCCTTTCAGATGGCGAAAGGTCATTATTTTTCCTTAACAGGTGCGAATATCGCAGTCTCGCATCTGATTTATCCACTACCTCAAATCGGCGGACTTGGAGTGCATCTAACGCTGGACTTAGCGGGGGGCGTACGTTTCGGGCCCGACGTTGAATGGGTCACGGAAGAGAATTATGCAGTACCGGAGATTTTAAGATTGAAATTTTACGATTCCGTAAAGAGGTATCTCCCGCAAATTCATGCGGATCAGCTGCAGCCGAGCTATGCGGGTATTCGACCTAAGTTGCATGGACCTAAGGAAAAATTTGCGGATTTTCTTATACAGACGGAAAAAGAGCACGGCATGCCCGGGCTTGTGAACCTCCTCGGAATCGAATCGCCCGGAATTACATCTTCTCTTGCGATCGCGAACTTGGTTTTAAACTCTTTGGAAGGCGAAAGTTGATGAAGGATATGATTTTGAGCTACACTTCCCGATTAGGGAAAGTGTTCACTCCGGAGAATATCTCCGCGATAGAAATGCTTGCGGAGACTCTATGGGACGCTTGGAAAACCAAAAAAACGGTTTATATTTGCGGAAACGGGGGAAGTGCGGGAAATGCTATTCATCTCGCCAATGATTTCAATTACGGGATTGATAAGGGACGAGGGATTGGACTTCGTATAGAAGCTCTACCGGCAAACTCCTCCGTCATTACATGTATCGCTAACGATGAAGGTTACGAGTTTATCTTTTCGCAACAGCTCGAAGTCAAGGCTAACGAGAAGGATATACTGATCGTTTTATCGGGAAGTGGGAACTCCCCCAATATTCTCAAGGCCTTGGAAATTGGAAACCGTTTAGCGATGAAAACGTTTGCCGTTCTCGGATACACGGGAGGCAAGGCCAAGTCAATAGCCCAGTATCCAATCCATTTTGAGATCGATGACATGCAAATTTCCGAGGATTTGCAACTGATCGTCGGGCATATATTGATGCAGTGGATGTACAAAAAAGGTCAGGAATCTAAATGATGAAAGCAGTCGTTACGGGAGGAGCCGGTTTTATCGGTAGCCATCTAGTAGACGTTTTATTGAAAAATAATTTTGAGGTCGTGGTTCTGGACAATTTCAGTACAGGACGATCGTTCAATCTAGAACACGTAAAAAACCATATCGATTTATTCGAGTGCGATTTATCCGTGCAAGGGGATTGGATCTTTAAATTTAAGAACGTCGATTGCGTTTTTCACTTGGCGGCGCTCGCGGATATCGTTCCGAGCATCCAAAATCCGGAAGGGTATTTTCAATCCAATGTAGTCGGGACGCTCAATGTTTTACAAGCCAGCAGGCATCATGGGGTTAAAAGATTCGTTTATGCAGCTTCTTCTTCCTGCTATGGCATTCCGGAAAATTATCCGACACCGGAGACGGCTTCGATTCTGCCGCAGTATCCCTATGCTTTGACGAAAAGAATGGGGGAGGAATTGGTCATGCATTGGGCTCAGGTTTATAAATTTCCGGCTTTGTCCTTACGATTTTTCAACGTGTACGGTCCAAGATCTAGGACTTCAGGCACCTACGGAGCGGTATTCGGAGTCTTTCTCGCGCAAAAACTGGCTAACAAACCTTATACGATCGTGGGAGACGGAAACCAAACACGGGATTTTACCTATGTTACCGATGTGGCCGAGGCGGTTTTTGCCGCAGCTAAGAGCGATAAAGTTTCGGAAATTTACAATGTCGGAAGCGGCGCGACTGTTTCCATCAATCGGATCGTGGAGTTATTAGGTGGAGAGTCGATTCATATCCCGAAACGACCGGGGGAACCTGATTCCACATATGCAGATATTTCCAAAATTCGAAAGGAACTGAATTGGAACCCTATGGTTTCTATCGAACAAGGAGTGGCCGAGCTTATTAAGAATATCGACTATTGGAGGGAGGCTCCTGTCTGGACGCCGGATAAAATAGAAAAAGCGACCTCCGATTGGTTTAAATACTTAGGTGACACAAAGTAATCGCGACATGATTGGCGCCTTAGTGTTGGCAGCGGGCCTGGGTACCAGGCTGAGACCTTATACGGATGAATGGCCCAAATGTTTGATGCCGATTTCCGGTAAGCCCCTTTTGGAAATTTGGTTGGATCAGATCTTCGCACTCGGGATCAGGGACGTATTAGTAAACGTTCATTATCTAAAGGAGAAAGTATTCGAATTTTTAGATAGACCGAAATTTCAAGGCAGGGTCCAAGCGGTGTTCGAGCCTGTTCTTTTAGGGACTGCAGGCACGCTTCTTCAGAACTACAAATTTTTCAAAGGTAAGACGACTCTATTGGTTCACGGTGATAATCTCTGTGCATGCGATTTTAGGGATTTCATAGATTATCATCTGTTTAAGCGACCGTCCGGAACGTTGATGACGATGATGACGTTTCGGACTGATACTCCGCGAACTTGCGGAATTGTGGAGCTTGACGAACTGAACATAGTGAGAAATTTTTATGAAAAAATACCAGACCCGCCTGGCAATTTAGCAAACGCCGCCATCTATCTTATTAGTCCCGAGCTTCTCGAGTGGTTACACGCCAGGCCGGAGATTCACGACTTCAGTAATCAGGTATTGCCTAAGTTTCTAGGGAAGATAGCGACGTGGGAAAATAAGGGCATCATGAGGGATATAGGCAATCAAGAGTCCTTGATGCGAGCGCAGGGTCAAATCCAATTTCCGAACGAGGACGATCCGGACGAATGGTTATCCAGCTTCCGAACTAGTTCGATCTTCAAATTAATAAATTCCAGATCATGACCTCCAACTCTCAAAAAATACGATTGATAGGCGATCTTGCTCAACTGAACGATCATGGGACGGACCAACCATTCGTTCTCTGCTACGGACATTTTAACGTGATCCATCCCGGACATATTCGTTTTTTGCAATATGCAAAAAGTCTGTCAAAGGGACTGAAGGTCGCGGTTCTGGGCGACGACAACCTAGAAGCGAAACGTAATAAATATTTTCGGCAAATGGAGAGAGCCGAAGGAGTTGCTTCCCTACATTTTGTGGATTCGGTTTTCGTATTAGACAAGATATCCTTGAATCAATTGATATCCAGAACCAAACCTTCCATACTCGTTCTCGGAAAAGAATTCGAGGGTTCGCAGCGGCAGGATATTCGCGAGGCGATCGCCGAAATTCAAGAACAGGGTGGGCAGGTCGTCTTTCATGCGGGCGAAATTCACTATGCTAGTTCGGAGCTTCTTCATGGAAGCCAGTCGGAAATCGAGACCGAGCGAAGACATTTATTCCTGCAATCCTGCAAAAGGCAGGGAGTGAGTTCTGATGGCTTGCTTTCTCGCATCGCGAATTTTTCCGGTTCTAAAATACTCGTCATCGGAGATACAATCGTAGACCAATACGTTGCCTGCGATGCGATCGGGATGAGTGCGGAAGCACCGGTTTTGGTCGTTAGGGAATTGGAGACAAAGGAATTTGTAGGAGGCGCCGGTGTCGTTGCGGCCCACGTGAATGCGTTAGGTGCGGAATGTTCCTTTTTATCCGTTGTAGGAGAGGACCCGAATGCGGATCTGGTCCGTCGCGATCTCGAAGGGAACGGTATCGGGGTTCACTTGATTCGAGACTCTACTCGTCCGACTACTTTCAAAATTCGTTATATGGTTGAAAACCAGAAGCTGTTCAGGGTTAGTCGCTTGAAGGAGCATTCTCTATCTAAAAATATCGAGGATCAATTCCTGGAAAAACTTCGGCTGATTGCCCCCGACTTCGACGGAATTTTAATTTGTGATTTCGTCTACGGCGTAGTTACTCCGAGAATACTTTCGGAAATCCAATCGATAGCTAGGGAAAAAGGAATCTTTCTTTTCGGGGATCTGCAATGTAGTAGTCAGGTCGGTAATGTGGCCAAGTTCGAGGATTTTCATTTAATCTGCCCAACGGAAAGGGAAGCGAGGATTGCCCTAAGCGATCACGAAGCCGGTTTAGAATGGATTGCCAATACTTTGTTGGAACGTACTCGTTCAAAGAACTTGCTCGTTAAGCTGGGGGCTGAAGGTTTTATCGCATATTCGAACGATTCGCCAGGGCATTTTAGAAAAAAGGAACATTTCCCGGCCCTTATTTCGAATCCGGTGGATGTTGCCGGAGCCGGCGATTCCCTATTCGCGGCGATGGCGGTTAGTATTTGTTCCGGTGCCAACCTGATGGAAGCGTCCGCGATCGGAGCCTGCGTGGCGGCTTTGGCCGTTCAGACAATCGGAAATATCCCCGTTTCCAGACAGAAATTAGAAAACTTTATTAAGAATTTGGAGTAAACATGTCTCAAGAGATCAAGAGTATTTATATTACCGGTGGTGCCGGCTACGTAGGAGCAGTCCTGGTCCCACGTTTACTCGAAGAAGGTTACGGGGTAACCGTTCTCGACCTAATGCTATACGGGGAAGAGGTTCTAAAAGATCATCCGAATTTGAAGAAGATCGAAGGCGATATTCGGGACAGAGCGATTCTGGAACGGAGTATTCCGGGGCATGATGCCGTTATTCATCTAGCTTGTATTTCGAATGACCCTAGCTTTGAGCTGAATCCTGATTTGGGAAAATCTATTAATTTGGATGCATTTCGTCCATTAGTGGAAATCAGCAAAAAAAGCGGAGCTAAAAGATTCATATATGCTTCTTCATCTTCGGTCTACGGAATCAAAGAAGTTCAGAATGTTACCGAAGATTTCGAGTTAGAACCTCTTACCGATTATTCCAAGTTCAAAGCCGATTGCGAGAAAATACTGGCAGAATACCAATCCGATGATTTTACAACCGTTACGATACGTCCTGCGACGGTTTGCGGTTATTCTCCGCGTCAGAGGCTGGATGTGGTGGTGAATATTCTCACGAACCTAGCCTATCATAAACGAGAAATTAGTGTGTTCGGAGGTTCTCAGCTACGTCCGAACATTCATATCGCGGACATGGTCGAGGCGTATCTTGTTTTATTAAAAGCTCCCAAGGAAAAAATTGCCGGGGACGTATTTAATGCCGGGTACCAGAACCATACGGTTTTGGAAATCGCTACGATGGTTAAAGAGGCGGTCGGAGATGACGTGAAGTTGATTACTACGCCTACTAATGATAATAGGTCCTACCATGTCTCCTCGGAAAAATTTTTTAAGGTTCTCGGCTTTAGAGCGAATCATTCCATAAAGGAGGCGGTAGAAGACTTAAAGAAAGCCTTTGACGCTAATCTTCTTCCGGATTCCCTCACGAATGAGAGATATTTCAATATCAAAAGAATGCAATCGGTCAAGTTAAGGTAAAAATGATGCAGGTAAGATATTCTTATTTAAGCCAACAATTCGCGAATTGCGACGATCTCTGGGATGATCTGAAGAAATTCGTAATCACAGGTGATTTTACGTTGGGTAAACCTCTCGTCGAATTTGAACGGAAGTTTGCCGAGTTGATCGAGACAAAACACGCGATCGGTGTGAATTCCGGAACGGATGCCATTAAACTTTCATTAAAGGCTTTGGGGATCGGCCACGGAGACGAGGTGATCACGACTGCAAATACGTTCGTGGCGACCGTAGGCGCCATTGCCGAATTAGGTGCGATTCCCGTATTCGTGGATTGCGACGATACGTTTTGTATGAACGTCGAGTTATTGGAAAAAGCCATAACGAAAAAGACGAAGGCGATCCTGCCCGTGCATTTTACCGGATATATGACCGATATGCGGAAGCTTCTTCCGATCGCTCAAAAGTACGGCCTGCCGATCGTTGAGGACGCCTGTCAGTCCATCTTAGGCGCTATTGACGGAAAAAAGGCGGGAACTTGGGGTAATTCCGGCGCTTTCTCTCTTCATCCATTAAAGAATTTGAATGTATGGTCTGACGGAGGAGTGATAACGACTAACGACGACGCGTTAGCCGAGCATCTGCGATTGCTGAGAAACCATGGTCTCATCAATAGAGATCAAGTGGAAATCTTAGGCTGCAATTCCAGATTGGATACGATTCAGGCCGTAGTCGGTAATTGGTTGATACCGAACGCGGTGGAAATTTCGGATAAGAGAATAGAAAATGCGAATTATTACGATAAAAACCTTTCCTTGATTCCCCAAATCAAGCTTCCGCCTCGCCCGGAAGGCTTCAGAATAGTTTATCACTTGTACATCGTATTTGCCGAAAAGAGAGACGAGCTTCTGGATTATTGCGTCAAAAAGGGGATCGAAGCGAAGATTCATTACCCGATCCCAATCTATCGCCAGAGAGCTTTGGCAAAATACGGCTATAAGGAAGGCGACTTCCCGATAACTGATGGACATACCAAGAAGATCATCACTTTCCCCTGTGATCAGCATCTTGCGAAAGAAGAAATGGATTATGTTATAGAAACCGTTAAGGAATTTTACGTTTCTTTAAAATGACAACGAAGAATAAAGTCCATTACGTGAACCTTTCCTTGCAATGGGAAAGAGAGAAGCTGGAATTGTTGCCTGTAATCGAATCGATACTAAGCTCCGGAAATTATATCGGAGGAAATCAGGTCGAGAAGTTCGAAGAAGCCGCCGCGAAGCTATGCGGAGTAAAATACGCCGTTGCCCTCAACAGCGGGACGGATGCGTTAATGTGCGGTTTGGCTGCGCTGGGAGTAAGGCCGGGGGATGAAGTCATTACTCCTCCTAATTCGTTTATCGCTTCCACAGCGGCCATAGTGCATCTAAAGGCAGTTCCCGTTTTTGTAGACGTATGCGAGGACCAAAACATAGACCCGCAAAAGATAGAAAAAGCAATCACCAAAAAAACCAAGGCGATCATGCCCGTTCATTTAACGGGAAGGGTTGCTTCGATGGGAGAAATCCTTCGAGTTTCCGAAAAATATTCAATTCCTGTGATAGAGGACGCTGCCCAATCGATAGGCTCTAAATGGAGCGATAGAATGAGTGGATCCTTCGGGGCGGTCGGATGTTTTTCCACCCATCCTCTTAAGAACCTGAATGCTTGCGGAGACGGCGGCTTTTTGACTACGAACGACGAGAAGGTCTTTCAAAACGTAAGTCGTTACAGGAATCACGGTTTGGTTGATCGCAACACGGTAGAATTCTTCGGACTGGTTTCCAGAATGGACGCGTTGCAAGCCGGCATTCTGAACTATCGAATTTCCAAATTACAGGAATTGATTAGGCTTAGACGGGAGAACGCGGAATTATATAAAAAACTATTGGATAAAAATTTCGTATTCATTCCCGCGGATAAGCCGGAAGAGTTTAACACGTTTCATACGTTTGTGATTCAAGTGGAGAGGAGGGACGAGCTGAAGAATTATCTGGCAGATTTGGGAGTGGAGACTTCGATCCATTATCCGATTCCAATTCATTTGCAACCCGCCAGCAAGAATTTGGGATATAAAACCGGCGATTTTCCAGTAGTCGAAACGCAATCCCGGAGGATTTTGACTTTGCCCATCCATCAGTATCTAAAACGGGAAGAAATAGAATTCGTTGCGGAAAGTGTGAATCGGTTTTATAGAAGATGAGGGTATCGACTCTCTTCAGATGAATTTAATTAAAGTATTATATTTCGATGTGGTTGTTTTATGACTGTTAAGGTTAGTGCGGATATTTCTTCGAAATCCGTGTTGAAGGATTTATACGTATCGGCGCTACGTATCAGGCTGACAGAAGAGGAAATATCAAAAAGATATAGCCAAAATAAGATGAGATGTCCTACCCATCTTAGCATCGGGCAGGAAGGTGTGGCTGCGGCCGTCGGTCTAGTATTGGGCAAGGAAGATTTTGCGGTTAGCACGCATCGTGCTCACGCTCACTATCTCGGCAAAGGCGGCGATTTGAAGGCAATGATCGCCGAAATCTACGGAAAGAAGACCGGTTGTAGCGGCGGGCACGGAGGCTCCATGCACTTGAGTGATCTTTCTTGCGGTTTTATCGGATCCACTTCCATTGTCGGAAATAGCATCCCTGTGGGTGTCGGACTCGGTTTGTCTATACAATTGAATCGGACGAACCAAGTGAGTTGCGTTTTTTTTGGGGACGGTTCCGTGGAAGAAGGCGCGTTTTATGAAGCAGCTAATTTCGCCGCCGTTCGAAAATTGCCCGTGTTGTTTATCTGCGAAAATAATTTCTTTTCCGTATATTCTCCGCTTTCGGTTCGACAGCCTTCTGAAAGAAAAATCCACGAATTGGTGAAGGCGATCGGGGTAAATAGCGATGTAGGGGACGGTAATGATACTCTCGGCGTTTATCATTCTGTTTCGAAAACAGTCGCCGATATGCGAAACGGTAGCGGCCCGTTCTTTTGGGAATTTTATACCTATCGCCATTTCGAACATTGCGGGCCTAATTTGGATGATAACCTCGGCTATCGACCTGTGAAAGAAGTGAAGGCTTGGCTGGATAGGGATCCTGTCTTGAAATTACAAGAGGACCTCCTCGCTTCCGGTACGGAAATGAACGAATTGAAGGAGATTAAGATTCTGGTCTCCAAAGAAATCGATGAAGCATTCGATTTCGCTGAAAATTCCGAATTTCCCAACATGGCGGAATCGTACAGGTCGGAGTATAAATAAATCGATGAAAAGAAATATACCCTTTGCCAAGGCGATAAACGAAGCGATTCACCTTGCGATGGAAAAAAACAACTCTGTCATTTGTTTCGGATTAGGAGCGAACGATCCCAAACGAATCTTCGGTACGACAGAAGGACTCGTAGAAAAATTCGGTGAAGAAAGGGTTTTCGACATGCCCACTTCCGAAAACGGGATGACGGGTGTCGGTGTCGGGGCCTCCCTCAACGGGATCCGTCCGATAATGATCCACCAACGCTTGGATTTTTTTCTTTATGCTATGGATCAGGTAGTGAATTCCGCCGCAAAATGGTACTTCATGTTCGGTCAAAAAAAATCCGCTCCGATTACGATCCGACTTATAATTGGGCACGGATGGGGTCAAGGCCCCACGCATTCCCAAAACCTTCAATCCTGGTTCGCCCACATTCCGGGACTCAAGGTTGTCATGCCGACTAGCGCCGACGATGCTAAAGGGTTGCTATTATCGTCCGTTTTCGACGAAAATCCGGTCATATTTCTGGAACATCGATGGCTGCATAACGTGGAGAGTGAGGTCCCCGAAGGTTATTATCAGACTCCGATCGGAAAGGCACGGATCGTTAGGGAAGGGAAGGATATTACGATAGTTTCATATTCCTATATGACTCTCGAAGCGACTCATGCCGCTAAAGTTTTGGAAAAATATGGCGTATCTTGCGAGATCGTGGATTTAAGAACGATTCGACCTCTGGATTGGGAAACGGTTTTTACCTCGGTGGAGAAGACGGGCAAATTATTAGCTCTCGATTCTTCCTCCCCATTCTCGTCGATAGCCAGCGAGGTCGTCTCGAGGGTTTGCCTGGATAAATTCGATAAATTAAAATCCCCTCCACTTCGTTTAACCCAACCTGATTTTGCATCCCCGTCCAGCTTTGGATTGACCAAGTATTATTATCGCGGAGCCAAGGAGATCGCGGCCGAGATCGCAAAATCGTTTGGAATCGAGATTCATAGCGAGGTTTTGGAATCGTTGGAGAAAAAGCCTCATGATGTTCCGGGAGACTGGTTCAAGGGGCCGTTCTGAACGAGTTTCTTCGCCCTAGTTCGTTAAATGAAATTTAATAAAATAGATGAGATCCCGCTAGTTCGACTTTGGGGACATTTGGCCCCCAGGAGGCATAGACAATTCGTTTTACTTCTGTTCATGATCGTTATTACTTCGTTTACGGAGATTTTAAGCATCGGAGCAATCCTGCCTTTTTTGGCGGTTTTGACGACGCCTGAAAAGGTATTTTCTCTAACGGAAATACGACCTTTTATCGAATTCTGGAACTTTACATCACCAAACCAATTGCTTTTACCGTTAACTTTCGCATTTGCCGGAGCGGCACTCGTTGCGGGAGCCATGCGATTGCTGTTACTTTGGCTTAGCACGAAGCTTTCCTTTGCGACCGGGGCGGATCTGAGTATCGAAATTTATAAGAAGACTTTAAATCAACCGTATAGTGTTCATGTTTCTAGAAACAGCAGCGAAATCGTTACGGGAATCGTCTCGAAGGCAAACAGTGTATCCGGTGGAATCATTCAGCAGGTTTTAATCCTGTTGAGTTCCGCTTTTATTTTAATAGCGATTCTCTTAGCCTCCATTGCGATCACTCCCGTACTGGCGATTTCGACTTCCTTAATATTCGGTATTTTGTATGTAAGCGTCGCCTATACGTTCAAAAGGCGGCTACTTTCTAACGGAAAAGTGATCGCCGACGAACAGACCATCGTTATGAAATCGCTACAGGAAGGCTTAGGCGGAATTCGAGATGTTCTAATCGACGGTACACAGTCCGTGTATTGCGAAGCATACCGAAGATCCGATCGCCGTTTTCGTATTGCTCAGGGAAACAACGCATTTATGGGCGGAAGCCCGAGATACACGATAGAAGCTCTCGCGATGGCGTTGATGGCATTTTTTGCTTATAGTCTTACGTTCGGGGAGGGCGGATTTTCCACCGTCATTCCTACTTTGGGAGCACTTGCGTTGGGCGCGCAGAGAATGCTTCCGGCATTGCAGCAGGCTTTTCAATCTTGGGCTAATCTTCAGAGTACGGAAGCCATCTTGGTGGACGTATTAAAGTTGTTGGATCAAAAAATACCGGAGGCTCAGAATTACGAGAATTCTCCGCCTCTACCCTTTACTGAGGCGATTAAAGGAAACGATTTATATTTTCAATATACTCCCGATGGTCCCTTCGTTTTGAAAGGAATCGATTTCATTGTTAAAAAAGGGACTCGTGTCGGATTTATCGGCACGACCGGCAGCGGCAAAAGCACCCTACTGGATATAGTGATGGGACTATTGGAGCCCACTAGCGGTACATTGACTGTCGACGGTGAGACTGTCCGATACGATACGGTTCGCGCTTGGCAAAAAAACATCTCTCACGTTCCGCAAAGCATTTATCTTTCCGATTCCACCATCATCGAGAACATAGCGTTCGGAATTCCACCGGAACAGATAGATCGACAAAAAGCCTTACGGGCCGCCAAGCAAGCTCAGATATCTTCTCATATCGAGAGCTTAAAGGACGCTTATGATACGATCGTCGGAGAAAGAGGGGTTCGACTGTCCGGCGGCCAGAGGCAAAGAATCGGCATTGCTAGAGCACTTTATAAAGAAGCCTCCGTCATCGTTTTCGACGAGGCAACCAGCGCCCTTGATAACGAGACAGAAAAGGCGGTCATGGATGCCATCGAAGGATTAGGAAAGGAACTGACCATCATCATGATTGCGCATCGAATTTCCACCGTAAGCAAGTGCGATAATATATTCGAGATGAAAGAAGGTCGTATCATTCGTGAAGGTCGTTACGACGAATTGTTCGCGAGTAAGGTTTAATTTACTAAGCGAAAACTTTTGGCGCTCACGGTCAACGAATCGAAGTAATTCAATCAAATAAACGGAAGGCTAGATGAGATGATTATCCCCTACGGAAAACAAAATATCTCCCAAGACGACATCGATTCGGTAGTCGCCGTTTTAAAATCGGATTTTTTAACGCAGGGGCCGATGGTTCCCAAGTTCGAACAAGGGGTTTCTAGTATCTGTGCCGCAAAACATGCCCTTGCGGTTAATAGTGCCACTTCCGCCCTTCATTTGGCTTGCTTGGCGTTGGGCGTTAGTGCGGGGGACCGGGTCTGGACAAGCCCCATAACGTTTGTCGCCAGTGCAAATTGCGCACTTTACTGCGGAGCTTCGGTAGATTTCGTCGATATAGATCCTCTAACCTACAATATGAGCGCGGATAAACTCGGCGAGAAACTGAAAATTTCCGAAAAGGATGGCTCGCTCCCTAAGGTCGTGATACCGGTCCATTTTGCCGGCCAACCCTGCGAAATGGACAAGATACATCAACTTTCCATTAAGTACGGATTTAAAATTATCGAAGATGCTTCTCACTCGATAGGCGGGAAATACAGGGGAGAACCGATCGGAAATTGTAAATACAGCGATATAACCGTGTTCAGCTTCCACCCCGTCAAGATCATCACGACGGGCGAAGGCGGAATGGCGTTGACAAACGATTCGGAGTTATTCGCTAAGATGTATCGACTAAGAAGTCACGGAATCACTAGGGACCCCTCGGAAATGACTCACGCTCCCGACGGACCTTGGTATTATCAGCAGATCGACTTGGGATATAACTATAGATTGACCGATATCCAGGCAGCGCTAGGAGTGAGTCAGTTGGTCAGGCTGAAAGAATTCGTCGAAATCAGACATTCTATCGCGGATAGATACGACGCGCTACTCGCTAATAAACCTGTTATCATTCCTTATCGTCGAGAAGACAGCTATTCAGGAATGCATTTATACGTTATTCGTTTGAAATTGCAGGAAATTGAATATACTCATGCTCAGATTTTCGAGCGTTTCCGAAGTTCCGGTATATTAGTAAATCTTCATTATATTCCCGTCTACAGGCAGCCTTATTTTGAAAGGATGGGTTTCGATAGGAATGATTTTCCCGAATCGGAAGCATATTATAAGGAAGCGATCAGCATACCGATCTTCCCCGGGCTGACGGAACAACAGCAGCATGAGATCGTAAAAATTCTGATGACTCCGATTGGACATCAAACCTTATTTTGATTTTCCCATTTTAAACCGGTTCAAAATATTTCCGACGAATTTAAAGAACAAGTAACGAATGGCGAACGTAGCAATCATAACCGCGAGAGGAGGGTCGAAACGCATTCCGAAGAAGAACATAAAGGAGTTCCACGGAAGACCGATCATTTCTTACCCGATCGAGGCCGCTAAAAAAAGCGGCTTATTTGAGGATGTAATTGTTTCCACAGATGACGAGGAAATCGCCGATGTTTCTAAAAAATTTGGAGCATCGATTCCGTTTTCGAGAAGCGCGAAGAATTCGGACGATTACGCGGGGACGACCGACGTTTTGTTGGAAGTTTTAAGTCATCCTAAAATTGCTGAGCGGCGCTTTCGATATGCATGCTGCATCTATCCTACGGCATCAATGTTGGATACCGAACAATTGACCAAGGCTTGGAGCTTATTGAACAGCGGCGATTTGGATACCGTTTTTCCTATCGTAAAATACGGATATCCGATCCAAAGATCGCTACGAATGGATTCTAATTCTTTGATTACGATGAATTTTCCCGAAAATTTAAACAAGCGTTCACAGGATCTGACTCCTTCGTATCATGATGCGGGACAATTCTATTTCTTTAATGTAGAGCGTTTTCTCTCTAGTCAAAAACTTTGGACCGAAAGAAGCGCCGGCCTCCTGCTGAAAGAAATGGAGGTCCAGGACATCGATACGATCGAGGATTGGGAAATCGCCGAATTCAAGTACGGATTGAAGAAAAGGTTCGGATAGATTTTTAAGGCTCTCGTTTTTAATTTTGGTGTTTATATTTACCGAATGCTTATCGAATACGGGTTTGGGACATCTCAGGCGTTGTACCGCGCTGGCAGAAATAATAAACGAAATCGCGGAAGACGTTTTTATCGTACTCCATACTGACGGAACCGGTTTGAGCGATAGGTTTCCGGTTTCGATCGTCGTCTTAGATTGGAAGAACAGGGAACAGCGAACCGCCTTTTTGGAAGGAAAGAATGTAGACGCGATCTTTGTAGATTCTTATCTCGCAGACGAGATCGTTTATGAAGAATTGCAAGCCTGGACTAAGAATCTGATTTGCATAGACGACACGAATCGGATCCGATATCCGATCGGTTCTACGATTCTGAATCCCGGCTATGGCGGGATTCACTTAGAATACGACGCTTCTAAAAACCGTATTGCAACCGGTGGAGAATATGTTCTTCTGCGGCACCCTTTCCGGGAGAAAATTTCTTTTCCCAGTACTAAGGAAAATGTAGAATCAGTTCTTATTACTGTCGGCGGAGAAGACCGCTGGAATTTGGTTCCGAGAATTTTGGAAATAATAAACGCCGATTTTCCGAAATGGAAAAAGAAAATTCTTTTGGGACCGGCGTTTTTAAATCTAGACGAAATCAAAAAAAAGAGCGATGAAAATACCGTACTTCACTCCGGCTTAAGTGCGCAGGAAATTCGGGAATTGATGCTAAGTGTCGATTTTGCAATCACAGCCGGAGGTCAAACGACTTACGAATTGCTAAAATGTAGGGTGCCGATGATCATTATCGAAACTGCGGAGAATCAACGGGAAAATATAAGAGGGTTGTCGACTGAAATTCCGGGGCTTGCACATATCGATAAAGATTTGATCTCATTAAGGACCGAATCGAAGCGGATCGTTAGTTATTCTTTTCGAAATGATTTACGGGAACGGATGCGTAAAACCTGTTTGGCTGGAAATGAAAAGATACGCTCTTTACTCTTATGTTGAATTTAAGAAGAGCGACGGAGAAAGATCTACTTCTCTTATATGATTGGGCGAACGATTCGGAAGTCAGAAAAGCCGCGTTTAATTCCCGAACTATAGGTATGGAGGACCATTCGTCTTGGTTTCTTCGAAAGTTAACCCGATCGGATTCCGACATTTACATAATGGAATTCGAAAATATTCCGGTGGGACAGATCCGTTTTGACGAGCGGGAAGAACGGAATTCTTATTTGATCGATTACTCCATAGATTTAAAATATCGCGGAAAAGGTTTCGGATCGAAAATTATAGAGCTGGGGATGAAAGCTCAGATGGATAAATTCCGGAAAGATTTGGAATTCATAGCCTTAGTGAAAAATCAGAATATCTCTTCCCGAAAATGTTTCGATAAGATCGGTTTTCGACAAGATGATCGAACGGAAGAATTCATAACCTATAAGTACGCCGGACGGTATGAAAAATAAAATCATTCTGACTGTGGCTGCACACCCTGATGACGAAATTTTGGGTTGCGGCGGAGCAATGGCTAGGTTCGCGGAAGAAGGTCATGAAATTCATATCTTGATCTTAGCCGAGGGATTGACGAGCAGAGATTTAAAAAGGGATCGCGATGCTAAAATCGGCGAGCTGAGCGAGCTAAGTCGATGCGCATCGAATGCAGGGAAGATCCTGGGAGTTAAATCGGTCGAGCTTCTTGATCTGCCCGACAATCGTATGGACTCCATGGACCGACTGGATATCATTAAAATCGTGGAAAAGAAGATCGAGGATGTAAGGCCTGGCGTGATCTTCACTCATTTTTATAACGACTTAAATGTGGACCATCGACTCGCGAACGAAGCGGTAGTGACTGCATGCCGAGCTTTTCCGGGGCAAACGGTAAAGGAATTATATTTTTTTGAAGTGCAATCCAGTACTGAATGGCAGATCCGCAATTCTGCCGGGAATTTTACGCCGAACTATTTCGTTTCGCTTTCCGAAAGACAATTGCAAAAAAAATTAAGCGCACTTGCAGAATATCGCTCGGAGATGCGGGAATTCCCTCACGCTAGATCGCTGGAGGCCGTGGAAGCTTTGGCGAAATGGAGAGGAGCTTCGATAGGATTTCCCTCGGCTGAAAGTTTCGTCTTAGGAAGAAAAATTGTCTAAGCCGAAGATCATCATTCTTACTTCAAGAAAATGGAATGAATGGATTGCGAATGACTCGGAAATACGAAATATCTCCGAACCGAAGTTAATCGCATCCATCGAGGAATTTAAGTTGGAAGCCCTCGTGGAATTCGAACCCGAATTCATTTTTGTTCCCCATTGGTCTTTTGTGATTCCCGGAGCGATATTTTCTAAGTTTAGGACCGTCATCTTTCATATGACGGATCTTCCTTACGGGCGAGGCGGAAGCCCTTTGCAGAATCTGATCCAACGCGGCCAGGCCAAAACTAAGATATCGGCCATCGAATGCGGAGAAGGTTTGGATACGGGAGCGGTTTACTGTAAGCAGGATCTGGATCTTTACGGATCCGCGGAGGAAATCTTTTTACGCGCCTCTAAAGTGATTCGTTCGATGATCGTAAAAATTCTCGTAGAAAGGATGGAGCCAATTCCGCAGCGGGGAGAGGTGACCGAGTTTAAACGAAGAAAGCCGGATGAAAGCGATCTTACCGGCAAGAAATGGGAGAACGGAACGGAACTTTATGATTTTATCAGAATGTTAGACGCACCCGGCTATCCCAAAGCTTTTATCGATCTCGGGGAATTCAGGATAGAGCTCTCGGAAGTTTTTATAAAACAGGAAGGACTGAAAGGGACCTTTGAAATCAGGAAAAAAATCTTATGATAAGAATAGGAAATCATACGATATCTAAATCGTCCTCCCCGTTCATCATTGCCGAGATGTCAGGCAATCATAATCAATCCATAGAGAGGGCGTACGAAATCATCGATGCCGCCGCTGCCGCAGGAGCTCACGCTTTAAAAATCCAAACGTATACATCCGATACGATGACCATCGATAAATCAGATGGAGAGTTTTTTATTTCCGACCCGAAGAGTCTCTGGAAAGGATCTTCTTTATACGATTTATATAAAGTTGCTTACACTCCTTGGGAATGGCATAAGCCGATTATGGATCGGTGTAGAGAAAAGGGAATTCTTTGTTTCAGTTCGCCTTTCGATTTTACGGCTGTGGACTTTTTGGAGAAATTGGAGGCCCCGGCGTATAAAATCGCCTCTTTCGAGAATATCGATATTCCTTTAATTAAGAAAGTAGCAAGTACAGGTAAGCCTATCATTATTTCCACGGGAATGGCTTCCGTATCCGAAATACACGATGCGGTTCAGGCGGTCCGCGCCGAAGGAAACGATCAACTGATCCTATTGAAGTGCACGAGCACATATCCCGCGACCCCGGAAAATACGAACATATTATCTATTCCTCATATGAGGGAGCTCTTTAATTGTGAGATAGGATTATCCGATCATACTATGGGGCTCGGCGTGTCCGTCGCGTCTGTAGCTCTCGGCGCCACCGTAATAGAGAAACATTTCACACTAAGGCGTGCGGATGGCGGAGTGGATTCCACTTTTTCCATGGAACCGGATGAGATGAAAGCGCTCGTAGTAGAGACGGAGCGAGCCTGGCAGGCTTTGGGTAAAGTAAGTTACGGGCCTACCGAAGCGGAAAAGAATTCACTGGTTTTCCGTCGCTCGCTCTATATCGTCGAAGACATGAACGCGGGAGATATTCTTACGAAGAATAATTTAAGAAGTATTCGCCCCGGGTTCGGTCTGCCTCCGAAATACATCGAGTTAATTCTGGGGAAGAAAGTGAATCGGAAAGTTTCCAGAGGTACTGCCTTACATTGGGATATGTTAGGGTAAAATCTTACATAAGGACATGTTAGCCGATATGTTTAATAAAAAGAGGATTCATGCTCGCAAAGTTAATTAATAAAACTAGGAAAATTCTTTTTTTTATCATTCTAGTCCCGCCGGTTATAGTCATTCGAGCTTTAAGACCTTTCATCAAAATATACTTTATGGGAATAGGCTCCAATCGAATGGGCCACTTCATTTTCGACGCCGAATATATGTTAGCGGAAAAGGAACTTTACCCGCAATCATACCAAGGCATAATACTGTATTACTATCATAAGATAGTCGCCAATTCCCAATGGGATAAAATGGTAAGGCGGCATTTTAAAATTTATGATATAAGCAGGCATTTAGCTTGGGCGAACGGCAAAATTCCTT
This sequence comes from Leptospira inadai serovar Lyme str. 10, assembly GCF_000243675.2. Lineage (NCBI taxonomy): Bacteria > Pseudomonadati > Spirochaetota > Leptospiria > Leptospirales > Leptospiraceae > Leptospira > Leptospira inadai. The sequence goes on along the minus strand of NZ_AHMM02000017.1, from coordinate 212,246 downwards.
TCGGCAGATTCCATTATAAACCTTCCGTTGCAGAGAGGTTTGCGACAGCGGACGGAAACGGCGTTTTAGAAAAGACGAAGCCGCATATCGCTTTTACGGAGGATGAGGATGCTAAAGGTCGGGACTTTTTAAGATCTTTGGGGATGAAGGAATCGGATCGATATATTTGCTTCAACATTCGAGATGAAGCATATATGAAGATTCATTACGGCAGCGTATCGCAATTTAACGAAAATATACCCGAGTATCATTGGTGCAGGAATTCCGACATCGCACTATATTATAAAACGATGCAGGCTTTGATTGATAAAGGCTATTGGGTTATCAGAATGGGCAAGGAGACTGAAAAAGAGATAGGAATCAAGAGTCAAAAAATTATCGATTATCCTAAGTCAAATTTTAAAAGCGATTTTTTAGACATGTGGTTAGGAGCTCATTGTCACTTCATGGTTACCACCGGTTCGGGAATCGATACTCTCTGCCATGCATATCGAAAGCCCGAAGTATGCGTATCTTTAATCCCGATTTCCATAGTCGCATACATGCATTGCGGCAGCATCAATATCTTCAAACATCTTAAATTCAAGAATGGAAGGAGATTGACCTTCGCCGAAATTTCCGCAACGGGCGCCTGGGAATTCGGGAATTCAAAGGTGTTTTTCGATCATGGCATGGAATGGGAAGACAATACTCCGCAAGAAATTTATGATGCGGTATTCGAAATGGTCGCGCGATTGGACGGTGCTTGGGTCGATAAGAAAGAAGACGAAATTTTGCATGAGAAGATTTGGCAAATTCTATTAAAATCGCCTTCTTATTCACGGTTTTATAAAGTTCCGAAGCATCGTATCGGAACTCAATATCTGAGAGATCATAGAGAATTATTAAACGCATGAAAATTCTATCTCAAGATCATCCCTTGTTTTGGCATTATGTGCGTTTTTTACAAAGTTCGTCTGGCTACCACTCCGCTCAATATTCTGAACTAAACTATAGATATTACATCCAGCGACCTTTGGATAACGGAACTATTATAGAAGCGTGCTCCTTTGTTATTTTGAGGAATGAAGTTCCTATAATCGCATTCTTAAGCGCAGTTATGATAGACTCGAACGGGAAAAGGAAACTATCTTTCGGAGAATTGCCTAGTACATTGATTATAGGAAATATCGAGCCAAGTAACGTTGAGATAGGGGAGTTCATTGTAAGGATGAATTCGTTAAATTTCGATAATATTACTCTCTTCGATTTCTTGTCGGAAAACCACCTTTCATTTTATACTCAGGAATTATTGTCCAATAATAGCGGTTCGTATAATGTGCTCGAATATCCTCTCGTCTCCTTGTTTAAGGATAGTTCCATTTTATTTTCAAAAATTAGGAAAAGCTACAAAAGCCTATTGAACTGGGGAGAGCGAGAACTCGTAGTAAAGAAAATTAATAGCAAGAATATTCAATGGAAGCATTTCGAAAATTTTATGCGCATGCATATCGACGTATCCGGAAAACAAACTAGAAGTGAAGAGACGTGGAAATTACAGCATGAGATGGTTACGAAAGAGGAAGCATTTCTATTAATCGGATATTTAAATAATAAGGCCATTAGTTACGGGTTTTTTCCGTATAACTTTAAATCTTGCTATTATGGTAACTCGGTGAGTTTAAGGGAATATTTCGATAAGCCTATTTTTCATAGATTACTCTGGGAGGCGATTTTGTATGCAAAGGACTTGGGGTGCCAGTATTTCGATATTTCTCCAATGAGCTACGATGATGATAAATTGACGGATATTGCGAAGTTCAAGAAAGGATTTGGGGCGGATGTCCGGCTCGTTCTGCGCGTTGCGGGTAATTCCTCAAAGAACAGTCTTGAGAAAAATCTTCAAATTCGACAATAAATACTCGTCTGTCAGATTCGTTTTGTAAGTCTTCTATCTAAATTTTAACCACACTTTTAAAATACATTTTAAATTAATGAAAATTGGAGTTTTACTTTCGCATCCTAAGGATCTATCTTATGTAAAAAAAAAATTGCCGGCAGAAGTACATTTATATGCTCATGAAATTCAAACCGCCCTTTTTCTACCGGATGAAAAGATAAGTTATTTTTTTGAACCGAGTTCATCCAGCAATGAACTTGAACAATTAACTAGATTTCTGACGTTCAACTGGCATCGGGATGAAGAGGGTGCGGATTTTCTTTTTGCCGTAGGTATTTCTCCCGGCCAAATCATGGCGGGGAGCCTTTGGGTAGCATTCGCTTCTTTCTACAGAGAATGGGATGCTTTAAAGAGATTATTTTCAGTTCGCAATTTAGATAAACTGCTTGTATCAAAGAACGAAAACGAACGCTTCTTAAGAATTATTCAAAGGTTTCCAGCTAATTTCGAAATTTTCGATCCTGGCCATAATGAGCCTAGCCTTATACCTTCATGTAATGATCGTATTTTAGGATCTTTTCCGTTTATAGATGCGAGGGCGGCCATAGTTTCTCTAATACAAAAACCGATTCTCGGGAATCTAAAGGGAAAAACTCTTTTCTTGAGCGAGTGGACATTTAAAAAAAGAGTCGTTAGATGGGAACATACTCTTTTAATGAATGGCAAGAATATTCTAAAATCTGCATATATCAGCGGAAAAAGTGATTTTGAAAATGAAGGGGAAGCTCGCTTTCCCTCGACCCTTCCCGAGACGATTAACGGTAAATTGATCTTCGATAAGATAACCTTGTTCGGTCAAAGTTGGGACCAGGCTCTTTGCGACTTAATTGCAGAAGATATCCAACTTCGCTATAAGCGATATCGATCTTATTTTATCAAGACTTGGTCCATTTACAGAAGCTTGTTGGAGCGCTATAAACCCGTAAGAGTTGTTCTCCCTGGCGAATTATTCGAGCCGTACATCATTCTCGCCCAGATTGCTCGAGATATGAAAATCGAAACTGTTTTATGCGTTGATGGTTACCCGGTTACGGTATCTGGGCCATTCTTAAAGACGGAAAACAATATCGATTGGATCTTTGATAGGATTTTAGCGGCGGGTCAAGCTACTGAAGATCATTACCTTTCCATGGATTTTCCGATAACTAGGATTATTAAAATTAAACCCACTATCATTGATACTCTAGAAGATCAGAAGCCCGTTTCTACCGAGGAGAAATTTGACGCGATCGTAATGACATGGAGTCCATTTCATTATAATCCGGCAAGTCGAGAAGAAAGTTCGATTCATATCGTATTGGATGTTGTGAGATCTTTAAAATCCATGGGTTTCAAAAAAATAGGAATAAAAGTTAAGTCGGTCGGACCAGAAAAGGAAATTTACGATTTACTGAGTACCGAAGGTGACATTCTCGATAATATTGAAATTCTTACCGGAATGTGGTATCAGCACGTTCTAAAGGCAAAGATAGTGATTGGCGGTTTTAGCTCCGGAATGTTAGAAACTTCTTATTGTAGGATTCCTTATTTTACATACGAACCCTATGAAAACGGATATTCCGATTGGTGGGTTGAACAGAGCGTTATTATCAAGAAAGACGGAGTTGCTCGAACTTTGCCTGCGCTAGAAAAGAATATTAAGGAAGGCTACACCGGAATAACTAGCGATCGAGAATATTTATTTCAGGGCCCAATGTTTGCCGTCTGGTAAAACGAGAACTGTGAATTGTTCCGACTAGACTTATCAACGTATTAATTCAGCTCAATGTCAAAAATTTTCATTTCAACGTACCCTTTTTGTCGAATTGACGCAACTCCAGCAAAGCTTCTTCAGGGAGCGGGTCATGAAGTGGTTCAGAATCCCTATTCCCGCAAACTTACTCCCGCGGAGGTCGTCGAGCTTGCTCTCGATTGCGACGGAATTGTTGCCGGGACGGAGGAATTATTGCCTTTAGTACAAGAGAGTCGAAAATTAAAGATAATCGCTAGGGTTGGCGTGGGCTTAGACAGTGTTCCATTAGATCTTTGTAAATCAAAGGGAATTAAGGTTTCGTACACGCCCGATGCGGTAACCCCTGCGGTAGCGGAACTTACGATCGGATTAATGCTCGATATTTTTCGAAAGATTACGAAGGCGGATAAGGAGCTTCGACAAAAAGGTTGGTCTCGCCCTTACGGTAGAAGAATCGGGACGTCAGTAATCGGAATCATCGGTTTCGGACGAATCGGTTTTGCCGTCGCAAAAATACTGTCTTCCTTTCGGCCAACTATGATCCTTGTGCACGATCTGATCGATATTTCCGACAAAATCAGCCTAATTCGGAACCAGGAGATCAGTATTTTACAGGTTTCTAAACAGGATTTATTGAAACAAGCCGATGTAATCACTCTCCATGTTCCCAAGAACTCATCTAGTATCGGACTTATTTCTCAATTCGAATTATCTTTGATGAAAGAATCCGCTTATCTAATTAACACTTCCCGAGGAGGAATTGTGGACGAGGTCGCTTTGTTTAACGCACTTCGGGAAAAGCGAATTTCCGGCGCTGCGATTGACGTTTTCGAAGAGGAACCTTATACAGGGCCGTTATTAGACATCGAAAACACCGTATTAACTCAGCATATGGGTTCTTGTTCGGATGATTGTAGGGCGGACATGGAGCGAGAAGCCTGCGAGGATATCGTCAGGTTTTTTGCCCGAGAATCATTAAGGTCGGAAGTGATTTGAATTCGAAGCACTTTAGAGAAAAAGGAGAATATTTGATCTATTCGAGAGAGTATATCAAATATTTGGCGAACCGTACGATACAATCTAGTAAAGAGTTTCATATCGTACTCGCCGGAGGAGAAACACCTCGGGAAATTTACAAATATTTGAGAGAGATCGATACCGATTGGTCAAAATGGATCTTTTGGTTCGGTGATGAGCGCTGTCTCCCGATTGGACACTCCGACCGGAATAGTACTATGGCGGAAGAATCTCTCTTCAATTCTCTACCTATAGACGAAACTCAAATAAAAATAATTCCGGCACAAATTGGAGCAGTTCAAGCCGCAGAAGAATACTCCTCGGCGCTTTCGGAAATTTCAATTTTCGATCTAGTTTTGCTGGGGATCGGTGAGGACGGGCATACGGCGAGCCTGTTTCCAGGAAATAATCTTGGAAGTTTGCCACAATCTCCGTCTGCGATTCCGGTCCTAAATGCACCTAAATTTCCTAAGGAGAGAGTAAGTCTTTCCTTAAATCGCCTGAATCGATCTAAAGAAGTATTATTCCTAGTATCGGGTAAAGAGAAGGGAAAAATTTTAGAAAGAATCAGTGATCGGGAGGATTTGCCCTTCCGTAAAGTAAAAGGATCCGAGAATACGAAGATACTATATTGGAACGGCGAGTAAAATACGATTTCGTAAACCTGCGCGTTCTTTTTTCATGAGTCACAAGGAAAAGTAAGAGAAAAACAATATGATAAGCAAAACAGATTATAAGTCTATCTCGAAGGTTCGCGCCAATCTAGTATACACTCACGAAGAGTGGATGAAATTACGGGAAACAGCCGGCGTTTATTAGAAAAAGAACTCTATCATAGCCTTAGGCTGAATTCTTCCCGCTAATTTTTTGTTCGAAGAAACCGTTTATCAGGTACTTAAAAAATATGAATATTCTTGTAATTGGCGGCTCGGGCTTTCTCGGATCTCATGTCGCAGATCAACTTAGCGAAGCCGGACATTCCGTCTCCATATTCGATAGAGTACCTTCTCCTTGGTTAAGAGATGATCAGAGAATGATAATCGGAGATTTGCTGGACCAGGAACGAATCTCCGATGCGATAAAGGGATGCGACATTGTCTATAATTTTGCGGCTTTGGCCGATCTAAATCAAGCGATCGACAAGCCTATCGATACGGCACGCATTAATATATTAGGAAATATTTATGTATTGGAGGCCTGTCGAGTTCATAACGTGAGGCGATTTCTTTATGCAAGTACTGTGTACGTATTTAGTCGGGAAGGTGGATTTTACCGGTGTAGCAAACAAGCTTCCGAGAATTATGTGGAGGAATACCAAAGAATATTCGGAATGAATTATACTATTTTGCGATATGGATCGCTCTACGGCCCGAGGTCGGATGAGAGTAACGGCCTCTATCGTGTGGTTAAAAAAGCGTTAGAAACCGGCCGGATCTGTTATGAAGGCAGTCCGGATGCATTGAGGGAATACATTCATGTCGAGGACGCTGCGAGGGCCAGCGTAACTGCAATAGGCGAGGAGTTCCGTAATCAAAGCGTTGTTCTCACCGGACAGGAGCCGATGAGAGTTCATGATCTTCTGAAAATGTTGGCCGAGATACTCGGTAGACCGGACTCCGTAGAGTTTTCCGATGGAGAGCAGATCGGTCATTATGTCCGCACTCCGTATTCCTACCAACCCAAATTGGGCCGAAAATTTATCCCTCCTCTGCACGTCGATTTGGGACAAGGATTGCTGCAGTTGATTGACGAGGTTAGGCGATCGTCCGGGCAAGCGGATTCGCTAAATTAAGCATCAGCGAATATTTTTGAATTCAAATTCTAAAGGTGAATACTGACAAAGCCTTGGCCGTTGTAATCGGGAATTCTTTTCGAATTATCGAAATTCCATTTTTGAAAATGTTTTGTTTAATAATATTACGGATGGGTTATGCGGATACTCAAGAGAATATTTAGAATTATTTATACTAGCCTTACCGATCGCTTTCTTTTGCAGGCTAGGATAGATAAATATTTAGGTAAGTTGGCCGTATTTTTTCGAGTAGTTAACCTGAAATGGAGAATCAAGTCTCTCGGAAAGTCGACAGTATTATGGAAGGGAATAAGTATTACGGGCGGAAGAAATATCTCGATTGGAGACGGTTTTTTCGGGATGGGGAACTTATTCTTGTACGGTGCGGACGGTGAAATAAGGATCGGCGATAACTGCTCGTTTAATACGAATGTGATTGTCGGCGGGTCCGGTGGATTGATAGAAATCGGAAATAATGTTCTGATAGGCCCGAACGTCGTACTGAGAAACGCCGATCATGGAATCGCTAGGCATACGCTAATTAATAAGCAGCTTCATAGCAGAGGTACGATAATTATCGAAGATGACGTTTGGTTGGGGTCGAACGTGGTTGTAACAAGGAACGTAAAAATTGCCCTAGGAAGCGTAATTGCTGCGGGAGCCGTCGTTACTCACGATACGGAACCTTATTCGATTAATGCAGGCGTTCCTTCTAAAAAAATCGGAACTCGAAAGTAATCCGATTCTCGAATTGTACTAGTCTCCAATATAGAATCTATCATTTGAACCGATTTTTCCGAATGATTCGATGTTTCTTCCCGAAATAAAAATCGCCCGTATCTTTAATATCAATTTTGGTTTCAAGTCATTTTAGCTAATTATAAAATTCTATTTTGGGATTTCGATGGGGTTATAAAAGAATCCGTCGAGGTCAAGACGGACGCATATCTGAGTTTGTTTTCGGAATTCGGAAGCGGTTTGCAGAAAAGAATTCGAGAACATCATGAAAGTAACGGCGGTGTGTCTAGATTTGAGAAAATTCCTTTATACTTAAATTGGGCCGGTCAGTCGGAGAATATCGAAACTGTAAATGATTATTGCCTTAGATTTTCGAAAACCGTTTTTCAAAAAGTCATCGATTCGCCGTGGGTTCCCGGAGTACAGAGATATCTCCGGCTAAACTCGCAAAGGCAAAGCAATGTACTTGTGACTGCGACTCCTCAGAAAGAGATTGAGGAAATTTTATCCCATCTTCGAATGATGGGAATGTTTAAAATGGTCTTCGGGGCTCCTGTTCGGAAATCGGACGCGATACGTGAAGTTCTGCAGACTGAGAATGTTTCTTTGAATCAGGCTTGCATGATAGGAGACAGCGATTCGGACTACGATGCTGCAGCGAAGAATGGAATACAATTTGTCCTGAGAAAAACGCAAGAGAATGTTGAATTTCAAAAAAGGTGTAAGACGCATATGATATCGGATTTTCTAAATGAATAAACTGGAAGCAGTTCAAAGAATCCGTAAAACACTGAATGAGGGAGGAAATTCCATCGGAAGCTGGATGCAAATCCCGCATTCCTCGATCGCTGAAATTATAGGGCAGGGCGGTTACGATTGGGTCGCCATAGATCTTGAACACGGCTCTATCGGTGTCCAGCAATTGCCCGATTTGTTCCGAGCTTTGGAGTTGGGAAATACTCTTCCTTTGGTTCGTATTTCGCACGGTGCCGCTAAAGATTGTAAGCAAGCTTTAGATGCCGGCGCCGGCGGGATAATCGTTCCAATGATCGAAAGCGCAGCACAACTCGCTCGGATACGGGATGCTTGTTGCTGGCCGCCGACAGGAACGAGAGGAGTGGGTTTTTCAAGAGCAAATCTATTTGGAAAAAATTTTAGCGAGTACAGTATCCAAGCGCAATCTCCCTTATTAATAGCTATGATTGAAAATATTCATGCCGTAGATCGACTGCTTGATATCGTAAAGGTGAAAGGCTTGGATGCCATTTTGATAGGACCCTACGATCTTTCCGCATCGATGGGAATGATCGCTAAATTTGATGACCCTTCGTTTTTAAAGATTATGGATCAAATTCTTAGAATATGCGGAGAATATAAAATAGCTTGCGGAGTCCATGTGGTCGCTCCTGAACCCACGGAATTATTCAAGAGAATGCAGGAAGGATATCGTTTTCTTGCTTATTCTATCGATGCCGTTTTCCTTACGAATAGCGTAAATAAACCTGGGATGGTAAAATGAAGATACTTGCATTGATACCGGCGAGGATGGGGAGCAGTCGCTTTCCCGGCAAGCCGATGGCGAAAATTTTAGGGAAGCCCATGATCGGGCACGTTTATGAGCGAGTTTCTCAAAGTTCAATCTTGTCGCTTACCGCTGTGGCAACTTGTGACACGGAAATCGCGGAATATATACGGAGTATCGGCGGTAAAGCTGTTATGACCGGAAGCCATCACGAGAGAGCTTCCGATCGATGTGCGGAAGCTTTGGAAATTCTTGAGAAGGAAAAAGGAATCCGATTCGACATAGTCGTTATGGTGCAGGGAGACGAACCCATGACGCATCCGGAAATGCTTCGAGAGTCGGTTGAACCTTTGCTCGAAAATAACGATATATCCGTAGTGAATCTGATTTCCAAAATTGAATCTGTCGAAGAATTCGAAGATAGAAATTGCATTAAAGTAGTCTGCGATCTGAACAATAATGCGATTTATTTTTCCAGGGAACCTATTCCTACTCGTTCTAAAGTGGACCAAGTTCCTATGTTCAAGCAAGTTTGTATTATTCCGTTTAGAAGGGACTTTTTGATCGAATATACGAAGCTTGAACCGACTCCGCTGGAAATTATAGAATCCGTGGATATGATGAGAATATTGGAACACGGGTTGAAAGTAAAAATGGCACCGACTAAATATAAGACCAGTGCTGTGGATACTCCTGAAGATTTAAAGCGCGTAGAAAAATTGATGGAAGCTTTAGTATAACTTAATGTACGAGATGCGACGGAAACTTCGATAATTCTATGCAAAGATCGAAAGGCGGAAAAGAAAAATTCGATTCCTCTAAAGAATGGCGTTGGGAACAGACGAGGGAACTCTTTACTGATTGGGTGGCAGAATGGCCGACTGTATCCGGCTTCAAAAAGTATCTGCTATGGGATGGTTTCCCGATCTGGTGGGTCACCAATTTGGTTCAAAAGGATGCCTTTACGAATAATGCCTGGTACATCGAGCTGCACCGTCGCTTGAAAGGGGAAAGGGCAAAAAGATTTCGACCCAAAAATTCCTTTTTTGTATTGTTTCGCCTTCTGCTCGATTTTCTTAAACACTCTGTTTTTTGGCTCTTAGTGAGATCACTTCCCCCAAAGAAAGCAATAAGCGAAAAACGAATTTGGTTTCATGGTTTAGAGTATAACATTATAGAATCGAAAGGGCTTCTCTTCGATCGAATGTATGAAGGGTCCTATCTTCTCGACGAAAAGTTCGATTACACTAGCGGCTTTTTGGTTCGTCTGAATTTTAATAAAGCGGATATTCTTAGGCATCGTTCATGGCGGAGGAAGATATCGAGTTACCATGCGCGGTTTGAGAGGGATCTAGTCTTTTTGGACAGTTATTTGCGTTATTCCGATATTGTGGAAATTTATATTTCTATAATCAAAAATTATATAAAATTCCTGATATTTTGGGGAAGGAAATCGAATCGGAAAATCACCGTCGGTGCCGTGGAGTTTTCGGACATAGTTTTCTCCGAGCTCCAGAATAGTTTTTTAGGCATTATTCCCTGGAGCCTTTTGTACGCGGCAATGTTCCAACGATGGCTGGACGAACAGGAAAAATCTCCGGTCATCGTTAACTATGGGGAGACTCTATCTCCGATTCGAGCTGTTAATTATAAGGTTCAAAATCATATTTCAAAACCGATTTGGGTGACAATTCAGCACGCTACGGCTTATCGTAATAAATTAGGTTTGTATCATAGATATTCGGAATTTAATAAATTACCGGACAATAGTGACGACTTCCTATCTCCGATGCCTGATTATTATTTTATTCATGGTAAACAATTCGAAGATATATTAAGAGAATATTATCCCAAGGAAAGAATCGTAAAAATAGGATGTCTTAAATACGATAGTCTTTATGCATTAAAACGAGAGATTCGGAAATCGAAAAAGAAACCGATTCGGGGAACCAACGTTCTGGTCTTGGCTCCTTCGATCGGGGATGAGGAAATGATCTTGAGATTATTTTCAGGACTCGATTCGATAGACGGTTGGCGCCTAGTCTTGTCGAAGCATCCGATTGTTCCTGAAAGTCATATAAAGAAAATTATCGATGAAAACGATATCAGAATTTCATTGGATAGAATTCCGTCGATGTCCACAAAGGATTTAATTCCGACTTCGACGGCGGTCTTAACCGGCTTTTCCGGTATAGCTCTGGAGTCCGTTTATCTAGGAGTCCCGGCGATTCGAGTTCTCGATCCCGATATACCGCCCGCAGTTGAACAAGAACCCGGTATTCCTTGGATTGAAACCCAGTCGGAGCTATTAGATTTGTTAAGGCACTATCGACAGAAGCCGAAATCTTTTCTTGCAGATCGAACGATCGATCAAACGATCCAAGATTTCTTTTTTAAGATTGATGGAAAGGTTGCCGAAAGGTTCTGGATCAATCTCGATACGATAATTAAGGGAAAAGTTTAATACTTTTAAACGTTCGCATCAGTATGCTTCTTAGGTTATATTCGTTCTTTCGATTGTTTCTTCATGCTATTTGGGTAGATTTATTTTTTCGACTGAGAAGCGTTTTTATTTTCGGTTTTGCGAATATTCTTCCCGACTTTCTTATCTTCTCGATTTTTCGTCCTCTGCTATGGCGGCTAACGGGAGTGAATATTCCTATTTTTGGCTCCTGCGTCATCCGTAAAAACGTTTGGGTAGAGTCGCCTAATGGATTGAAGATCGACGATAAGGTTCAAATTAACAGGGATGTTTATATCAGTTCGAATGCTTCCGTTATTATCGAGGAAGGGGTTCGGATTGCTCCGTCAGTAATGATCATCACTATCTCGCACGAGGGAAAAAACTTCGAACAGGATATCCTATCACCCATCCATATCAAGAAGTTTAGCCATATCGGCGCCGGGGCAGTTATCTTAGGCGGAAGCATAATCGAGGAAGGAGTGGTCGTCGCTCCGAATGCAGTACTTCAGGGCGATACAAAGCCTTACGGCGTATATGTCGGAAATCCTGCGCGAATGGTATCAAAACGGGAGTTCGAAACAGACATTACAAAGGAGGAATCCAAGTGAGAAAGTTCGAAGACTTCCAAGTAGGAGAAAAGGCATCTCTCTCGCATCAAATTACTCAAAGCGATCTGGATCGATTTGTGGGTTTGACCGGTGACGACAATAAATTGCATGTCGATCCAAAATTTGCAGCGGACACTTCCTTTAAAAGCCCGGTCGTACACGGATGGTTAGGCGCATCGTTTATTTCCACTTTGATAGGAACTAAATTGCCGGGGGACGGGGCGCTCTGGTTTTCTCAAACGTTGGATTTCCTACTACCGGTTCGAGTGGGGGACGAAATTTCGGTTAACGCAGAGATTATCGGTAAGGAAAGTCGGGAAAAGTTCATTACTCTCGATATAAAAATATTAAATCAACATGGTCAGATTGTAACGAAAGGAATTTCGAAAGTTAAAATTATCGGACCGATCTATTCTGTCCTAAAGGAAGATGAAACTTCGAATCAAATTAAGAATCGGAGAGCCGTAATTATAGGGGCGACCGGCGGAATCGGCTTGGCGACTGCGAGCGCTCTGGCGGAATCAGGTTATGATTTAGTGATTCATTATTCAAGCAAATACGAGGCTGCTCGCGAATTAGAAACCTCTCTTCGGCAAAAATTTCCAGGTCAAAATTTTTATCCTATAAAGTCCACGTTCACGGACTCGAAATCGGTGCGGGAATTCAAAGAAGCAATCATTCGGTATTTTGATTCGATAGACGTTTTAATTTATTCAGTTTCGAGTAAACTTGTAACGGTTCCTTTTGAGCAATCATTCGATCAAGATTTTATGAATCATTTAACGGCGAATATCTTGATCCCATACTGGATAGTGAAGGAGTTCGCGGATTTCTTCGAAAGGAAAAATTCCCCCAATATCATTCTGGTATCGTCAATGGCGGGAGATCAACCGGTGAATGGTTGGTTGGGCTACTCTACTTCGAAGGCGGGTATGAACGCGCTTGTGAAAGGCTTAGCTCTCGAACTGGCGAGCAAGGGAATTCGGGTAAACGCCGTGTCGCCATCCATGACGGAGACGGATTTGATTTCAGAGATACCATCCAAAGCGCGATTAATGATAGAGGCGAAATCTCTGCGTGGTAGATTAGCGAAACCGGAGGACGTGGCGAATTCGATTGCATTTCTTGCGTCGAAAAAGGCCGACTACATTACCGGAGAAATCTTGCGAGTTACCGGCGGACAATTCGCGATTTAAAGACTGAGGAATTCATTCGTGAAATATCCAAAATATTCCGAACTTTTAAAAGCTAATCAGGAGAACTTTAATCTTTCTGAACCGATTTACGATGCGGTCGTTATCTCAAACGTAATCATGGGTCAGTTTAAGGATATAAGCGAATATCATTTAAGAAATAGTCGGGTTAATGCAGTAGTAAAAACAGGTGAGTACGATAATCTTCTTCAAGACGCCGCAAAGTATAAAGACGCGGATTGCATATTCCTATTTTATGAAATGGGGAATATTTTGGATCAATATGCGTTTAATGATCCAAGTAGCCTTTTGTCAGCTGAGGAACTTCGGGATAAGATAAAAGGAGAATTACTATTTCTCTTTTCCGAGTTGCGGAATAGTAAATTAGTTTTTTTTAATTTATTTTCGATATTGCCTTATAGTTCTCATACCATAGCTCCGATCTTTTCGGATGCGACCATCGACGAATTGAATATTTTTGTTCGTGAAAATGCGCCTCCTTCCTTTCAACTCGTTGCTCAAGACAAAATTTATGCGAGAGTCGGACTACAAGAGGCGTTTGATCTCAGGTTTTTTATTTCTTCTAAAGCACCGTTTAAAAACGAATATTTTCACGCTTACTCGGAATTAATTTTGCCGGCTATTCTGACCACATTGGGAAGAGTTAAGAAAGTTTTGGTCCTTGATTGCGATAACACTCTTTGGAAAGGGGTCGTTGGCGAAGACGGGATCGAAGGAATTAAAGTATTTCGCGAGGTACAATCCTTGATTGTAAGACAGAATAAGAAGGGAGTGCTTATTGCCATCGTCAGCAAGAATAACCTCGAAGATGTTGAAAAGGTATTCCATTCAAATTCTGATATGCTGCTAAAACCGGAACATATAGTGTCTTGGAAGGTGAATTGGCAGGATAAAGCGACGAATATTAAGGAACTTGCGGGAGAACTTAATCTTGGTTTAAGCAGTTTTGTATTCGTTGACGATAGCGATTTTGAAGTAAATTTAATTCGGGAAAATCTCCCTGAAATACATTGTATTCAGGTTCAGAAGAATTATACCGATTATGTTCAGACGATGATGACTCTAGATTCCATATTTTACAAAAAAGTGGTGAGTAAGGAAGATCTTGAAAAAACCGCTCAATATCGTACGGAATCGTTGAGGAAAACGAGTAAAGTAAGTTTCGATAATATAACGGATTATTTGAAATCTTTAAACCTAAAGATCACGTTTTACGAAGACCAATCGAGTCAAATTTCCCGGATAGCTCAGCTTACTCAAAAGACGAATCAATTTAATCTTACTACTAAGAGGTACACTGAATCTGAAGTTCAGAGGATGATCGAAAGTTCGGATTGGAAGGTATTTAGCTTTCAAGTTACCGATCGTTATGGCGATTACGGTGTGACGGGAGCGTTATTCGCAGAGCTAAACGGAAGGGAAGCCTTTATTGATTCTTTTCTTCTGAGCTGTCGTATACTTGGACGTAATTTGGAAAAAAAGATCATCGAAACGGCTATGAATAGATTAAAGATTCTTGGGATTGAAAGGATAGGAGCGGAATTCGTTCCCACTGAAAAAAATTCGCAAACCGAGGATTTTTACGAGGAATTTCAATTTGTTTGTAGTTCTAAAACCGCTGAAAAAAAAGAGTACTTTATCCATGTTGAAAACCTTCCCAGGCAGGATCTGGATTATATAGAGGTAATTAATGCGAGATAGATTGATTGAAGTAATGTCGAATGTATTCGCGGTCGAAAAGGATCAGATTACGGACGAAATCGCGATCGGTAAATTCAAAGGTTGGGATTCTCTCCGACATATGAGCCTAGTACTGGCTCTAGAAGAAGAGTTCGGAATCCGATTTGACGATGATGAGATTCCGAATCTTATCAGTTTCAAATTAATCCTTCATGCTCTTGATGCACGGGTGAGTTGATTCTATAAATTTACTATCCAGAATTTCCATCGGCGATTCTATAAGTTATCGCCGATCTCTCATACTTGTTTCTTCTATATAAGTCGTAATACTTTGAAAATTAAATTCCTTTTTCAAAATCTGGAAGGTTATAGAATTCGAATTCTAACTTTGCTGGTCACAGTTTACGTGACTCTTCGTTACTTTCACTATTTCATTCGCATAGGAGCTAAAACTAGATTTTTAGGAGTCCCCGAGTTTGATCCGGACCTTCGGGAACCCCTTTCAGTAGAGCTCGGAAATTTCGTCGCAATTCATCCGAACGTGAGCTTTAGAGGACGCGGTAAATTAAAAATCGGCGAGCACAGTAGTATTAATAGCGGGGTAATCTTCGGATTAACGTGCGACATGAGTGTCGGTTCACATGTCATGATCGCAGATCGGGTATCCTTTCGAACTGCAGATCATGATTTTACTGATCTCGAAGTTCCTATGTTAGAGCAAGGAGAGATCCGAGGTTCGATAACTATCGAGGATGATGTTTGGATCGGTGCGAATGTTACCGTGCTACGCGGCGTTACGATTCATCGAGGAGCGATTGTAGGCGCGAACGCTGTTGTTACCAAGGATGTCGACGAATATTCGATTGTCGGCGGAGTACCTGCACGAGTTATCGGAAATAGAAAATCAAAGGCATCTAAGACGGAGTAACGATTTGAGGATCGCGGTTTGGTGGCATCAGGAATCCTGGGGAGGCGTGGATACTCATCTTCTCACTTTACTCTCAAATTGGCCCGGTGCAGCAAAGGATGAGTTCGTAATCATTCATAATGAAGACAACGAAGGGTTGAACAGAATTCGAAAATCTCTTGAGTCGTTCAAAAATATTTCCTTTATCGTTAGAAAAAGAAATAAACGGCTCTTCGGTTTTTTGGGGAGGCTGTTCTCTTATTTTGTACTTCCGTTTTTCTTTATATTCGAAATTTTGAATGGAATCCGTATTTTAAAAAAAGCCGGAACGTTCGATGCGATTCTTTGTGTTAACGGGAATTACCCGGGTGCATGGAATTCTTTAGCGGCGCTTAGTTCTGCAAAGCGATTGGGAATTTCTAAAAGAATGCTGCTCGTTCATCATGAATCACAGGCAAGACGGGTTTTTTTGAATACTTTCGAACATTTGATCGATATGACGGTTCAGAGATCCGCTACCGATCTGGTTTGCGTGTCGCTAGCCACGAGGAGAACACTAATCGAGCGTAGGGGTTTTGATACGGTGTTGAATCCTATTCGAGTGATTCATAATGGAATCGATTTCGTCGACTCGCATACTCGTTCGGTCGTTGATCTTCGGGAAAAGTTCAAAATCTCTTCCAAGGAATTACTTATAGGAATGTTGGGGAGAATCGAGAGGTATAAAGGACATGAAGACCTTTTGATTGCTTTATCAGAAATTCAAGATGGAGAGAGAAAAAAGATTCGATTATTATTTGTCGGCGGCGGAGAGGAGGGAGAATTAAATCGTTTGAAACGATTGGGCGAGCATTTAGGAGTCGAGGAACGAGTTGAGTTTGCCGAATATATTCCCGGAGCACCTGGCGCAATCATTCGTCAATTCGATTTACTCGCAATGTTGACTAAAGACTTCGAAGGTTTTGGGTACACGATTGCGGAAGCGATGCAAGTAGGGACTCCGGTACTTGCGACAAAAGTCGGAGCGGTGGAAGAATTTGCTTCTCCGCCGATTGCTTCCCTAGTTCCCCCGGAATCCCCTTCTTCCATCGCAACCGTACTATCCGAATTTGTCCGAAATCGCAAAGAATTTCGAGACCGTGCGGCTCTCGCGAAGACACATATTCAATCGTTTAACGGAAAGACGATGGCGGAACGATTTTATTTATTATTAACGACCTAGAGGAAAGAATGAAATTAAATTTAGGAGCGGGTTCAGATATTATCGAAGGGTGGGTTAACCATGATATCGCACAATTGCCGGGAATATCCGTCGTCCACGATCTAAATTCTCGACCTTGGCCCTGGAAAAATGAAAGTGTCGATGAAATCAAAGCGTATGACGTGTTAGAACATCTTGACCAATTTCTTCCTTCTATGGAAGAGCTATGGAGAATATTATCTCCGAAAGGTAAATTATCAATTAGCGTTCCGTACTATAATAGCTGGTGCGCGGCAGCCGACCCTACGCATAAACGCGGCTTTCATGAACTAACATTTCAATTTTTGAATCCAGATTCTACCTATTGTCAAGAAAGGCCTTACTATACAAAGGCACGATTTCGCATAATGAAAGAAACGTTCGTTTTGGCTCCATTCAGTCCTTATTTTTCCTTACCGGGTGTTTCCGAAATTCTCGTCACTGGAAAACACAAGAAAAAAGTGATCGGTTTGATCGGTAATTATTTCATAACTAATTTAATTTTGGATCTTAGATACATTTTGGAAAAAGCATGAGAGTTTCTTTCCGAAATTCGGAATATCCTTTCTTATATCGAAATTTTAACGAGCGGTATTAAATGAAGACAGTTATCCTCTGTGGCGGGCTCGGAACCCGTTTAAGTGAAGAAACGACGGTAAAGCCGAAACCTATGGTGGAGATCGGCGGAAGGCCGATTTTATGGCATGTAATGAAGATCTATGAAAAATTCGGGATGACTGACTTCGTGCTCGCCTTAGGTTATAAGGGTGAAGTTATTAAGGATTATTTTTTGAATTATCATGCTCGAATGAGCGATCTCACGGTTCATTTGCGTAGCGGGAGTGTCCAATACTCTAATCCGACCGCGGAAGACTGGACCGTATCTTTAATCGATACAGGCGCGAATACTCTTACGGGTGGCCGACTACTTCGATTAAAGGATTTATTATATAATCAAGGTACGTTTATGCTTACCTACGGGGATGGGGTCTCTAATTTGGATATTTCCTCCTTGATTCAGTATCATAAATCGCACGGTAAGATCGCTACGGTTACTGCCGTTCGCCCTCCGGCGCGATTCGGCGGAATGGGAATCGAGGCCGGTGCGGTTAAAGAATTCAAGGAAAAACCTCAAACCGGTGAAGGATGGATTAACGGGGGCTTCTTTGTTTTTGAGAATAGAATTTTCGATTATTTAAAAGATGATACGACTGTGCTGGAGCAATCCCCATTAGAAAACTTGGCAAAAGATAATCAACTTATGGCCTTCGAACATTCGGGTTATTGGCAATGTATGGATACGATTCGTGATCGGGATACTTTACAGCAATTATTTCAATCCGGAACAGCCGCTTGGCTATAGGTTTCGCATAAATGTTTTCTAATATTTATGAAGATAAAAAAGTTTTAATAACCGGCCATACTGGCTTTAAGGGAACGTGGTTGACCGCCTGGTTGCTGAAATTAGGTGCGAGGGTCGTTGGTGTTTCAAAAGATATTCCGACTCATCCTTCTATGTTCGAGGTACTTGGATTAGAAAATAAAATCAAACATGTTCTTACAGATGTTCGAAATTTAGATTCTCTCCGGAATATTATTTCCGACGAAAAACCGGACTTTATTTTTCATTTAGCAGCCCAAGCAATTGTTTCCTTATCCTATACGGATCCAGCGGAAACTATAACCACCAACGTTATCGGAACAATGAATCTTTTGGAGGTTCTTCGAAATTACGATCTTCCTTGCAATGTCGTACTTATAACTAGCGATAAATGCTACGATAACGCAGAATGGGTGTGGGGCTATAAAGAAACGGATGTGCTAGGTGGTAAGGACGTCTACAGCGGCTCTAAAGGCGCTGCAGAATTAGTGATTAAATCCTACTTTCATTCTTTTTTTAAGCAAAATCATTCGGTACGTCTCGTAGTCGGTCGAGCGGGAAATGTAATCGGAGGAGGAGACTGGGCTTCCGACAGAATCGTAGTAGATTGCATGAAATCTTGGGCCGTAGGAAAACCGGTCGAAATTCGGAGTCCTAAAGCCACTCGTCCTTGGCAGCATGTCTTAGAGCCTCTTAGCGGCTATCTTACTCTCGGAGAGCGGCTTGCAAAGGACGTAAAGATCCATGGAGAAGCGTTTAATTTTGGACCTCGATCGGAACAGAATCGTACAGTAGTGGAGCTGTTAGCAGATCTAAGTAGGTACTGGGGTTTTGAAGATGCTAAAGAAGCTTATAAAATCACTGACAATATTCCGTTTCACGAAGCCGGACTTTTAAAGCTAAACTGTGATAAAGCCTTATTCTTTCTTAAATGGGAATGTACTTTATTTTACGAAGAAACAATTCGTTTAATAGGAGATTGGTACAGCTCTTACTATAAAAAAAATCAAAATATCTACGACTTAACTATAAACCAAATCAAAGAATATGAAAGTATCGCCAAAGAACGAGGAAGAGCTTGGTGCGTAGTAAAATCGACGGATTAGTTTTTACTGAAATTCCCCAAATTTTAGATCCGCGTGGGGCAGTATTACATGTCCTAAGGGAGGATTCCTCGGATTATTCTAGATTCGGAGAATGTTATGTTTCCGAAATTTTTCCAGGAGCTATTAAGGCTTGGAAAAAGCACGATAAGCAAATACAAAATCTTGCCCTCCCGACTGGTAGAATTAAGCTAGTGACCTATGACGATCGTCCGGAATCTGCGAGTTATAAAGAACTACAGATCGTAGAAATAGGTCGACCGGACGCATATTACAGAATTCATATTTCACCGGGAATATGGTACGGGTTTACTTGCATCAGTGCGAATCCTGCGTATTTGATTAATTGTGCGAATCAAATTCATGACCCATCCGAAAGCGTAAGTATCCCTATGGACGATCCCAGAATTCCTTATCGCTGGTATTAATTGGAATTTTCTAATGAATATCACGAATCATAATTAAATCTTCCTTATATGTCATTACGAACTCCTGCTAAACTCATTCGACTTTCGAAATCTTGTCTCGGTCCGGCGGAAAAGCAGGCTGTTCTCGGCGTGCTGGATCGTGAATATCTCGGAATGGGTAAGGATGTTCAAGAGTTTGAAATGCTCTTGATGAAATATTTCAATCGTCCAGCGCTTTGCGTTGTCAATGGTACTGCCGCGCTTCAATTAGCGGTGCAATCTTGCGGGTTAGGCATAGGGGACGAGATACTTGTCCCCTCCCTTACTTACGTCGCCTCTTTTCAGGCTATTTTAGCAACAGGAGCGAGGCCGATTGCATGCGAAATAGATGAAGAACAATGCATTATGGATTGGAGAGACGCCGAAAAAAGGATCACAAAAAAAACAAAAGCGATTATGCCGGTTCATTATTCGGGCGGAGTAGGTGACTTAGATTCCATTTATGAGCTGGCTCGCAAATACAATCTTAGAGTAATCGAAGATGCGGCTCATGCATTTGGTACTACATATAATGAAAAATTGATAGGTTCCTTCGGAGATATAGCTTGCTTTAGTTTCGACGGAATTAAGAACATAACTAGTGGAGAAGGTGGTTGCATTGTGGCAACCGATTCCAGGATTCTTGAGAGAATTAGGGATGCACGTCTTCTTGGAGTGGAGCGCGACACGGAAAAGAGATATTCCGGACAAAGAAGTTGGGAGTTTGACGTTACCGCTCCAGGGTGGCGATACCATATGAGTAATATTATGGCCGCTATCGGAATTGAGCAGTTAAAAAGGTTTCCAGAACTCTCGGGAAAAAGACAAACGCTGGCCAAGCTATACGATTCTAAATTTGAAAACTTTAAGGATATTATAAAACCTTTAAATAGAGATTATAATACCGTCGTTCCTCATATTTACGTAGTGCGCATTTTAAAATCGTATGATCGAAAGAATCTACAAGAAAAAATGTTAGAAGCAGGGATTCAAACCGGAATTCACTATCAGCCGAATCATGTTCTGTCCTTATTTAAATCGAATCAATCTTCCAAACTTCCGATAACGGAAAAAGTCTTTTCCGAGCTATTGACTTTACCTATGCATCCTGATTTGAGAGAGGATGATGTTGAATACGTTTGCAAAACTTTATTAAACGAGGTGGCAAGTGCTCCGGGAAAATGATGATAAGTCGACTCCTTTGATTAGTGTCATCATGAATTGCTATAATAGCGCAACTTATCTTCGTCAAGCGATTGATTCTGTTTACTCGCAATCGTATAAGAATTTCGAAATTATTTTTTGGGATAATGCGTCCACTGACGATAGTGCTGAGATTGCCAAAAGTTACGATTTTAAAATAAAATATTATCGTGGATCTGAGACAATTCCGCTCGGAGCAGCTAGAAATAAGGCGATCGAAAAGGCAAGCGGCGAGCTCATTGCGTTTTTGGATTGTGACGACTTGTGGATGCCCTTAAAACTAGAAAAGCAAGTCCCACTTTTTCAGGACTCGGAAGTGGATTTAGTATTTTGCGATTCGCTCTTTTTTAACGATAGCGGTTATGAGAAAAGGCTTTTCTCAAAAACTAGATTTTACACTGGGCATTGTTTTTCCAAATTATTATCAAACTATTTTCTCTCGATGGAAACGATCGTTATAAGGCGATCAGCTTTAGATCGTTTAAGTTACTGGTTCGACGAGCGATTCAATATGATAGAAGAAGCCGATCTTTTTCGAAGGATCGCCATGACCGGAAAATTGGCTACGGTAAACGAAGTTTTGGCGAAATGGAGAATTCATTCCGGAAGTTGGACCTGGCAAAAGACGGAACTCTTTTGGAAGGAAACAAAATTAATGCTTGAGGCTTATGAAGAAAAAGATCCCGAGTTTTCCGTTAAATATAAGGAGGAGATTAGAATATTGAATTCCGGATTGGCACGCGAGGAAGCTATCCATCTGCTTCTAATTGGCGAGGCGAGAAAGGCCAGGAAGAAAATTATGGAAGATAATTCTGTTTTTAAAGGCAAAATTATATTATTACTAACTTTTTTTCCCTCTCGCTTATTGAAATTCGTTTTCAAGCTTTTGGGAAAAGCGAGCTGACGATTCGTTATAATTCTCCATTCTCGAATCATATTATAGCATTTGAAATTTATGTCTTTCCTCCATCAAATACTTGCGGCATCTTATCTTCCTTTAAAATCAGCTAATTCGATTGCTAAATTTATCAAGCTCAAGTCGAGATCCGAATTGCGAGTTTTGCTCTATCACGATATCGCATCGGAGGAATTGGAAAAGGCGCGATTCCAAATTAAGGAACTATCTAAAACGTTTCGCTTTATTTCTCCTGAAGTTTTTTCCGAAATGGTTTCGGGAAAAATTTCGATTCAGGGAAAAAACCTATTACTGACTTTTGACGACGGTTTTATATCTAATCGTAATGTTGCGGAGCAAATCCTAAATCCGCTCGGTATCAAAGCTTTGTTCTTCATCGTGTCGGATTTTGTTGATGTTCAGGGCTCGAAATATCGGAAAGAATTTATTGCTAAAAATATATATCCTGATCGAAGTCTCGAACAAATACCCGACTCCTGGGGACCGATGAATTGGGATGATCTAAGGTATTTAATCGAAACCGGACACACAATCGGTTCTCATACAAGAAACCACGCAAGACTTTCCAAAATATCGGACGAGAGATCTTTGTATAATGAGATCGTCACATCTAAGGAAATTTTGCAAGATAAGCTAAATATTACGATCAAACATTTTGCTTATACATTCGGAGATTTAGATAGTTTTAGCGAATCTGCATTAAAGATCGCTAAAACAACGTATCCGTATATCTATACTGGATTGCGTGGAAATAATATTGGCGCTCATCCTTGGGCCATACGCAGAGATGCCGTTTCTCCGGAAGATTCCTTTTCTCTCGTCGGTGCATTATTGGAAGGTGGAGCGGACATTCTTTACAGAAAGAGTCTCCGAATATATGAAAGTTGGGTAAACCAATGAAATTTACTCTCGCTCCTTTGCCGGATTGGAGGGATTTAGCTAAGGCCGTAATTACTGCACGCCGATCCGACGTCGATTTGGGTAGCTCTTGGGCAAGAAGCAATGATCGATCGATCTGGTTTTCAAGATCGGCTTGGTCGTTAGCATCGATCGCACTATGGGCGAAACATATTCGGAAGAAGGATGATATAGTTGTTTGGTTGCCCGATTTTTTCTGTAACTCGTCTCTCCAACAGTTACGTTTAACAGGTGCTAGATTAGTATTTTACCCGATCACTGAAATTCGCGAGCCGGACTACCGAGCGTGCCGAGAGTTAGTAAAAGAATATGATTTAGATATATTCGTTATTGTTCATTATTTCGGAAAACCGCATGATGTCGTTCTAGCTTCCGAATTTTGCACCACGAGGAACGCTTTATTAGTGGAAGACGCTGCGCATGTGCTAAGGCCTATAAAAGGAGTCGGAGAGCGCGGAGATTTTATTTTATATAGCCCTCATAAACATTTGGCGATTCCCGACGGAGGTCTCTTGCTGATTCGTGAGAATGGGCCTTCTAAATTGTCATTTAATCAAGGTGAAGCTCAAATCTTCCCCCAGCTTTGTCTCAAATTTTTCCAAGATAAATCCGATACAAGAAGTCTTTCCTGGAAATGGCTATTTAAGCGTATATTACAAAAGATAGGTCTGAGAAGATACTCGAGGAAAATTCCGAATTTCTTCGAGGATGCCGAGATCGCTTCGATTGCTTCTCCGGTCATGTCGAATCTTTCTAAGAAATTGTTAACTATCGCTATTTCTCGCTTGGGAAATATCTCAAGAAAGAGAATAAGGCTTCAAAAGATCTGGAATACGTTATGCAAAGAGACAATTGTTAAGTCTATCGATACTTGGACTCCATATTTGGCGGAATATAAACTAGAAACTAAAGAAGAGGCAGCCCGAATTTTTGTAGAATGGTTTAAAGGAGGACGCCCTGTATCCTCTTGGCCGGATTTGCCGCCTGAAGTATTACAAAATTACCATATTCATCAAGAAGCTTTGTATTTTAGGAACACTCGATTATATTTGGCGGTTCATCAGTCTCTTCCTGAGAATCGGATTTGTAAAGCATATTCAAATATTAGAATAGAAAAGCGAAGTGATCCGCTCTTCGAACGGATAAACGATAAAACTTGGAATACTCTTCTTGGAGAAGCGGAACATTCGATCTTGCTCCAATCTTGGGCATATGGAGAGGCAAAAGTCAAGTGCGAAGGTTGGAAAGTTACTCGATTTCTGATTAAGATAGGTGAAAAAAAAATTGGTGTTTTACAGATCTTAACTAAGACTTTTTTCAGGTTGTTTAAGATTCATAGAATAAACAGAGGCCCTCTTTTTTTCAAGGAAACAACCTCAAATGAGAGACAGTCGGTCTTATATTTTCTTCGTCATCGATTCGGATCTATCTCGAAAGGGAACGTTCTTTTTCTAAATCCGGAGTTAGATTCAAACGGGGAAAATATTCTTCTTTTAAATCAACTCGGGTTCCAATCCATGGATTCATTTCCCTGGTCGTCCTCGTACATTGACTTATCGCTAGATGTTAATGTATTACGTCAAAAGCTGGATAGTAAATGGAGAAACATGCTAAGTTCGGCCGAGAAGACCGGGCTTACTTTAGAAATAGGTTCAGACGATGAAAAATTCGACTGGATGGTAGATCGTTATTTTGAACTTATGAGTACGAAAAATTTTTCAGGTATCCCTATTTCACTGTTAAAAAAAATGAGAGAGACGTTGCCGGAATGTGAGATGCCCTTGGTGTTGATAGCAAAATATGATTCTAATAGAGTGGCCTGTATTTGCCTTTCCTTATCGAATCGTACTGCAATGTATTTGATCGGATGGAACGGCGAGATTGGTAGAAAATTGAAGGCTAATCAATTTTTACTCTGGAACGCTATGATAGAACTGAAAAATCGTGGATTCAGTTGGTTAGATTTGGGTGGAATTGACGAGGAAAACACCCCAGGAATCGCCGAATTCAAACTTGGTATTAATGGTCAAAGATACGAGTTGGCGGGCGAATTTATTGGATATTAAAATTTTATGATTCTCGGCATCGACGCATCGAATATTAAAAGCGGAGGAGGAGTGACTCATATAAAGGAATTACTAGCCAACGCAAAACCGGAGGAATCATCTTTTCGGAAAGTGTTCATATGGGCTAGCCAGAAAACGCTGGATCAGATTCCGAATATGACCTGGCTCGAAAAAGTTATCGTTCCGAACGTGGATCGAGGGCGATTGAAGAGATGGTATTGGCAAAAATACGAACTATCCGACATCGCGCGCAAAAAGGGATGCTCTATTTTATTCATTCCTGGGAGCTCGTTTTCCGGTGATTTTCGCCCATTCGTTACGATGAGCCAAAATCTTCTTCCTTTTGAATGGAAGGAGCTCATGCGTTACGGATTTTCTTTTCAAGCTTTGCGATTGATGTTACTTTATTTTTTTCAAGGATTAACGTTTCGTAAATCTCAAGGAATTATCTTTCTCACTAATTATGCGAAAGATACGATTCTTACAAAACTTTCGATACAGAATAAAAAGAATATCATAGTGAGTCACGGAATTCACGAGCGCTTCTTCTCCCCACCTAAAGAACAACAATTATTTTTAAAAAACGAAAAGACTCCGATAAAATTGCTCTATGTTTCCTTTATCGGAGAATACAAACATCAATGGAATGTAATTGAAGCGGTCTCTAATTTGAGAAAACAGGGATATTCTCTCAGGCTTGATTTAGTAGGAGGTCTAACCGAGAAAAATGCAAAGAAAAAGCTTTTTGCATCAATTCAAAAATTCGATCCTAGATCTGAGTTTGTTTTTTTACACACTGATGTTCCTTACGATACTATTTCTGAATATTATAAAAATTCGGATCTTTTCGTTTTCGCATCCACTTGCGAAAATTTACCGAATATTTTAATCGAAGCGATGGCAGCCTCCTTGCCGATCGTTTCTTCTGAGTTCGGCCCCATGCCGGAAGTAATGGGCGATGCCGGTTTATATTGCAACCCGCTCGACGTAGACGACATTTCGGAAAAGTTAAAAAAGATGATAGATTCAAAAGAAATACGGGAGAAATTTTCGAAAGATGCCTTTAGAAAAGCGCATGAATATTCCTGGAATAGAAATGCAAAACTTACTTTCGATTTTTTTAAAGCGGAAGTGAATACGTATCAAAACGAAGGTTGATATGAAAGAGAAAGAACTTGTTGAAATTATAAGCTTAAGATTAAAAGAAAAAAAAGATGAGCTTGGGGAGATGTTTAAATCCTCTATTAAGGAAGTTGGAGTCCGCTATTGTTATATCGATGACCTCTTGCCTAGGAAGATAGCTGAGGAAATTCATTCGGTTTTTCCGAAAAGAGAAGAGATGCGATTGATGAATAGTTTCCGTGAAAGGAAATTTACATCCAAGAGTTTTGAGCGATTTTCTCCCCTGTTAAAGGAAATAACTTTTGCTATCCAGCATGACTCTGTCATTCGCGTCGTGGAAGAAATAACAGGTATCAAGCAACAAAAACCGGATCCTACATTATACGCCGGCGGTTTGAGTCTTATGGAGAGGGGAAATTTTCTTAATCCGCATATCGATAATTCGCATGAGATGAGTCGCTCTCTATATAGAACTCTTAATCTACTTTATTATGTGAATCCGGATTGGTCATTGGAAAAAGGGGGAAATCTCGAACTTTGGGATAGGCAAGTGCGAAAGAAAGTCACGATTATAAGCGATTTTAATCGCCTGGTTTTAATGGAAACGAATCCCTGGTCTTGGCATTCCGTTAGCCCGGTTACGGTCGACGAGAATCGAGTCTGTGTTTCGAATTATTTTTTTTCCGAATTATCTCCTATCGGTCGGGATTATTTTAACGTTACTAGTTTTAATGCAAGACCGGAGCAGCCGTTTAGAAGAATTTATGCAAAGGTAGATAATCGGATTCGAAATTTTATCCGTCGGGTAAAGCCGAGCGGTTTCGGGAAAAAAGACGTTTATCGAAATAAATTATAAACGAATGATGATGGATTCTCCCGTAAAGATATTAGTGTTAGGTGTTTCCGGAATGCTCGGGAGTGCCATATTTCGAGTTCTTTCGGAAAATTCAAATTGGGCCGTTTTTGGGACCAACAGAAGTTTCGAGAATCTTAGATTTTTTTCCTCCTTAGAAAAGAAGTGTATTTTATCTAATATTGATGTTTTAAATAGCGATGATCTTATTAAGGTATTCTACCAAATAAAACCCGATATCGTTATTAACTGCATCGGAATTATCAAACAGCATGGACTTGCAAAGGATACTCTTTCAGTTCTGCCGATTAATTCGTTGTTGCCTCATAGACTTTCTAATATATGCAAATTAAACGGAACCAGATTAATTTTAATTAGTACCGATTGTGTTTTTGCGGGACGAAAAGGGATGTATAATGAGTCTGACATTCCTGATGCTGAAGATCTCTACGGTAAATCTAAGGAGATTGGTGAAGTTGTTAGCGAGCGGCATGTTTTGACTTTGAGAACATCGATCATCGGCCACGAATTGAATTCAAATTATTCTCTTGTAAATTGGTTCTTATCGCAGTCAGGTACGGTTAACGGGTTTACTAAGGCTATTTTTTCAGGGTTGCCAGCTTCCGAGATTGCAGAAGTAATTAAGACTAAAATTATTCCGAACCTTCAGTTGCATGGACTATATCATCTTTCTGCAGAGCCGATTTCTAAATTTGAATTGTTAAACTTAATTAAAAAAACGTACAATAAGACTATCGAGATAGTTGCGAACGATGTAGTAGTAGTAGATCGTTCATTGGATTCCAGCAGGTTTAGAAACGTAACTTCGTTCCTGCCTGCAAGTTGGGATATATTAGTTCAGAGAATGAGAGCTTATAACGAAAAATATTTGGATTTAGATCGTGTTTGATGACAAAGTATTGATGATTACCGGTGGAACTGGTTCGTTTGGAAACACAGTTTTAAAAAGATTTTTAAATACAAACGTTCGGGAAATTCGCGTTTTTAGTCGAGATGAAAAAAAACAAGAAGATATGCGAATTTCATTATCTAATGAAAAAGTTAAGTTTTATATCGGTGACGTTCGGGACTATGATAGTATTTTTCAAGCTACTATCGGTGTTGATTATATTTTTCACGCTGCAGCCTTAAAGCAAGTGCCCTCATGCGAATTCTATCCTATGGAAGCGATTAAGACAAATGTGATAGGTACCGAAAACGTTTTGAATGCTGCGATCGCAAATAAAGTAAAAAGAGTCGTCGTACTGAGTACGGATAAGGCGGTTTATCCCATCAACGCGATGGGAATTTCTAAAGCGATGGCGGAAAAGTTATTAATTGCTAAGTCTAGAACGGTTCAAGAGGGCGGTACGATTCTTTGTGCAACCCGTTACGGAAACGTAATGGCCTCCCGCGGCTCGGTGATTCCATTATTCGTGGATCAGCTTAAAAAAAACGAATCTCTTACCGTGACGGATCCCAGTATGACTCGGTTTTTAATGTCTCTCGAGGATTCGGTCGATTTGGTTCTGCATGCATTCGATAACGCAAAGCAAGGAGATATTTTCATCCAGAAGGCTCCAGCGTCTACAGTAGAGGATTTAGCGAAAGCTATTTTAGGAATATTCAAAAAAAATAATTCTATCAAAGTTATAGGAACTCGGCATGGTGAAAAGCTCTATGAGTCCCTTGTGTCTAGGGAAGAGATGGCAAAAGCCGAGGATATGGGACGCTATTATAGAATTCCGGCCGATAATCGGGATCTGAATTATAACAAATATTTTGTGGAGGGTGAACAGAAGGTTTCTCAATTGGACGATTATACTTCTCATAACACGAAACGTCTCGACGTATCCGAAATAAAGGAGCTTTTGTTAAAGTTGGATTTCATTCTGGAGAACCTTAATGCTTAAGGTCATGACGATCGTCGGTACGCGTCCGGAATTAATAAAAATGAGCCGGGTTATTGCTGAATTGGATCGAAATTTTAAGCATATATTGGTTCACTCAGGTCAAAACTACGATTATGAATTGAATCAAGTGTTCTTTGAGGATCTTGAAATTAGAAAGCCGGATTATTTTTTAAATGTCGCGGGGGATTCGGTCGCCGTTACGATTGCGCAAATATTAACTAAATCTGATGAAGTTTTCGAAATAGAAAAACCGGACGCTTTATTGTTGTACGGCGATACGAATACTTGTTTATCCGTAATTTCCGCGAAAAGAAGAAAGATTCCTATCTTCCACATGGAAGCCGGGAACCGATGTTTCGATCAGAGAGTTCCCGAGGAACTCAACCGAAAAGTTGTCGATCATTTGAGTGATATAAATTTAGTTCTAACGGAGCACGCAAGACGTTATTTGCTATCGGAAGGAATCAGCCCGGAAACGGTCATAAAGACCGGTTCCCATATGGACGAAGTTCTCAATTATTATATGCCGAAGATTCAAATTTCCGATGCGGTCGAACGGCTTGAATTGAAGAAGGGGAAGTACTTTATTGTTAGCGCTCATCGTGAGGAGAATGTAGACTCTCGCGAAAATCTGGAAAATTTGCTAGAGTCATTGAATGCCATAAGCGACGAATATGGCTATCCGGTCGTCGTTTCTACGCATCCACGCACGCGAAAAAAATTAGAAAATATTCAAGGGCTTAAGTTGCACCCACTGATTGTCTTTCTGAAACCGTTCGGCTTTCTCGATTATATTAAACTTCAAATTTCCTCCTACTGTATCCTTTCCGATAGTGGTACGATAACCGAGGAGGCTTCTTTATTGAATCTTCCTGCAGTTACTATAAGAAACGCTCACGAGCGGCCGGAAGGAATGGATGTGGGAACTTTGGTCATGAGCGGACTGCGAAAGGAAAGCATTCTATCATCTATAAAAATTGTAACTAGCCAACATGCGATGCAAAATAATACTATTGTAGAAGATTATAAAGGAGGTTTAGTTTCCCAGAAAATAGCTAAGCTAGTGCAAAGTTATACACACTACGTTAATCGCACTGTTTGGAGAAAAAATTAAAGATAGAACATGAAAATATGTATGATAGTAGACGACTATCTTCCGGAAAGTATTAAGGTCGCCGCCAAGATGATGCATGAACTCGCAATAGAGTTCGATTCTAGAAATCACGAAGTTACCGTTATTACACCTGGTATAGGAATTGGAGAGCGATATTCTCTAACGAAATTAGGCAACATAACGGTACTGAAATTCTACTCAGGGCAAATAAAAAACGTATCGAAATTTAAACGATTGATAAACGAAATTCTGCTACCGTGGCGGGCTTGGGTTTTCCTAAAAGAATATTTTATGCGGAACAAGCACGACTATATTGTTTATTATTCGCCCTCCATTTTTTGGTCATGTTTAATCGGTAGATTAAAAAAACTGTGGGGCGCTCCTTCCTATCTTATCTTGCGCGATTTATTTCCGCAATGGGTAATAGACAATGGCATAATCGGAAAAAATTCCATGATTGCGCATTTTTTTCGGTATTTCGAAAAAATAAACTACAGCATGGCGGATCAGATCGGGATTCAGTCCCCCGCGAATTTAAAATGGTTTCTTAGTAATCAATCCAGGTTTCCCAATATTCAGGTTCTATATAATTGGGGGAGTGATTTGCAGTTTAAGGGCAAAAGCGACATTTATAGAAAATCGTTAAATTTGGAAAATAAGGTAGTCTATTTTTATGGTGGAAATCTTGGTAAAGCTCAAGGAATGACAAATATAGTAAGTTTGGCAAAGAGGATGCAGGTTCATTCCAAAGCATATTTTGTGTTAGTCGGTGCAGGAGACGAGGTTGCGTTTATTAAAGAATCGATTGAAGCGGAAAATATCCGAAATATTTCTCTTCTCGATCCTGTATCTCAGGACGAATATCGGAAAATGTTATCTGAATTCGATGTCGGACTATTTACTTTAAGTTCTTTACATCAGACTCATAATTTTCCCGGAAAGATTCTCGGCTATATGGTCGAAGGAAAGCCTATATTGGGTTCCGTAAATTCGGGGAACGACCTTCAGGGCATTATTCAAGATGCTCAGGCTGGCTTGGTGTCGATTTCTGGTGACGATGATTTATTCTATGAAAATGCAGTTACTTGTCTTGACGACGAAAAACGTAAAGAATTCGGTAAAAATTCAAAAAATCTACTGGAACGAAGATTTTCGACTCGTTCCGCTGCGGATACGATCCTAAGTTCATATCCAAAGAAGAATATTTGAATATAAATATTTAATAATATATTAAAATATGTATACTAGGCGTCATTCCAGGCTTCACGAGCAGATCTTGTTGAGCACCATCTTTCAGTTGATAACAGGTATAATATTAATCATCTTCGGTACGGTAATTCCGCGTTGGGGATTGGATTTTTGGAACCGAATCGACTCGAATAGTTTGAATACTTTATTCGGAGTATTAATTTCTTTCTGTCTTGTCGCTAGTTCGTTAAGAAAATTGGTTCGATATCCTGGAGCACAATCGGCGGCATACGTTCTTCCGACGACGACGATCGTATTTAGCTTGATGATCGCTATTTATTTGTTAAATCGCATCGAATATAGTGTTCAGGGAATAATTTCCGGTGCTGCGGTAACTCTGCTTTGGTGTTACGTGGGTTATTTTTTAGGGCATAGATATAGGACGCAACGGCTCGCTATTATCCCGTTTGGCGAAGCTTCGGAACTCGAAGCCGTTCATGGCACGGAATTCTTTTTTTTGCAGGTTCCCGATTTAGGAAAGGAGAGATTCGACGGAGTAGTGGCGGATCTTCGATCGGAAAACTTAACGCCTGAATGGGAAAAATTTATAGCTAGATGTACGCTGTCTAGAATTCCCGTGTATCATACTAAACAGATTATAGAATCCTTAAGCGGAAGAGTTAAGATCAATCATTTATCCGAAAATGAGTTGGGAACCTTACTACCCTCCATCGTATATGAAAGGTTAAAGAGGCTGATCGATTTTATAGCGGCCTTACTTTTGCTGCCTATTTTTCTTCCGATTATGTTAATCACAGCTATCTTAATCCGATGGGAAACAAAAGGATCTCCGATTTTTAGTCAGAAAAGAATGGGATTTCGGGGAAAGCCCTTTACTGTTTTTAAGTTTAGGACCATGCATATGGAGATTAAGGGAAAGGGTTTTACCGAAGGCACAAACGATCCCAGAATCACTAAGGTCGGACGAATCCTGAGACGCTATAGAATTGATGAGATCCCACAATTATTTAACGTGTTGATCGGTGATATGAGTTTTATAGGACCCAGACCGGAATCTATGGAATTATCCGAATGGTATGAAAGGGATGTTCCCTTTTTTGCTTACCGACATGTCGTTAGACCTGGAATTTCCGGCTGGGCACAAGTGGAACAAGGTTATGCTGCGGAAGTGGACGGGATGAAAGTGAAACTCGAATACGATTTCTTTTATATTAAAAGATTTTCGCTTTGGCTGGATATTTTAATTTTTTTTAAAACTTTAAAAACGATTTTTTCCGGTTTCGGTTCTAGATAATCTGCAATCTCTTTCGCGTTAAAGATATTCATGAATGTTAAAAAGGAAAGATGAGTAAATATATGTCGGAAATAATTCTAATCGCGGGTGTATTAAATATATCGATCTCTCTGATCCTTTTAAGGAAGGCCGGAGTAGTATTGGCATTCATCCTTGCTTGGTGGTTTTTTTGGATGTTTATCTCATCTTTATCGCTTACAGGCCTTTTTCGCCCGACCAGTGAAACATACTTATTGTATATTTTGATGCTCTCTTCCGTTACTCTGGGCGTGGGACTACATATTTTTTCCTTGAGAGTCTCGGGCAATCAATCGATCCTTGTGATCTCCAGTATTGACGAAGAATCGGCGGCATCGAAGGAACGATTCATTCTGCGAATCATGTATTTTATACTGTTCCCGATCGTGCTATTTTTCTCCTTTAAAGCGGTATATTTATTATGTACTTCAGTCGCGCCGGTCGATTATCGCGCGGACGTATTCGGTTTACGGACCGGCCAATCCGTTTTATTCGGCAGTACTAAGATTAACTTTCTATATGGGTTATTGATTAGTCCGATGTTGTTGGCATCCCTGTTTATCGGAGTAGCATTCTATTTAACTAAAGGGAACGGAAAAATCTTTACATTGGCCTGTATTTTGGTCGGTTTAGATGCTTTTATGATGTTTGGTCGATTCGGATTCCATTATATAGTTATGATCGGGATAATCGTCATTTCGATTAAGCTTACCCATGATTGGAAAAACACGTTATCGGGATTTTCCTGGCGAACAATAATCGTCCTATTATTGATTCTCCTACCGGTTTTTTTGGTCGGCTATCTACGAGAAAACAAGGCGAGTCTCGCCTATGAACGACTTTTAAAATTGTTTGTAATCGATTATCATACGATGTCGTTTTCTATGTTCGACGTGGAACTGCAAAATCCCTTATCGATCGTTCATCAAACTACTTATGGCAGATCCTCTTTCGCAGGTCTGGAGCGACCGATCGCCTTTATATCGAAATTTTTTGGAATTCGAATCGAACCTCAAGCGGACGTTATCGGTAGTTACTTGCACGAATACAAAACGATCGGTCAGGGAGCAAATGGAAACGCAATCAAATATAATGCATTCGGTTCCTTAATGTTTAGTCTGTATAGAGATGGAGGTCCTTTTTTCATCGGTTTGATGGGAATTCTGTTTGGATTTTTCGTTTCGAAAACTTCGATTTCAATAGAAAGGAAAAACACGTATGGAGTTTCAATTTTGATGTCTCTATTTTTTATCGGTATTTACGGAATTTTTCAGCCCGTCCTTAATGGTCCGATTCTTTTAGCGATACTATTCATTTTTTTAATATTCAAGGTCAACTTAAAACACTTCGGCTTTGTGAAAGGAAACGTTTGATTTCGGATTTAATCTCGATCGGTTTAACTTTTTATTATATGACTTATCAGAATGTTGAAGCCATATAGGGAATTTCTAAAGTCTCATCCGGCGTTTGGTCGGATTTTGACGAATTCCGGTTGGCTTTTCTTCGACAGAATTGTCCGGATGGGGGGGGCTTTAGTTATCGGG
This sequence comes from Leptospira inadai serovar Lyme str. 10, assembly GCF_000243675.2. NCBI lineage: Bacteria > Pseudomonadati > Spirochaetota > Leptospiria > Leptospirales > Leptospiraceae > Leptospira > Leptospira inadai. The sequence continues at coordinate 178,293 of NZ_AHMM02000017.1, read as the reverse complement.
ATTTGGATGGCCAGATATCTTGGACCCGAAAGTTACGGCTCATTGAATTTTGTACTGGCTATCATTGCTCTTGTCGGATCAATCGCTAATCTGGGGATGGATTCGATTATCGTAAGGGACTTACTCGCCGATCAAAAAAATCGGGAAGAAATTATCGGAACCTCCTTCGGCCTGCAACTGATTGCGGGTATATTCGGCTATGCTATATCTATTTTTGTAATTTATTATCTCCGACCAAACTCCCCTCAAATCGAATTGATGACCTGGATTTTAGGTTTTTCGCTGGTCGTAAGATGTTGGTCGGTGATTAAGTATTGGTTCGAAGCACAAGTTTATTCAAAACATATAGTGCTCGTAGAAAACATAATTTTTCTCGCTTCGGGAGCTGCAAAAATTACTGCGATTCTCTATGATTTGGGAATCTTTTATTTAGTCGTAATTCTTTTTATAGAAAATATCGCTACGACTGTCGGTTATTTCTTACTTTATAAATTGAATCATGGAAGGCTCTCTGTCTGGAGCGGAAAGTGGTATAGGGCTAAGTCAATTTTAAGGGATTGCTGGCAGTTACTTTTATCGAATATTGCCATCCTGATTTATATGCGGATGGATCAAATAATGATCGGCCAAATGTTGGATGATAGGGCGGTTGGAATCTACACATCGGCCGTTCGGATCAGTGAAGTCTGGTATTTCATTCCGTTGATAATTGTATCTTCAGTCTATCCGTCAATTATCAAGGCTAAGGAACAAAATACGGACTCGTACTACGAGCAGCTGAGAACTCTACATATCGTTTTATTATTTTTATCGCTGGCGATAGCGATATTACTTTCGTTTCTTGCGGATCCACTTATCAAATTTCTGTACGGGCTTTCTTACTCGGAAGCAGGTGCAATATTATCGATTCATATATGGACTAGCGTCTTCGTATTTCTCGGCATCGCAAGCGGTCGTTGGTTTATTCTAGAAAACCTGCAAAGATTTCAGTTATATCAAAGTTTAGCGGGCTGTTCAGCTAATTTAGTTTTGAATTATTTGCTAATACCTAAATACGGTATTTTAGGCGCTGCGGTATCAACGTTAATATCGCAAGCTTTAGCTAGTACCTTTTTTAATGTTTTAAATGAACGGTCTCGCTTTGCCTTCATAATGCAGATAGAGGCATTCCTATTCTGGAGAAGTTCATTGATAAAAAATTTTTTTTCCTTAAGTCGGCCTCAATAGAATGTCGAAAGTACCTATTTTACTTCTTATTTTTAATCGACCCGATTCTGCGCGGAAGGTGGTCGAAGCGATAGGCGAGTACAAACCCGAGAGAATATACATAGCTGCCGATGGACCCCGTGAGGATAGGAGCGAGGAAAAAGTCTGCCATGAAACTCGCGAGATTGTCGAGAGCAATATAACTTGGAAATGCGAAGTTGCACGATTGTATAGAGAGGGCAATTTAGGATGCAAACGAGCTGTTACTGGCGCGATAGATTGGTTTTTTGAAAATGAGGTGGAAGGAATCATTCTAGAAGATGATTGCATTCCTACTTTGGATTTTTTTCGGTTTTGCGAAGAAGGCATAGAGAAATATCGTAATGAAGAGAAAGTCATGCATATTGCCGGTACGAACTTCGTTCCCGTAAGCTCAGATTGTAACATGGATGCATATTTTTCCCGATATCCGCACGTATGGGGTTGGGCTACCTGGCGTAATTCTTGGTCCTGCTATTTGCGGGACGACACCGTTTGGAAAAAGGAAGGTCTCTCTCCTTGGAATGGAAGTCCTCGAAAAGTGCGAGAATTTTGGAACCATATTTTTGAAAAAACTTATTCCAATAAAATCGATACCTGGGATTTTCAATGGGTATACACTATTAATTATCGCAAAGGTATGGCATTAAATTCATCGGTAAATCTGATCAAAAATATCGGGTTCGGCGAAGATGCCACTCATACTCGTTCCACGGACGATGATCGGAGCGATATGAAGGTCGGTAATTTATCTGAGTCCTTAACGTTTCCGGCAAGCATCGAGCTGGATAGGACCGCCATAAATTGGCTGGAAAAAAAGCACTATTCTATTGAGGCGTTGCCGAATCGGATTTTTCGCTTTGCTATACGATTTCTGAAGAATCTACAGCGATAGTACTGTAAGGAATAGTTATTTATAAAATTATGAATTGTAGATTATGCTTAAAAAAAACGACTTTCGCTTTCAGGGAAGTTGTTATGCGAAAGCATCTAGTTTCCTATTTTTTGTGCCCGGATTGCGGAGCACTTCAAACGGAAGCACCGTATTGGTTAGATGAGGCATACAATTCGGCCATTATCGATGCAGATACTGGCTTGGTGGCTAGAAACATTTTCTTTTCTGAGATGCTCTCTTGCGTTTTATTCCATATCTTCGGAGCGAAGGGAAAATTTTTGGATCTCGCCGGCGGGTACGGTATGATGACTCGATTAATGCGCGATCGAGGATTTGATTACTATTGGTCCGACCCTTACTGTGAGAATATTTTAGCTAAGGGTTTCGGCATAGAGGACTCCGGTTGCGAAAAATTCGATGCAGTTTCGGCTTTCGAAGTACTGGAGCACACGGTTCATCCCAAGGATTTTGTACGCGAATCTCTTTCGAGGGCAGATACCTTCGTTTTTACGACAGAAATTTTCCGGGAGCCCGTTCCTGATCCGAGAGATTGGTTTTATTACGCGTTCGAAGGAGGGCAGCATATAATATTCTTCCAAAATCGGACCCTATCGAAGATAGCCGATGATTTGAGTCTGCATTATTTTTCGAACGGAGTTTTACACATTTTTTCTAAGAAATCGATTGCGAAATCGGTGGTACTGTTATCTCGAACTCGACTAAGAGGATTGTATCTTTTTTGGATATCAAAGCGAATGAGGTCGAGAATAATGAAAGATCATCATGATCTAGTTTCGAGAGTTTCTTGTTGATGAAAGTCCTTTTCGATCATCAGATTTTTTCCCTTCAAAAACACGGTGGGATTTCTAGATATTTCAGTAATTTGATACGGGGATTTCGACAAGAGTCTTCTTTCGGGATAGAGGCCGAATTAAGCCTCGAATTCAGCTCCAATGAATACGTCCGCGAAACATGGAACCCGAAATTTTATAATCAATTTTTTCCGCACGACTTCGGAATCCCTGGCAAGCGACGTTTGCTTCGTTATGCGAATCTCCCTTTCTCGCTAGCAAAACTTATATCTAACGAATTTGACGTATTTCATCCCACTTACTATTTTCCTTACTTTTTACCTTTCTTAAGGGATAAACCCTTCGTTCTAACCGTTTATGATTTAATTCACGAAAAATATCCGGATGATTTTAAGGACGACCGAACCACCGATTATAAACCGATATTAATCGAAAAGGCCGATAGGATCATCAGTATTTCCGAATGTACTAAAAGAGATCTCCTAAAGACGTATAAAATCTCCGAGGATAAAGTCGAAACGATACTATTGTCGATCGATCAGAACGTAAAATTCTTAAAATCGGAACCGGTCTTCTTGCCGGAGGGGAAATTTATTTTATTCGTAGGCGGGCGAGGGACATATAAAAATTTTCAATTCCTTTTGGAGTATCTTCCGCTTTTCTTTAAGGAGAACCCGAGTAGCTTTCTAGTTTGCGCGGGAGGTGGACGGTTTAATCGAATTGAGATGGAGAAAATTCAGGAAGCGGATCTGGAGGATAGAGTCATTCAACTGGATGTGGATGAGGCCCGGCTTCGATATTTGTATCGAAACGCGCATCTTTTTATTTTTCCTTCGTTATACGAAGGCTTCGGATTACCGGTTCTTGAATCGATGGCCAACGGTTGCGTGCCTCTCTTGGCAAACCGCAGCAGCCTTCCCGAAGTAGGAGGAGATGCCGCTTTTTACTTCGACCCTGAATCAGGCGCTTCCTTTCTCGAATCTCTGGAAGATGCGTGGAGAGACGGTCCAACGCGAAGCAGAATTTTACGATTGGGTAGTTCTAGAATTCTGGATTTTTCTTGGGAGAAAACGATTGCCGAAACTGCAAGCGTTTATCGAAAAGTTGCGTTTAGTAAAGTACGTTGAAGCCGACGGGGTTCCCGATCAAGTGCATTATTTGGAAGAAATGATTTGCGATTAGCTAGAATTATAAACCGTGGAAAAATTCTTTTATTCTTGCGAGTTCTGTTTCATGCACCCGCAATTCTTCTTTTATACATTCGATTGCTTTTACTGAGCCTTCGGTTAAAAAAGCGCGTAATAATTTATACGGGAATTTACGGGCAACTTGGCAATCGATTAATCCTTTTTTTACATTTTATCCAATTCTGCAAAAAATACGATTGCGTTTTTATCTGTCCCTCTTTCCAAGAATATGCGCATTTCTTTAAGAAATTTAAAGGGGATTTTATACCGAGTTACCCTGCCAATTTAGAAAATCGGTCTCTTCTAGGATCGAAAAACTGGAAGCGGTATTCGTTTTACCTGAAAGTAATTTCCGCACTGCAATTGAAGATTCGTTTGTTTCCGCTTACGACCGCCGAGAACTTGCATTTTTTTGAATATTCCGACGCATCCGATTCGGAATCCGATGTAAAGAATTTTCACGGCAAGACGTTTTATCTCGATTCGGAGCTTTTCTTACATAGGGCGCGTAAATCTAAGATTTTACTGATGACAGGTTGGCGTTATCGTGTAGGCGAGTTTGATACTAGTCCTATGATGAGGGAAGAAATACTAAGGTTTCTCGCCCTTAAGGACGAAGTGGTTGATACGGCTGTTGATAGAATCAAGGTTCTTCGAGGTCAATTCGACAGAATTATCGCCGTACATCATAGGAGAAAGGATTACAAAGAATGGTTGAATGGAAAATTCTTTTTTGAAATAGACGATATTAAACGGAAAATGATCGAAGTAAGCGAGGCTTTGAAGGAAGCCGGATTTCGTAAAATTCTATTTATTATTTTTTCCGATGAAAAAGGGCAAGGGTATTCGATTCCTTCCGCAGATACTCAAATGTCAAACGGGGACATGGCTGAGGATTTATATTTCATGTCGCAGTGCGACTTGATTATCGGACCGCCTAGTACTTTTTCAGGGTGGGCTTCCTATGCCGGACGCGTGCCGATTTTCCATATATTTTCATTAAGGGAGAAAGTCCGCTTGGAATCGTTCAGGATACTCGAGACCTGGAACGGGGTCGAAGTCCCTTTGATTTCCGGCGAGACGTTTATTCTTTAATCCTAATATTTCACGCATGCTTTGCGAAGCCGGGTATCGGATTTCCAATTTGATGCGGTACGATTTAACCGTTAAGATGGATATTGATGGAGGAATTCTATGATGCCTATAAATAATATGATCGGATCCCTTTCTAATGCATGAGGTTCAGAGGCTCGTCACTCCTATATTAAAAGGATCCGAATCTCTTTTTTTCGAGCCTTCTTCCGGCATAACCGGCATTTCTTCCGTCTCGAAAAATGATACTTCGACAATAATTCTTTCGGCAAAGGAGTCGCTTTCCTTCGCTTCTTATTTTAACGCGATTTTTCCACGGCATTTGGTTCGAATGTACGGCAGCGGGAAATACTATTTCGAATGTTTATTGGAGGGGGAGGGTAATCTTGGAATCGAATTCCGTTTTAGAAACGGCAAGAGGTTTAGTTTCTTTTCAAAAGATATAAACGATTCGGACGGACAGGTTTTAGTAAAAGTCGAATTAGAGATAAATTCCGAGTCTCCCGAGATTATCTATCCGATATTGAAAGCCGGAAGCCGCCTAAAATTTTCCGATGGAAAATTAAAAAAAGCTTCGCCGGCACTTAGATCCGGGAAATTAGCGATTTGCATTTGTACGTACAAGCGCGAAGAATTTCTATTCAATAATCTAAATACCTGGCTGGCGGATCCTGCCGTTGTTAAAAGAATTGCAGTTTTTATTTCGGATAATGCCGGAACTATTCTAGCTTCTCAAATGCCGAAAGGTTTGGAGAGTCATCTTTTTCATAATCCGAATTACGGCGGCTCTGGCGGTTTTGCTCGAGCGTTTCTTGAAGCGAAGGATATTGGAAATTACGATTACTTCGCATTTTGCGACGATGATGCGGTGATCCATCCGGAATCTTTTTTTAGATTGATTTCAATACTTGATTCCTCGGAAAAACCGGAGAAATTGCTGCTATCAGGGGCAATGCTCGATTTAAAAAGGCCGAAGGAAGTTGTAGAGGCGGGCGCGAAATTCCACATTAATGATTCCCGGATCACTTCCTATTATGCGGGGACCGATTTGAGCCTATCGAAAAATTTGGAATCTTACGCGATAGAAGATATCGGGAATGCAAAGAATTACTCGGGCTTTTTTTTCACCGGATTCGGGACGAGAAGCGGCCAAGCGACCGAATTATATCCTCCTTTCTTTATTAGAGGCGACGACATAGCGTTCGGGCTGACTCGTTCCGAATCCGGATTGGAGGTCCTCTCTTATCCCGGAATAGCCGTTTGGCACGAGCCGTTTTATGCGAAAGTCAATCCGTGGGTGGAATATTATAATTATAGAAATTACGGAATTATACATTTTGCCTTCAATAAAGGCCGACCTTGGGCATTAATCAAAGTTTATGCGGTTCGTTTTTTTGCTTATCTATTCACATTCCAGTATGAGACGCTAAAGGCGGCTATAGACGGGGTCCGAGATATTTTAACGGGGCCGACCTTGTTGAACGGGTTGGACTTGGAAGCAAAACACCTTGAGGTGATGAGAAAATATGCTCACGAGGCGATCAGGACGGGAGGCCCGCTACTGAAACGAAACGGGTCAATGCAAATTATATTTAATGTAGTATTGCTGCCGTTTTCTTTAATTAGCTTCAATTTAATTTCTTTCCCTTTTTTTTCCGCTCGCATGAATCGCTCGCGGGGTGTAGCCGGCGCCGTATTCAACTCTTCCGGAAGTTCCTTGCTTTTCGATTTTGACGAAAGACGCCCGGAAGTTTACGTAAGAACCAGAAGTATCGGGAAAACTTTTAACCTTGCGCTATCCGCCCTGCGTATAATATTTGAAATTATTATTCATCATCGCCGTTTATCTTTACTTTGGAGTAAAGAATTTAGCGGATTAAGTTCCGAATCTTTTTGGAGACAAAAACTTGCACCATTCAGGTGACGAAAACTCTCGTAAGATACTTATCGTAGGTGCAGGTTTTTCCGGCGCCGTTGTCGCTCACGAACTATCCGAAAGTCTAGCTCCTGGACCGCTGATAACCGTGCTGGACCAACGTTCTCATATTGCAGGGAATTGTAATACTCATCGCGATCCATCGACAGGCGTAATGCTTCATGAATACGGCCCTCATATTTTCCATACGGATGATTTGGATACCTGGGAATATGTGAACTCCTTCGTTCGATTTAGGCCCTTCATCAATAGGGTTAAAGGCGTTCATCAAGGTGCAGTCTATTCGTTGCCGATAAATCTCCATACGATCAATCAACTTTTCGGAACTCAGTTTGGGCCCGAGGACGCGAAGAAATTCCTCAAGTCTCAAGCCGCAACGAATATCGACGAGCCTGCGAATTTCGAGGAACAGGCTTTGAAATTTCTAGGAGAGAAAATATACAAGGCCTTCTTTTACGGCTATACTCGAAAACAATGGGGCTGCGATCCTAGGGAGCTCCCCGCGTCGATTCTGAAACGGTTACCCGTTCGATTTAATTACGATGACAATTATTACGCGGATCCCTACCAAGGAATTCCTGAAGAAGGTTATACCGAAATCGTTCGCAAGATGTTGAACCATCCGAATATACGCGTGGAGTTGGAAAGAAAGTTCTTACCGGACCGGGATTTGATCGGTTATGATCATGTCTTTTATACCGGGCCGATCGACGAGTTTTTCTCCTTTCGTCACGGTCGATTGGGTTATAGAACGGTGACTTTCGAGCGCCATGAAGGTGAAGGCGATTTCCAAGGCAACGCAGTATTAAACTATTGCGATGTTGACGTGCCTTGGACTCGAATTCACGAGCATAAACATTTCGCTCCTTGGGAAATTCATGATCGAACCGTTTGGTTCAAAGAATTCAGCAAGGAAACTTCGCCTAACGATATTCCATATTATCCTAAGAGATTAAACGAAGATATGGAAAAATTCGCTAAATACGAAGCGGAAGCTGCTCAGCAGACTAAGGTCACTTTTTTAGGTCGATTAGCCACTTATCGATATATGGATATGCATCACGTGATTAAAGAGGCGAGGGCGGTCGCGAAAGAATTTATCGATAAAGCGAAATAACCACAATTCGCTTAACGGTTTAACTCGATCGTGGAATTCTTCTCATCATTCAAATTCAGATATTCGGACCAAAAAGGGAATTCGTAATAACGGTCCGCATCCTTTCTGATTTTGGCGGAAATTTCCGGAAAATTTTTCCAGATTCGAAACGTTAAAAACAGACATTTAAAAACCAGCGTGATCAAGGAATTCCGAGTAGGTTGCAGTGCAAGCACGGATTTCTGGAGCAACTCCGCATTTTCCGATTTTGGTAGTTCGCAGGTCTGAAAGTCGAATAAGGCTTTTCCGGTATACTCTAATGCAAGACGGTTCAAGGAGAATGCGTTCTTTAGCAATCGATAAAGAGAGAATTTTAAGAAATCGCTTCGATCGTAGTTTTTGAATCTAAGGATGTTTAAGAAAAGATAATTTCTAATTTGATAATAGTAGTTCCATTTTCGCGCCTTCTTGGGAAAGGCTTCATGCCAAGCTGCGATACCGTTTAACGCAAGGACTTTCGATCCGTTGCGAATCGAATATTCTACGTCGTCTCCCTTTAGAAAGAACGGGAGAGGCAGCCCTAATTTTTTAACCGATTTTACCGGAAGGCAACAAAACCACCAACCTGCGTATAATCCTTCCGTTTCGTCTTCGATCTCGTTCCGAATCAGATTTTCGGCCGTTCGAAGATCCATATCGTTTCCGTTGATTCGGGTCGACACTCCGTTCCACGCCGCGTTTCTTTCATATTGTAGATACGGTATCTCTATATCGACCAGCCCGCCTCCAACAAAATGTTCGGCATAATCCTCTTTGAGCATCGACACGAACGAATAAACAATTTCCAAAGACGTGATGGAGAATTTTATATCGTCGTCTAAGAGGAGAATATGGCTGAACGAAGAATCCGAAAGAGCTTCGATGATCCCTCTCGTAAATCCTCCGGCGCCGCCCAAATTCGGATTAGGAATCACGCGTATAAAATCCGGAACATTTTGATCGACTATAGTCCCTCCGTTATCGACTACGTACGTTTGAACGCTGCCTTTTAAGATGGAGGACTTGCGATGGAATATTCCGGTCGTCAGATTTTTTAGGTTGGCTTTGATGAATTCTTCTCGTTTGAAAGTACAGAATACGATCGCGAGTCGTATTTTATTTCTAGCAAAGTCGGAATAATAGCCTGCTCCGTATATTTCACAAGCCGTTTCCCTTGAGACGATTTCGGGAAACAATATATCGCAATCTAGATCGCTTAAATTAATCTTTCCGATAAAATTGCCCTGACATTCCTGCTCTAAAAGAACTTCGTACTTTACTCCTGCCTTCGTTAATTTCGCTCCGACAATTCGGGCGGAAAATTCCCCTTTTCCTTCGAATCGTATTTCTAGATCGGAGACGGTCGTGTATTTCTTCCACTTTCGCACCGAAAATGAATTAAAATAAGTGCAGAAACTCGCCTTGACTTCCGGGCCCAGAGATATTCGGTTATTAACGATTGATATAGGACCGTTGCTTTTTAGGTAGAGCTCGGATTCCTCCGTTTTGTTTTCGGGACCGAATCGGATTTCGTACAATTGCATGAGTAAAAATTAGATTCGATTAAAGTAATATTTTTTCATAGCCACTAAGCCCCATGCGCCCGTATAAAACGCGGCGGAAATCCAGCCTAGCTTTTCCCGGTTTTTAAGCATTCGGAAGTGGGGTAGAATTACGTTTTTCTTATTGGATGTCAGGGCTCCCTTTCTTACTCGGTAGCTGGCGAGTATTTTAGGGTTTCCGATACTGTACGGAATTTTTTTAAGAATGTCCAGCCAAAGTGCATAATCGTCTCGAAGACTTTTCAAACTCACGTCGAAATACATTTTTCCGAGCGTTTCAGTGTCGTAGATCGCCGTTAAAAGACCTACGCGATTATATAAAAGATTTTGCCGATAAGTGATCGGCCCGCCGGCGGCCATATAGGGTTTCAAAATTTCCCGATCCGATTCGTCCACGATCCGATAAGATGAAAAAGAAAAGGCCACTTTTTCATCCTGCATCAATTTGATTTGCTCGCTTAGGAATTCGGGGTCCCAAAGATCATCGGCATCCAAGAAAGCTATATAACGACCTTTAGCCGCCAGAATTCCTTGATTACGACTGTCCGCAGACCCTGAATTCCTTTCTTTGAAAATGGATTTGATTCTGGAATCCTTCTTCGAATAGGTTTGCATAATCTCGCGACTGGAATCTTTGGACTGGTCATCGACCAAAAGCAATTCCCAAGATCCGTATTTCTGATTTAAAACACTCTCTATACTGGCCGCTATGAATTTTTCCGCGTTATAAACGGGCATGATGATGGATACGAGTTGCGTCATTCGGATAGCTACTGAATTGAAGTCATTTTTTTCCGTAGAGTTAGTCGGACTACAATTTTTTGTACCGACGAATTCGAGGAAAGAATCGAATGAGTGCTTGCACTAAAGATTGACAGAATAGGAACTTGTTGTTGGAATTCCCAAGCGTTCTATTCTTTCGCTTCGATTAAAATCATATGACCCGCACGCTCATAAAGCTCTTCGTTTCGATCCTACTCGCCTGCCTTCCTCCTCTCTGCTCCTATTTCGGCTGGCTTCCGTATTCCGTCGGAGCCATGTTTTCCATATTATTACTCTCTGCATGTTTTTGGATTTTCGAAGTGATTCCGGGACATGCGACTTCCTTGCTTGTCATTTTTTTAGAAATTTTGCTCTTCTCTAATCCGGGGAAATGGGAATTTTTAAATTTGGTCAGGCCGATAAACGGTAAGCCCCTTGCCCCGAGCGTATTTCTCACTGCGATTGCCGACTCTGCCGTGATCCTCTTTTTAGGGGGTTTTGCGCTGGCTAAAGGTTGCGTGAAGGTGGGAGTCGATAGATGGCTCGCGAATCGAATTCTTCCTATTTTTGGCACTTCTCCCCGTTTTGTTTTGATGGGTTTGATGCTTGTTTCCGCCGGTATCTCTCTCTGGATGAGTAATACGGCAACCGCTTCCTTAATGATCGCGTTAGTGTTTCCTTTATTGCAGATTTTGCCGGAGGATGAAACGTTTCGGAAGGGAATTTTGATCGGAATTCCCTTCGCCGCCAATTTGGGAGGAATCGGTACGCCGATAGGATCTCCTCCTAATATAATAGCGTTCGCTAATTTAAAAAATCACGGTTTCGGAGATTCCATCTCCTTCGGTTCCTGGATGCTAGTCGCGATTCCATTGCTATTGATATTATTGTTTTTTGCATGGATTTGGATTTTAAAGGCATTTCCGGCCAGTCCCGGATTGGCCCTTTCTCTAAGCTTTGCCGAAGAGAACGATAAGGCATCAAGACGAAAATTGCGTTTTGTACTGGGTACCTTCCTTTTCACCGCTTGTCTATGGTTGTCGGAATCCTTTCACGGAATTCCTGCGGGAGTCGTGGCGATGATTCCTCTGGTCTTATTCACTTCGTTTGGAATATTAAATTCACATGATATTCGTTCCCTGGAATGGGACGTACTCATTCTCGTAGCGGGAGGTATCGCGCTCGGTACGGGAATCGAAAAGAGCGGAGCGGGAGAATGGTTCGGTTCGTTGATCGGCTCCAATGCGGGGCCGGCGGAAAGCATTTGGGTTTTGACGCTTTTCTTTTCGGTCGGATTATTTCTTTCGACGTTTTTATCCAATACGGCGACGGCGAACTTACTCGTTCCCTTGGCCATACCCGTAGCCGTTCTACTTTTGCCTGGGAACGAGGCATATGTGATCCAGCTTGTATTGGGGACGGCCTTGGGAGCCTCTCTGGCGATGTCCTTACCCGTTTCCACTCCACCCAATGCGGTCGCGTATGCCGTCGGCGGATTCGAGATAAAAGACATGGCGAAAATCGGAGTTCGAATCGGCTTACTAGGATTAGTTTTGGTTCTTCTCGGTTTTTTTATCTTCGGTTAATCGATACGAATGAAAGTTTTACTTACCGGATCTAACGGTTTCGTCGGCAGTCGTCTCGCTCCGCTCTTAAAGTCGCAGGGTATTCAAACAGTGATCGTATCTTCGAATCGCTTGGCAACGGGAGATACGAACGAATTGGACGAGTTGCTGTCGAAGCACTCGGGGCAAATCGACGCCATCGTGCATTTAGGAGGCCGCGCTCATGTTGTGCATGATAAGGAAGACGACCCGAAGCTCGCTTTCTTTAAGGCGAACGTCGAGACTACGAAACTTTTGGCCGAGTTTGCGATTCGATGTAAGATTCGGAAATTTATTTATATCAGTTCCGTAAAGGCTTTAGGAGAACGATCTCCCGCAGACAGACCTCTGACGATCGAGGACGAGCCCGAACCGGAAGACGATTACGGTGGAACGAAGTTGGAAGCGGAAAATACGTTACGCTACATTTGCTCAAAGGAGCTCCTACAGTATACGATCCTTCGCCCGCCATTGATCGTAGGAGCCGGAGCGAAAGGAAACCTGGATCGTCTCACCTGGCTCGTAAAAAAAGGAATTCCGTTGCCGTTTGCAGGGATTAAGAATAAAAGAAGCCTAGTTGGTGTTCGAAATTTCTGCGATGCAATATTGTTTAGTTTGACTGAAGCAAGTACGGACAATCGAGTTTTTTTAGTCAGCGATTCTTCGCTTTCCACACCGGAACTCTTTCGAGCGTTCTCCCGGGCTCTTTGCGTACGGGATTCGCTCTTCTATTTCCCCCCGGGTATTCTCCGCCTATTGCGATTCTTACCCGGGTTCCGAGGAATAATCGATCGCTTGTGCGGTTCCTTAGAAATCGATTCGTCTCCTTTGTTCGAATTGGGCTGGAATCCTAAAGTCCCGATTCAGGAAGAAATGCGAGCCCTTTGTTCCGATCGGCAAACAGGCGCTTCGAATTGAATTCCTTATATTCTCCTATCCTTTAAATCCTCTCTTTCCCTCCCCCAAAACTTATTTCCAAATTCCGTTCCTCCGCCAGGATGGTCGGGCGATGGGATTCCGCTTCAAACTCAGCAAATACTTTTCTTCAGCACGATCTCATTCAGTCTTTCTCTCCTTGGTTCTGCTCGTTTGCATATCTGCGCACGGATGCACTAGCTCTTCCAAAATTCCCGCTCCTCCCGCTACGGTAAGTTCATCGACGGAAACTTCCGGGTTTACCGACCAGCTTCGTAGCGGGTTGGAAAAGCTGATCGGACGGGAGGACGATCCGGAAGTTTTAAAAGTGTTGGTGGGTGGGGATGTCATGTTCAATTGGGGAATTCGCGATACGATCCGCGTCAAAGGGGAGCTGGCTCCCGTCCAAGGCTTGAAAAGTATATTCGAAGAAGTTGATTTACGAATGTTGAATCTAGAGACCCCGGTCGTATCGGAAAAATCCTGGGATTTGGGTAAGTCTTACGTATTCCAAGCCAAGGACAAGGATTTGGACTCCTTGTCCTATCTGGGAGTGGATCTTGTTTTTTTAGGAAATAATCATGCAATGGACCACGGTTCGGACGGAATCGCTGAGACTAGAAAATTCCTAAAAGATAGAGGGATTTCGTTTATCGGTGCGGGAAAAAATCTGGACGAAGCCTTAGGTCCCTGGTCTCTCGAAAAAAAAGGAACGAGGCTGACCGTTTATTCAGCTACGAACGTCGCCGAAACTCGCGAGAATTATGCGAGTGATAAGCCCGGAGTATTGTACTTCGAACCGTCGCTCATCTTGCCGAACTTAAAAAAAGATCCGCCGATCGTTCCGGAAAAATCCGGAAAAAAGGGCCGAAGGTTCAGAAAAGTCAGGGCAGTTCCGCCTTTGCGTAAAACGACGCCTCTCGATCCGGGGTTTAGAATGGTCTCTCTTCATTGGGGAGTAGAGTATTCTCCCCTTCCCACGAAAGAACAGCGAGATCAGGCAAGACTTCTACTCGAAAACGGAGTTCAAGTCATCGTGGGTCATCATCCTCATATTCCCCAGGGAATCGAGAGAATCGGTCGAGGGATCGTATTTTATTCTTTGGGAAATCTTATTTTCGGAAGCCGTAATACGTATCTAAACCACAACCTGATTGCGATACTTCATATAAAAAAAGGAAAATTACTCCGAGCGGAACTTGTGCCGATTTTCGGAAAATTCCAAACGGAAATTCATCAAGTCAGGCCTTTGGAAGGGGAAGAGGCTAGAGTGTTTCTAAAGGAGATCGCGGTTCTTTCGGAGGATTTAGGAACTAAGATTCGAATCGAGGGTGATCGAGGCTGGATTGAATTGGAGGACCTGAAATAAACTCCAACGCTTTGAAGGAAAGAAGCAAAGGGTCTTTCTAATTTGCGATTTTACTGATATATCAGACTTGACCCCTCGACCTACTGCCCAAAAATAGGGGAAAATCCGATTCTTCTGCTCGCCGCGAATCGCAGACGGGCTTTTTCCATAGGAGAAACTTTTGAGAAACTACGAGATAACCACAATTACGCGTTCTACCGCGAAGGAAGCCGCTAAGACTGAAGTTGTTGACATCTTCAAAAAGCATTCCGTCAACGTGACCGCCGAAGAAGATTGGGGCCAAAAAAAACTTTGGCATCCCATTAAACACCAGGACTACGGGACCTACACTCATTTCAAGGTAAACGCAGAACAAGCAGCAATCGAAAAGGTAGAACGAGACTTCAAGCTAAACCAGAATCTTCTCCGTTCTATGATCGTCCGGCTCAATGGCTAACGATATCAATCGGGTGACCCTGGTTGGGCGCCTAACCCGAGATCCGGAATTTAAAACGGTGAACGGGACTTCCCTGGTGAATTTTTCCCTGGCTAACGGCCGAACCTACGTCTCCAACGGTGAGAAGAAAGAGGAAACTCATTTCTTCGACTGTGAGGCTTGGGGCAAGGGAGCAGATATCATCCAGCAATACTGTAAGAAGGGCAAGCAGCTCGTCGTCGAAGGACGACTCAAGCAGGATACCTGGGAAACCATGGAAGGCAAGAAAGCCTCCCGGATCCGGATCGTCGTGGAGAACTTCCAGATGATCGGAGCTAAGGAAAGTGGGGGCGGAGACTACGGTTCATCCGCTGCTACAGGCGGATCTTCCTACGCGACTACTTCTCACGAAGAGTTCGGAAGTTCCGGAACCGACGACGATATACCCTTTTAACGAGGACACGAAACAATGGCAGAGAACGAAGTACAAGAAGAAGTTGGAAGAGCAGAAGCTTCCATGGACGGAATACCCGCCGGGGAACACGAAGGCGGCCGTCCTCCCAAAAAACAGAATAAATATAAGAAGAAAGTTTGCCGCTTTACCGCGGACCCCGAACTTGCAAAGCAGATCGACTATAAGAACATCGAGCTTTTGGAAAGATTCATTACCAATCGCGGTAAGATCATCCCTCGCAGAATCACCGGTACTTCCGCGAAATACCAGAGAATTCTTGCTCGCGAGATTCGCAAAGCACGTAGTATCGGTCTTCTTCCCTTTAAGGTGAACTGAGGAGAGCACGAATGAGAGTTGTTTTACAAAAAGACGTGTCAAACCTGGGTGACGCCGGGGATATCAAGGAAGTTGCGGACGGATTCGCTCGTAATTACCTTTTTCCGCAACGCTTAGCGGTTCGTGCCGACGAAGGCAAAACCAAGATGGCGATCCATCAGAAAAGATTAGCGGATCTTAAAAAAGAAAAACGTAAAAAAGCTATGGAATCGGTTTCCTCCGGCTTGAACGGAAAAGAATTCGATATCGTCGTTAAAACCGGCGGCGGAGACAAATTGTTCGGCGCGGTCACTGCCGCGGACGTCGCTTCTCTTTTAAAGAAAGACGGTTATGAAGTCGATAAGCGTAAGATCGAATTTCCCGAGCCTATCCGTAATTTGGGTTCCTATAAATTGAAAGTCCGCTTGGCGGAAGGTATCCTCCCGACGATCACCGTTAACGTGAAGAAAGAGGAAGAAGCCCTAGCCCAAGGCTGATTTTAGCCAAATGCAAGCCGACTCCCTTTTCGAACTTGAATCCGAGAAGTCCTTCTTGGGTTTCTTGCTCTTAAAGGGAGCCGAAAACTTGGTAGATATTCCGCTTCAAGCGGAAGACTTTTATCATGACACTCATAGACGAGTTTATAAAGCCATCCTAGATCTGGTCGATAAACGAACTGCGATCGATCCGGTTTCCGTTCTTAATTTCTTAAAAGAAAATTCGCTCCTCAAAGATCCGGAAAAAGAATACGAATATATCTATTCCCTATATAGAGATACCGTTGTCTCGCATCCGCTGGGTTATTATGCGGAAAGAATCAAGCGCCTTTCCGAACGTAGAACGTACGCGAAACTTTTGCATAGCGCTCTCGAATTAGTTCAAAAGGAGCCTGGCGAAAACGAATCCGTTTTTAACCAAATCGAGAGGAGCCTAACCGAAGTTTCCAGAGCTACGGATGTAAAAGGTTTGCTTCCGGTTTCTCAGGACAAGGCCGCCTTATCCGAATATATAAAGGATATCATGCAGAGTCGGGGCCAGATCAAAGGTCTTCGAACCAACTTTACTCAGTTCGATGAAATGACTTCCGGTTTGAAGGAATACGAGCTGATGGTTTTAGCGGCCCGTCCCGGAAACGGAAAGACGACGCTTGCAATGAATATTGCTTCGAATGTCGCGCTGATGCATAATAAACCGGTCGTGATCTTTTCTCTGGAGATGAGTAGGATGGAGCTCCTACTCAAACTAGTTTGCGCACACGCCCAGGTCGAATCCAATAAACTCAAGCGCTCCGAAGTAACCAAATCGGACGCGCCCAAGCTTTTAGACGCGATTATTAAGGTTACCTCGGCGCCCATCTACATAGACGACTCCGGAGCGCTGACTGTGGACGATTTTAAGGGAAGGATCCGTAAGCTACTGACGAACGAGACTTTGGGATTAATCATCGTGGATTATCTTCAGCTCATGAGCGATCCTAAAAGTCGAGACGGCGGAAGACAACAAGAAGTGGCTTCTATCTCCCGCACCCTGAAGCAAATCGCAAAAGAGGCGAGATGTCCCGTCGTGGCCTTGTCTCAGATGAACCGCTCCATCGAACAAAGGTCCAAGGATCAACGACCTCAATTGGCCGACCTTCGCGAGTCGGGTGCCATCGAACAGGATGCGGATATCGTAACTTTCATCTATCGGGGAACCGGTAAAGACGGCGAGCAGGACGATAGTGTTAGGCCGGGAACCGCCGAAATCATAGTAGCCAAGAACCGTTCAGGACCTACCGGTTCTTTTCCACTTGCCTTCAGGCCCGAACTTTCCAGATTTGATAACATCTAATTCGTTTAGCAGACGGTAAGAATGAACGAAAGCACCGCGGAAATCATAGATACTCATAAAAGGAACGGAATTTTTTTGGAAGATTGGATTCTAAATAATTACAGGAACAGATCTTGGGCGGGAGAGACTACTCAAGCGCAGGAAGGAAAGACGATCGGACTGTTCGGCTGGGCCTTCCGCTTCCGCGACCAAGGCGGAGTCATTTTCGTAGATTTGAGAGATCGCACCGGGATATTGCAAGTCGTTCTCCGAAAGGAAATTTTAGGCGAGGACTTCCACCTTGCCGAAAAAATTCGTTCCGAGTATGTGATTGCCGTGCAAGGAATCCTGCGGAAGAGAGATCCTGAAAGCGTCAATCCTAAGATGCAAACCGGAACGGTAGAACTCATAGTCGATAAATTGCAGATCTTAAACGGCGCCAAGACACCTCCTTTTTCTCTGGATGAATTCGAGGAAATATCCGAAGAGCATAGGCTTAAATATCGCTATCTGGATTTTCGTCGCGACGAATTAAAAAATAGAATCGTTAAGCGACATGAATTCATTTTCGCTATCCGTAATTATCTGAATTCCAGAAGATTCTTGGAGATAGAAACTCCGATTCTTAATAAGTCGACTCCGGAGGGCGCCCGGGACTTTTTAGTTCCGTCCAGGTTGAATCCGAATTCGTTTTACGCACTTCCCCAATCCCCTCAGATATTTAAGCAAATTCTAATGGTCGGCGGAGTTGAAAGATATTTTCAGATCGTAAAATGCTTCCGCGACGAGGATTTGCGCGCGGATAGACAGCCTGAATTTACGCAATTGGATATGGAATTCGCCTTCGTTTCCCAGGAGGAAATCTTGAGCGAAATCGAAGGTCTATTCTCGACGGTGTTCCAGGAAGTATTCGGCGTTTCGTTCAAGGGACCTTTTTCCCGCATGCCTTACAAACAGGCGATGGAAGAATACGGTTCCGACAAACCGGATTTGCGTTTTGGAATGAAACTCGTGAACGTTTCCGAATTCGTAAAAGACAGCGATTTCCAAGTCTTCTCCGGAGCGGTCGAGAGCGGAGGCGTTGTAAAAGCGATTTGCGTGCCGGGCGGGTCGGTCATTTCCCGTAAGGAAATCGAAGACCTGACGGCTTGGCTAAACCGGGATTATAAGGCCAAGGGCCTGGCTTACATGAAGCACGGAACGGACGGTCTCGAATCCACGATTACGAAACGCTTTTCTAAGGAAAGCCTGCAGGCAATCCAAAAAGCGGTCGGCTCCAAAGAGGGAGACATGGTCTTCTTCGGTGCGGATGAAGCCGGAATCGTGAACCATTCCCTAGGAGCGTTACGTCTAAAGTTATCGGAAAGATTTGACAAACCGCAGGAAGGGAGCTTCCATATTTCCTGGATTGTGGATTTTCCGATGTTTGAATGGAATAAGGACGCGAAGCGTTGGGATTCACTGCATCATCCGTTCACTTCTCCAGGGGACGAAAGCTTGGAAATTTTTTCTTCCGAAGAGGCGCTCCAAAAGGGGGCGGGTGATTCGCTCGCAAAAGCCTATGATCTCGTTCTAAACGGAGTCGAAATCGGAGGAGGATCCATTCGGATTCATTCCCGGGACATTCAAAATAAAGTCTTTTCCGTTTTAGGAATCGGTCCCGAAGAAGCGAAGGAAAAATTCGGATTCCTTCTCGATGCCCTGGAATATGGAGCTCCACCTCACGGTGGAATCGCGTTCGGAATCGATAGGATTTTAATGCTAATGACTGGCGGGAAATCGATTCGGGATGTGATCGCATTTCCCAAAACTCAGAAAGGCGTTTGTTTGATGAGCGAATGCCCTTCGACGGTAGAGGAAAAGCAACTGCAAGAGCTGAAGTTAAGACTAGTAAAGGTATAAACCCCATCAGGAAAGAACAATTTATTTTCGAGAGCCAGGATCTCTATCGTAAAATCTGCGGGATCAACGATAGTGGAGTAAAGATCCTGGAAAAACAATTAGAGGTGGATTTGATCCCGAGAGGGAACGGTTTCCAACTGGAAGGTAATTCGCCTAAGGTCGATTTTGCATTAGATTTTTTTCATCTTCTTGAAACGAATTACCGAGATCGCCCGGACAGGGAGTTCACGGATTCCTTCGACTTTGCCTACCTTTTAAAGCAGGTTACGAAGGAAAGAAAGAAGGAAGAACGAAAAGGCGAGGACGAACCCTTTAAGCCCTCTGAAAAGATTCTTACCACATATCGAGGTAAACATCTCTATCCTAGAACCAAAAACCAGGATAAGTATATTCAATCTTTCTTAAATAATCTGATCACGTTCGGCATCGGTCCCGCCGGAACCGGAAAAACCTTCTTATCCGTCGCAATGGCGTGTAGATTCCTACAGAACGGAATGGTCGATAAAATCGTACTTACCCGCCCTGCAGTGGAAGCGGGAGAAAATCTCGGTTTTCTCCCCGGCGATCTGAATCAAAAAGTAGACCCTTATTTGCGACCCGTTTACGACGCTTTGAACGAATGCATCGGTTTCGAAAAGACCCAGGAATATATCGCCTTAACGAAGATCGAAATCGCTCCCGTTGCCTTTATGAGAGGGCGTACGTTGTCTAAAAGTTTCATCATTTTGGACGAGGCCCAAAACTGCACTTTGTCCCAACTTAAAATGATTATGACTCGTTTAGGCAGAAACTCCCGTATGTGTATATCCGGGGACGTCACGCAGATCGATTTGGAGCACGGGCGCTCCGGTTTCGATAAGGTCGTAAATTTATTCAGAAGTACGGAAAGTATTGGTCAGATATTTTTTGGAAAGGAAGATATTACCAGACATCCTTTGGTGGAAACCATCGTGAGGAAATTCGAAGAGTTATAAAGAAATGTTTTCCTTAAGTTCTCACTTAGAAAACGGAATGGCTTGGATTACGGATACCTTGACCAAGGTGCGCCCGATTTCCTTTGTGAGAAAATTCCAGGTCACGCTTACGGTAATCACCTTGCTCGTCGTGACTTGGATGCTTGCTATCCCTTTTTTCGGCCAGGATAAAATCGATCTATCGCCGGACGGTCCTTACTCCGAAGGGAAGACCGCTCTGGACAAGATCGTTTCCACCAAGGACATCGTTTACGAAGATGAGGAAAAAACCAAGGCTAAGAAGCTGAAGGCATTTCAATCCGCTCCGAATTTCTTCGATAGGGATTACGCCATTCTAACGGAAACGATTCGACCGGCAATCCAAGAGGATATGGAAAATTATCGTAATTTTCGACCGAGTGCCGAAGGAAAGGGCGCGCAGGAACTATTGAACATCGCCCCTCGCTGGAAAAATAGGTCCAAGGAAGAGTTGGAAACCTTACTCAAAGCTCCCAGTAAGGCACGAGTACGGGACATGGTGCTTCAATATAGCAATCTCGTCTTTTCCAATTTTTGCATTTTGCGGGATTCGCCTCCCGACTATTCGTCCGTACGGACGGTGGAAGCGAGGGTTCGGAATGCGGGCGCGGGTAGCAATAAAGAACAGGTGTCCTCGCTAGAGGGAAGTCAAGTGATTCCCCGAACGTTTTTGTACCGGGATGATGCGACGATCATCACCTTAAATAGGATCGCTTCCGAAAAACTCCAAACCATTGATCCGTTGTTGCTAGGGATAATTCAAAGACTTTCTCTCACATACATATATTCCAACCCTGCCTGCACGTATAACTCCCAGGAAACCGCCGCTCAAAAGAAGTTTGCGATGGACCGTGCCGAGCCGGTAAACAGTCGGATCAATGCCGGAGAGATCATCGTCCGCGCCGGGGAGATCATCACTCGGGACATTTATCAAAAATTATTAATCGTTAATAAATATGCGACCCGTGCCAATATCGCTTCGATACTTTCGATTTTATTGATTCAGTCCATTTTCGTAATTATCGTCTATGCTTTCCTAAAGAAATATAATCCGAAGCGCTTAAATGACGTTTCCAGTAACGTGATCGTTTTTACCTTGATTTGGGCGCTCGTGCTTTGGGCTTATCTCGCATCTAAAGCTTTCTATAATTTCGAAAATAGTTATGATTCCGCCTTTTATTTCGCCCTAGTCGTTCCCACCGGAATGGTATGTCTGATATTATCGATGGTTTACGATGAGCAATTGTCGATCGCGATCGGGTTCTTCCTTGCCTTTTTCGTTTTTGCGGCATCCAGATATAATCCGACCTCCTTCATTCTGGCCTTCGTAATGACGGTCGTGGCGGCCACTTACGGCCGGAAAATGCGTAAGCGTATCGATTTTATCAAGGCCGGATTCTATATGGCTTTGGTTCAAATGTTGATCTCGTCCTCCGGATATCTTTTCGATTCTAGAAATTACTGGGTCGCGGTTCCCTCAGGCTCGTATTTAAGAGATTTATGGGAATCTAATATATTTAAATTATATCTGCTCTGCCTGGTGAACGGGTTTGTTTGTTCCACTCTGACCCAATTATTATTGCCGATTTACGAATACGTATTCAACATACCGACCCGTTTTAAACTGATGGAATTGGCCGATACGGGGCATCCGTTGCTACAGAGCCTTTTGACGAAGGCGCCTTCGACCTACACCCACACGTTTTTAGTGGCGGCAATGTCGGAAAGGGCGGCTCAGAATTTGGAGCTGGATTGGCTTTTAACGCGGGTCGGGGTCTATTTCCACGATATCGGAAAGATTCCGAACGCGGGCTTCTTTGTCGAGAATCAGCATTTAATTCCTAAGAAAGAGAATATCGATAAGAATAACCCGGCATTGGCGGCTAAGATCGTAATCGATCATGTCCTGGACGGAATCGAAATGGCAAAGAAAGCCAGACTTCCTAGGGAAGTAATCGATTTTATTCCCGAACACCACGGCACCTCCACGATGGCGTTCTTTTATCATAAAGCGTTAACGGAACTTTCTCCGTCCCAAAGAAAGAAATTAAGAAAGGAAGATTTTCAATATCCCGGACCCAAACCCCAGAGGAAGGAAACGGCGATCGTCATGATTGCGGATAGCTTGGAAGCGGCTAGCCGGTCTCTGGAGGAAGTTACTCCCGAGGCTTTGGAAAATCTTATTACAAAAATCGTAAATAGTAAGCTGGCAGAGAATCAATTGGACGAGTGCGGTTTGACTCTAGGCGACTTGGAAGTCGTAAAATCCTCCTTCAAGGAAGTCCTTCTTTCAAGCCTACATTCCCGGCCTAAATATCCCAAGCCGGAAGAAACGAAGGCTTTGGAAGAGAAGAATAAGAACGTTCTCCTTAAATCCGGGAGAAAGGCCTCTTAGGTTCGAGTTTGATCGATTTTTCCCCGGATATTCCGGAAAATCTACTTCCGTACTGGTTATCGAGCGATGAACTCCTACCAAGAATAAGGAAACTCTTGGAATTTTCCTTTCCTCAAACAGAATGCTCTCTTTCCATTCTTCTCGTCGACGACGAAGCGATCCGGGAGATCAACCGGGTTCGCAGGAATAAAGATAAGGAGACGGACGTATTATCTTTTCCATTAAGTTTCGATACGGAACCTTGGGTCTTACCTCCGGATAAAAGTAAACTCGGCTTCGGGCCAATTTTGAGTCTGGGTGAGATCGTAATCTCCTGGGACACTTGCAAGGTCCAAGCCAGGGAAATCGGACATACGGAAGAGGACGAATTCTTCCGTTTACTCGTGCACGGCTTTCTTCATCTGATCGGATACGATCATGAGAGGGGGCCTATAGACGAAGAGTTGATGAAGAGGAAGGAGGACCTGTGTCTGGATCTCATTCTGGAGCATTAAGAAAGACGAAGGGCATCGTAATGGAGAGCCGTATTCTTTCGGAAGGAGACGCTTTCCTAAGACTTCTACCGGAGGAAGGCGAGGTCGCGAGTTTTCGGGTTAAGGGAATAAAGAAGAGTAAATCGCGTCCCATCGCCGCGGTCGAGCCGGGATCGTTAACCGCTTTGGATTATTATATGACTCAGGGACGGGATACGTTCAACGTGAAGGAAATCGGCCTCCTAGAACGTTTCGATAATGCAAAGACGGGGTACGCTGGGACGGTGTTGGTATCCTATATAGTCGAGTTAGTGTCTTCATTCTTGACGGAAGGCGGCGTCCATCCGCAGGAATACAAGTTATTATATGCCGCGCTAAAGGAATTGGACGAGCGAGGATATCGTCCGATTTTCCTGCCTTTTTTTAAGTTCAAATTGCTGTACGTCGCGGGATTTATCTCCAAGGAAATTTCTTGTTCGGTTTGCGGGAAAGAACTGGGGGAGATGAGTTCCTGCAGTTTGGAGGATGAACATTTCGACGTCATCTGCGGAGATTGTCGTACCCCCAATCCTGATAGAGTCGGTTTGGTCAGGCTGATATTCGATTGTCTTCGTAGCCGGTACAAGGATTTAAAGGAAGAAAAGATTTCCCTTGAACTCCTCAAGGAAGCGGATAGGTTGAGTAACCGGGCGCTTAAGCCCTTGCTCGGCCGAAGATTAAAATCCGAGGCAATGCTTTACGAATCCCTGGGAGAAGCTCTTGGATAAAGTCTTTAAAACTTGTTTCGTTCTCATCTATACGATAGGCCTATTATTTCTTATCCTTCTGGATATTCGGTGGGGTAAGAAAGATTCCCTCCCTAAACCGGCTCTTCGGGAAGAAGGCAGAAGTTGCGTATCTCTTGAATGTATCCTTAGGGAAAAGAATGTGGTCTTAAAGTCCTTGGACAAAAGTTGGGAAACAGTCTCGTCCAAGCGTTTGTTCCCTGATTGGGATCGGACTTCTTCCAAAAAATAGGAAAACAAAAACCGTAAGAATGAAAGAAACGGAAACTATCAAACAAACCGTACTCTCCGTCCTAAACGAAGCTATCGAAGTATATTGCAAGACCGAAGCGACTTCCGTCAACCCTTCGGATCTTAAAATCAGAATCGAATATTCTAGAGAGGAATCCTTCGGCGATTACTCGACGTCGTTCGCACTGGAGAATTCTAAACTTTTAGGGCGTAAGCCGATGGAGTCCGCCGCTAGTTTGGTCGAAATCCTGCGGAAGAAAACCGATCTATTCGAAACGGTGGATTGCACTCCTCCCGGTTTTGTTAATTTCAGAATTTCCCCCTCTTATTTGATTCGATTTTTGGAATCTTCCGTTTTAGCAGGACAGGCCTTTCCGCAGCTAGCACATTCCAAAAAGGTAAATTTGGAATTCGTAAGTGCGAACCCGACGGGACCCTTGAATATCGTCTCGGCGAGGGCCGCTGCCACCGGTGATGCGATGGCAAACGTATTGAAGGCCGTCGGACACAAGGTCGAGAAAGAATTTTATGTGAACGATTACGGAAATCAAGTCTTTCTATTGGGAGTATCCGCTCTTGTTCGGATTCGGGAGCAATTAGGGGAAACCTCCTCCGTCCAAGAGTCCGAAGACGGTACTTCGTTGGACGAACTACTTGCAAAAAACGTAATTCCTTCGGAAGGTTATCGCGGAGAATATTTGAAAGAGATTGCCAAGCGATTGCTCGACGATCCAAAGATCGGTAATGAAATAAGAAGCCTTTTAAAGACTTCGCAATACAGATTGCTCGCCGAGAAGTGTTCCGCTTGGGCGGTAGAATCCAATCTCGTTTGGCAAAGAAAGGATTTGGATTTATTCGGAGTCGAATTCGATCGTTTCTTCTCCGAAACTAGTTTGCATGAGTCCGGCAAAGTTTTGGCCGTATTGGAAGATTTAAAAAAATCCGGAAAAATATTCGAGGAGGACGGAAAGCAGGTTTTTCGTTCCACCGATTATGGGGATGATAAGGACAGAGTAGTGGTTAGGGACGATGGTCGTCCCACGTATTTATTAGCGGATATCGCATATCATAGAAATAAGATAGAAAGAAATTACGATCGAATCATCGATATTTGGGGCCCGGACCATCATGGTTATATTGCGAGGCTGGCCGGGGCGGTACAGGCGCTCGGATTCGCTAAGGAAAATTTCCAAGTCGTGATCGCTCAACAGGTCAATTTATTAATGGCCGGACAAAAAATGAAAATGAGCAAGAGAGCCGGGGAATTTCAGACGATGGAGGATTTACTCGGTTATTTGGGAAACCATGCGAAAGATGTCGCTAGATATTTTTTTGTCATGCGTTCCTTGGATTCCCCCCTGGATTTCGATTTGGATCTGGCAAAGGACGAATCGGATAAGAATCCGGTTTTCTATCTCCAGTATGCCCATGCTCGGGTTTCGTCCATTTTTAGGGAGGTCGGGACCGACTCCAATCGGGCTGCACTGGAAAATTTGGAAATGACGGAAGAGAGGAAACGTTTGCTTTTTTGGGCGGCGCGCTTTCCGGAGGAAGTAGTCGATGCCGCACAAAGTTTGGAGCCGCATAGGCTTACGAATTATCTTCAAAATTTAGCTCGAGCCTTTACTCAATTCTATATCGCTAAGAACAATCGGTTGAAAGATGCGAACGAGACTACTAGATTAGGTTTGGCTCGAATTTGCAAATCAGCGCAAACCGTTCTATCTTTGGGACTCGGTTTATTGGGCGTATCCGCTCCGGAGCGATTGGATAAAGAAGCATGAATTCTCCGCGTTTTATAGTCGTTTCTACGGGATCGGAACTGACAGCCGGTCGCAGTCAGGATACGAACTCGTCTTGGATCGCTAACGAACTTTTCGGACTCGGATTTATCGTCGAAAAATTTCTAGTTCTCCCGGACTCTCCGGATCTGATTCGCAACGAGTTGAAATCTCTTACGGTCGGCGCCTCCGCTGATCGACCTATCGTTATCATAATGACGGGAGGCTTAGGACCCACCGAAGACGATTATACTTTGGAGGTCGTATGCGGACTGACCGACTCGCAACCGGTTCAGGATGTGACGGCTTTGGATCGACTAAAAGCTATCTATCGTTTACGGGGAAGACGCTTCGAAGAAAACTTGGAAACTGCCGTTCGTCAGGTCTCGATTCCTTCCAAATCCAAGGTTCTACCGAATGCTGTCGGAATTGCACCGGGGTTTTGGTCGGAGCTGGGGCCGGACGTTCACCTTGGATGTATGCCGGGCGTTCCTAAAGAAATGACGGCTATGTTTTCCGGCGAGCTGAGTCCGATCCTAAAACGTTTATTCCATTCGGCGGAATTGCATTCAGATTTTCTATTCATCTGGGGAATGAGCGAATCGACGTTTCAGCAGGAGTTCATACAGGGAATCGCTTCTCTAAAAGAAGGAAAAGCCGTCTGGGGAGTCGCCGCAAAACGCGGATTTTTACGCGTCACATATCAATCCTCGGATCGAAACGTCGTCGATCAACTAATCACCTCAACTCTGGAAAAATACGGCGATTTGTGTACTGGAGACGTTTTTGAGGAATTACCGAAATTGTTAATCGAAAGAAAGCTGACTGTCGGTACTGCGGAAAGTTGTACCGGAGGTTTGGTGGCTAAGTTGTTTACGGACCGCGCAGGGTCCTCCGAATATTTTATCGGTTCCATCGTATCGTATGCCAATTCGGTTAAGCAGGCACAGCTCGGAGTTCGACGGGAAACCTTAGAAACATACGGAGCCGTAAGTTCCGAGACTGCGACAGAAATGGCGGAGGGTGCCGCAAAAGTATTGAATACCGACTTAACAATCAGTATTACCGGAATTGCCGGACCGGGTGGGGCAACGGAGACCAAAAGAGTCGGGACGGTCTTTATCGGAATATACATTCGCGATAAAGGATCGACGGTTAAGGAACTTTACTTCCCGTTCAAACGAGATTTGTTTCGCGACGCCGTCGCTACGACCGCATTGTACCTGCTTTACGATCGCTTAAGGAAGAACGCATGATTGCACAGGTTGCAGGATTAACTCTGATTTTCTTTTTGGGTTTTTATTTTTTTCTGGGAAATCCCTATGGCACGGCCAGGGGGATCCAAAGGACCTGGGCTTGGAGCAAGGAGGGAAAGTTAGGAATGTTTCCCGATCCGAGAACCTCGTTTGAACCGGAAAAAAGATTAAACGGATATAAAACGAAATCGAATTATATAAGAATTCCGGAAGGAACCGAAACTTCGATCGATGATTCGAATCGAATCGAATATCCGATTACCGCAAAAGGATTTCTTTCTTATAAAAAGATTGGATCGGCGGTGGAACTTTTTTCCGAAGCGGGGGAATTGCTTTGGACTAAGGAATATAAAAGTTATCCTCGAATTCACCCGGACGGAAATATAATCCTATTTTTGTCGGGAGATAATAACCAGGTTTTGGTTTCCGATATCAACGGAAATCCGGTAGGAATAAAAAAACTGGACGGACGATTTCTGACCGATCTGGCATTTTCTCCCAAGCCGCTTTCCAAAGGAGAGAGCGCGGTTCTCTTTTCCGGCGGAGAGATTTTTCTTCTGGACGGTGCCGGTAATCTTCTGTTTTCAAAAACGATCGGCGACAAGGATCCTGTTTTTGCAAAGAGCCTCGCGCTTTCTTCGGACGGAAATCGGATCGCAGTCCATTTTCTAAAAGGAAATCGGGATTATATCCGCGTCTTTGATCATGGGGGAGGAGAAAAGGAAGAGTGGAATTTGGGGAAAGTCTTTCCTCATAAAATCAATCTTGCCGTTTCCCAGGAAGGTGAGGTCCTTGCCGGAGTTTCCGACGCGCTGGTATTGTATTCAAAAAACGGAAAGGTACTTTTCGAAAAGAAGAGGACGAAGATGAATTCGGTGTACCAAACCGTTTTTCATTCCGGTTCTTGGTTTGCGGGAGAGGCGGAAGGGATTTTATATTTTCTAAACGAAAAGGGAGTTTTGCTTCGGGAAGAGAGGATTTCTTCCTCGGAGAAACCGTTTCGATTTTTTTCGACCGGAACCGTCGGAACCGCGTTTATGGAAGGGGCCAAGGAGATCGTTCTCTTTCAAGAGCTGGCTAGATAAACCGATTTTTTTCACGCCTCGTAAATGGAGAGGGATTTGTAACCCTTGTTGGTTTTCTTATCGAGCAACGCGATGATTTCCGTTTTTCTTTCCTTAGCGATATTGAAAATCAATTGGTCGGAAATTTCCCGGCATATATACAAACCCCTTCCGTGAGAATCGGCCAAGCCGGCAGGCAGTCCGCTCGTATCCTCCACCGTAATATGTCTGTCTAAACGTTTTAAGATTTCCTTTTTATTCAAGGATCCGAAATGGTCTCGGACTACGATGATATAAGAATTATCGGCGATCCCGTATCCGATTTCAAAATAATCGGTATCCGCGAGCTGGATATTCTCAAGCGGAACTACTAGATCTCGGGAGGGTAGCTCGAATTGGTATTTGGAATTTCCTTTGGAATCTCTCGGGGCGCGAATCATAGCATTGGAGGTCAACTCCTCCAGAATTTGATGGACCGCGTTAGGAGCTCCTTTTTCGATCAGGTACTTTGCGATCCGGTTGCATAAATAATTTCGTTCGTCATCGGAGTTGATTTTTTTAAATACGACTCCGTTTTCGGGCGGTTGGCTGAATCCTTCGGGCTCGCCGTCCATTAAGGAAAATCCGGGACCGAAGTATTTTTCCACACCGAATATGTCCTTATTTAATAATTTATGGACCATTACGGAAATAAGGTTAATATCAAGGAAGGAATACTTGGGAATGATATTCCAGATATCATGCTCGTATGCGAATTTTATGTAATCGTTAATATTATACGCCGTCATCAAGGAGTATAAAACGTTCGGATGATCTTTCTGAATCGTCTTGATCAGGTCCAAACCCGATTTTCCCGGCATTCGTATATCGGTAATGACTAAATCCACCGGATTAGAAGTTAGAATCCGCACCGCCTCGTCGTAATTTTCCGCGTCGAATACTTGGTAGTCGCGGGTCAAAATATCCTTGATCGCTTCGCGTATGGAATGAATATCTTCGACGACTAAGATTCGATGCTTGGACAAAGTCAGTTCCCTCGAGGTTGTTCTAGGGGAAGGGAGACTCTAAACCTAGTTTTGCGATCATAGGAGCGGACCGTCAGTTCTCCGCTGTGCTCCCTAACGATGGAGTGGCAGATCGATAATCCTAAACCGGTGCCGACTCCCGATTTATTCTTAGTAAAGAATGGAGAGAAGATTTTGTCCAACATGTTTTCTGGAATTCCGCCTGCCGTGTCCTCGACGAATATATGCAGCATATTTTTGGTTCGTCGGGCTTCTATTCGGATCTTGCCTTCGCCGTAATCGTATGCCTGTAGGGAATTCTTAAATAAATTTATAAATAATCTTTCTATCTTTACCGGATTGAATTGAAAATAAATCCCCGGCTCGCAAAATATTTCCCATTCTATGTTCTTCGATAAAACCGGGTAAACCCAAATAACGGAATCCTTGGCTTTCATTATAGTTTCGTAAATATCGGCCGAAGTAGTTACTAATTTATCGGGTTTGGCAAAACTGATGATATCCGCTACGATCATCGCCGCTCTAGTTAAATCTTCCTTAATCATCTCGAGTCTTTTCCGGAAAAAATCCGGATCCAAGCTGGAAAGATTATTCATAAGATTTTGTAGAGTTAAGCTCATTCCGGTGAGAGGGTTATTCAACTCATGGGCTACGCCTGAGATGAAAATTCCGAGGGAGGCAAGGTTCCGAATTCTGAGATTCTCCTCCTCTTTCTCTTTGATCCGAGTTATATTGCTGATTTTCTCGACAACCGATACTACATTCCCGTCTTTCTTGATGGGAAAGAAGTCCAAATATAAGGTTTCTTTTTGATGATTCGAAATATGGAAAATCTCGCGGCTGATACCGTTTCTACCTTCGAACTCACGATTGAAATCGGACTCGTTTTCATGATGGTCTTTCATGGGGCAGAAAGGGCAAACGACGGAACGATTGTATAAGAGGGAGTAGCATTGCCTTCCCAATACCGTAGGGAAATCCGGCTCCTCCGAAAACTCCAAGGTGGCCCTGTTTACGCGACGAACCCTAAACCCCGGATCGATCAATACGAGGGGTTCCGTAATACCGTCGAGAATTGCTTGGAGTTCCTCCGCCCGCTCGTGGAGGTTTTCCATTAGGGATGACATCCGAATCAATATTCTAGGGATTCTTTAAAAGTTTGCAGTAATTTTTTTTGATTTTTCGCCGTTTGTTGGTTCTGCATTTCCTGAATTCGGAGGACGTGGATGAAAAAATCTTCGATCAGTTTTAGATAAAATTCCTTCTTAAATTCCGATCGTTCCCGATTTACGCCTTCGTCCGGAAGAAAATTGAGAGGGTATTGCGCCTCCCTACCGTTTCGATCGGCATGAATCATAAGGTCGTCCACGTTATTATCCAGCGGAGTATTATCCGTCATGCGCACCGAAGTGGTATCTTCCGTGGCGTAATTAGCGGTCTTGATTTCGGATTCGACCTTGGACAATGTGGATCCGTTAAATTCCAGCAAAATGGATTTCTCTTCCGATCGATCGATTCCACCCGGAATTTGATGGGATTGTGTTACGGAGAATTTAGTGATTTTGACTCCCTTTCGATTGGGAAAATTTCCTACCCAAGTGACCACCGTCCCTTGAGGGAGGCTTTCCATTCGCTCCAATTTTAGGAGTTCCCGAGCGACTCCTAGACTTTCATAGGCCTTTAAAATCCTTTGATTCAGGATCTGCGCCGTACTAGAGGCCTGCGATTTCTGTGCATCTGGAGATTGGGAGAACGCGGAAGATGCAGTAATGAAAAGTAAGAGAACGCAGCCGAGAAGGATCCTTTCGACCGATCTCGGCTTTTTTGTAGGGATAAATTTACGGTTTGGCTTGTCCCTGAGGAGTAGTCGCTGGGTTTGGGGTCGGCTGAGCTGGCTGGGCATTGGAGCCTCCTTGATTCTCTGGGGTTCCATCAACCGGAGCGGACTGAGCTGGTACCACCTCCGGAACCGGAGTCGTATTGTATCCACTAGTCTTAGCAAAAAGGAAAGAAAGAATCAAAGAGAGTGCCAAAAAAAGGAGACCTGCAACACGGGTGGCTTTCGTTAAGACATCCGCCGTCGAAGAACCGAATACCGATTGGCTTGCTCCTCCGCCCAAAACGCCGCCCATTCCACCTTTTCCAGTTTGGATCATTACCAGTAGAATTAGAAAAAGGCTCACGAAAACGAAGAGGACAAGAATAGTTCCAGTAATAAATCCCATATTGCAAAAATCCTATATAGTATCGGGTCGGTTTGCGGGGTAAAAGAAGCCGCCACAATCCAAGCTACGCTGTGCGTCCGTGGTGACAATTAAAAACCCGTCCAAACCGTTCAACGATCCGGCGTTCTCTAATTGCAAAAAGATTCCGATTCGATTCGGAGAGGAGGTTAAAACAAACCCAGGAAGCTTTCCAGTTTTTGGCTGGCTCCGCCGACTAGGCCACCGTCGATATCCGGCTGGGATAAAAGTTCCTGTACGTTATCCGGTTTGACGGATCCTCCGTATAGGATCGGAAGCGAGGCCGCAATTTCGGTCCCGTTCTGGAAAAGTCCCGCAATTTCTTTCCGAAGGAAGGAATGTGCTTCTTGGGCCTGAGTCGGAGTGGCGACTTTACCGGTTCCGATCGCCCAGACCGGCTCGTAAGCAACCCAGATTCGGGAGAATAAATCGCTAGGAATGTTTCCCAAACCTTCCCGTACTTGCGTTCCTAAAATTTCCAAGGTTTTACCGGCTTCCCGTTCCGCCAGTGTTTCCCCCACACAGTAAATTACGGTAAATTCATGGGAGGCTAGGTAGGCGACTTTTTGGTTACAAAAGAAGTTAGTCTCACCCAAAAATTGCCGGCGTTCCGAATGACCGACTAAGGCGAATTTCAGACCGAGTTCTTTCAGGTGATCCGGACTGGTTTCCCCCGTCATCGCGGTCAAGGAAGATGGATAGATGTTTTGAGCGCCCACACCAATCGGCGAACCCTCTAAAATTTTAGCCACAGAGGCAAGATGGATCGTAGAAGGAAAGACGATCGCCTTTTTGTCCTTCTGAATCGACGGCAACTTCTCCTTGAGTCCGATCGCCAATGCGAGTGCCTCTTTTTGGGAGAGATTCATTTTCCAATTACCGGCAATTATTTTAGGTCGCATATCGTCTTTCCTCGACTATAATCAAAATCTAAAGCGGATTACTCCGCTTTTTTAAGAAGAGCCTGTACGCCGGGAAGTTTTTTCCCTTCCAAGAATTCCAGGGAGGCTCCCCCGCCTGTAGAAACGTGTGTGATCTTGTCTTCCACTTTAGCCTTATTAATAGCCGCGATGGAATCCCCTCCGCCTACGATGGTTTTTGCCTTTGACTTTGCGACCGCTTTCGCAATTGCCATAGTTCCTTCTGCAAATTTATCGAATTCGAAAACTCCCATCGGTCCGTTCCACACGATAGTCGAAGCGTTCTTGATCACTTTTTCATAATTTGAAACCGTTTTCGGACCTATGTCCATTCCCATCCACCCGTCCAAAATTCCCATCTTATCGACGGTTTTACTTTTGGCTTTCGGATCGAACTTATCAGCTATGATATGATCGACGGGAAGTTGAAAATCCACTCCCGCTACTCCGGCTCGTTCGATTAATTGAAATGCCTCGACTTCGAAATCCTTTTCGACCAGGGAATTTCCCACCGGAATCGCCCGCGACTTGAGGAAGGTATAAGCCATTCCCCCGCCGATCAAAATATGATCCACTTTATCGATCAGATTTTTAATCACACTGATCTTTGAAGAGACCTTGGAACCGCCTATGATGGCTACGAAGGGTTTTGCAGGCCTGGAAAGTAGGCTGGACAGCTCCGTGATTTCCTTGTACATCAAAAGTCCGGCAAAGGACGGAAGGAGATGCGCGATTCCTTCCGTGGAAGAATGGGCCCGGTGTGCGGCTCCGAACGCATCGTTGACGTATACCTCGGCCAAGGCCGCAAGTTTCTTGGAAAATCCGAGATCGTTCTCTTCTTCTTCTTTATGAAAACGTAAATTTTCCAGAACCAGAATTTCCCCGTCCTTCAATTCTTTGGAGAGTTTGACTACCGGATCTCCGACGACATTTTTCGAGAAAGAAACAGGCGCGTTAGTCAGTCCTTTGAAGACTTCAAAAACCGGCTCCATCGAAAATTGAGGATCCGGTTTTCCTTTCGGACGTCCAAGGTGGCTTCCTATGATGATTCGGGCTCCTTTTTTTACAAGGAGCTCGATAGTCGGGAGTGTTTTTTCAATTCGGGTCGAATCCGTGACTTTACCGTTTTCGATAGGAACGTTAAAATCCACGCGGAGGAAGACTCGTTTACCTTTAAGATCTTCGTGCTCGAGTCTAGGTAGCTGTATCATCAACTTTTTTTTGCCATATAGCGAATTAAGTCTAGAACGCGATTGGAATACCCCATTTCGTTGTCGTACCAAGAAACCAGCTTAAAAAAGCGGGAATTCAATTCGATACTCGCGTCGTGATCGAATATCGAGGAAAGCGTGGAGCTCAAGAAATCGGTGGAGACGACCATTTCATCGGTGTACCCCAAAATTCCTTTCATGGCGCCTTCCGAAGTCGCTTTTATTTTTGCCGAAATTTCCTTTAGACTCGTTTCTTTTACGGTTCGAACCGTGAGGTCTACGACGGAAACGTCCGGAACGGGAATCCGGAAAGACATACCGGTGAGTTTTCCGTTCACTTCAGGAATGCAAAGACCGACCGCTTTGGCCGCACCGGTAGAAGCCGGGATGATATTCTGCATGGCTCCTCTTCCACCTCTCCAGTCTTTCTTGGAGGGGCCGTCTACGGTAGGTTGAGTGGATGTGGTCGCGTGAATCGTAGTCATCAATCCTTCCTCGATTCCGAAATTGTCCAGAACCACTTTTACGATCGGAGCCAGGCAATTGGTCGTGCAGGAAGCGTTGGATACTACGTGATCGGTTGCCGAGCTGTATTTCTCGTTATTGACTCCCATCACAAAGGTCGGGATGTCCTTATCCTTAGCGGGAGCGGAGATGACTACTTTTTTGGCCCCGGCCTTCAGGTGTTTTTCTGCTCCGGCTCGATCGGTAAATAAACCGGTGGACTCAACGACGTAATCTACCTTGAGATCTTTCCAGGGGAGTTTTTCAGGGTCCCGTTCGGAAACGCAGAGAACTTTCTTTCCGTCTATGATGATTTCTTTGTCGCTGTGTTCCACCGTTCCGTCGTAGCGGCCATGGGTAGAATCATATTTTAATAAATAGGCCAGGTTATCCGGCGTTACGAGGTCGTTGATAGCTACGAATTCGAGATTCGGATCTTTGATACCGGCCCGAAATACCAGTCTTCCGATCCTTCCAAAACCGTTGATAGCGATTCTTGTCATGTTCTTCCCTTTTTTCCTTAGGCTTTCTGTGGAGATGGGCGCGTTGAAACCCGCTCAGGAACATATTTTTAGGATAAAACCTTCCTGAAAATCCGTTTTTTGACGGGAAAAGAGGGACTTAGAGCAATCATTTTCACTTGAAATTAACAGGACTAAGAGGGGATCTTCCTTTAGCGAAACTCAAGAATGAAAACACAGAAAATCCGGTTGCTTCTCCTATTCATCTCCGTCGGAATTGCCATCGGTTTTGCGGCAAATCTACTGGAATTCTACTCATCCTTCCTGCGTTGGCCGGCGTATTTGAGCTTAGATGCATCTCAGCTGCGCATAGAATCCGTTTTATTGGGAACGGGTAAATTACCGTATCTGGAATTTTATTCGTTTAATCTACCGGGTACCCACTGGACGAATTTGCTTCTTTTGCGCATTTTCGGGACCTCCGATTTCGGGATTCGGCTTTCCGAACTGGTTTGGATTTTGATTTGTGCCGGATTGCTTTGTATATTTTTATATCGCAGTTCAGGATTCGTCTCCGCGATTGTCGGCGGATTCTTATTTTTAATGTTGCCGGAGGAAGCGGCTCCGTACGGGAGTTTTCAGAGGGAAACAATCTTCTTACTTCCGCTTTTCCTGCTTTGGAATTTACTCCTTCCGCAAAAAGGAGAAGATACTTCGGTTAGGGAAGAATATTCCCGATTGTTTAGAAGATTACCGATCCTAGTCGCCGTTTCCATCTTCTCGGCGATGATCAAGCCTTTCTTCCTTTTGTTTCCGATCATCCTGATCGGAGAAAGATATTATTCTTTCATAATGCAATTTAGGAAATTAGGCCAAAGGCCGCCGAGGTTTTCCAAAAAGGAATATATATCTATCCTCATTTCCTGTTTTGCCGGCGTATCCGTTCTCATTCTTCTTTTTTGGCCTATTTTAGCCTCAGGAAAGGCGATTTCGATTCTGGATGCGCTGGTATCGAATATCCAAACCCATAATCGATTATTTCGTACGCCGTCTTGGGAATCTTCGATTCTCTCCTTGGTCTCGTTTTCGGTATCCGATTTTCTGATTCCGCTCAGTAACGCGAGAGATGGAAAGCTTGGTGGATATTTCCTGCTCGTACTTTTCTTATTTATTTTTACCAAAAAATATCGAGAAGTTCCGTTACTCCTACCTTCTTTACTTGCTGGATTTTTAACTTACTGGATTCAAATTCGGGGATTTCATTATTATCTGATTCCGACTTGGGTGATTTTGCAATGCATGGCGGCGATTTTGGTCGGAGGCGCATATTCCACATTTATTAAATTTCTCTCCGATAAAGAGTCGACGAGGATAACGACCGTCTTTTTTTCGATTTTCTTATTTTGCGGAATTCTTTACTGCAATTTCAAAAAACAAAACATTTCCTTGCGGCTATACAAAGGAAACGGCCTCGTCGGTCCCCGCCTTGCCCAAGGATGGCAACCGTTGCGATTGTACGAAGAGTTGGATCGAATCGTTCCCGAATTACGAAGCGAAAAGAAAACGATCTCTTATGTTCCGATGGATAGCGCAACGTTTTCTTTAGCTGCGATTTTACGATACGGCTTGGGCTTCGATTCCTATTTCACTTTGGATTACGGGCTTTGGGTGGACTCGGATCAAAAGGAAGAGTTGCGTAAAAAATTTCTCTCGGAGATGGATCGATTTCAGTTTGATCTTATCGTGATTGCCGATGAGCCGATCAATAGGGGATTTATGGCTAAGAAAGACAGATGGCCGGAGTTCTCGGAACGTTTAAAACGAAATTACGATTCCATATCCGCCTTTTCGGACGTGACCGGAGTCGCTTTCGAAATCTTCCGGAAGAAAAAAATCCTATAACACTTTGCCGACGAGTTTTTCGAAAGGAATCGGGCCAAAGTCTCTGGAATCCAGACAATCGTCTCGATTATCGCATAGCAGAAAAAAATTTCTGTCCTCGATTAAGAGAGCCGGAAAATTGTCCCGATTCGAATGCAATGCGGGGAAGGCGTTTCTAGTATCGCGGTGAGAAATGATATAGGGTAGGTTGCCTTCCGTTTCCGGTATATTATTCCGAAATAGAACTTTCTCTTTCATGGAAAGAGTATCCCCCGGCTTGCCTACGATTCTTCCTAAAATCACGCTTCCGCTCTGAGTCGGATGTTCCGCTAAAACGACATCCCCTAAAAATAAGGAGGAAGGTTGAATCCAGCGATAGATATAGACTCTTTTTCCTTTGGGAATCGCAGGATTCATTTCCGAGGTCTCCGGAAGGAACGGAAAAAGAATCCAGGATCTGAGAAGCAAGGCAGAGAGCAGACCGATCGTTACGGAAAGTCCGAGTAACTTCGCGAATCTTTTTTTATCGAACTTCTTTTCCTTTTCTCCGAATCCTTTGCGTGGCGTAAACATTCATCCCATCCTTTGTCGTAGTGCCTAGTCGGTCAAAAGGAATTTCGACTTGTGGGCGGACTTGACGGGCCGGAAAATGGAACGGAAAGGATCGGGAGATTTTCCTCATGATGAGCGATGTGCGCGGATATGGAATGGTTTTGGAATATTTGGGAAAGAGTCCGAATATCCACGATAGCGTTTTTTTGGCTCCCGGTTCTCAAATAGTCGGAGACGTTGCGATCGGCAAGGATTCTTCCGTTTGGTTCCAGACGCTCGTAAGAGGGGACGTAAATTATATTCGCATCGGCGAGAATGTGAATATCCAAGACATGACGGTTATCCATGTCGCGAGAGACGTATATCCCGTCGAAATCGGAGATAATGTTTCGATCGGCCATAGAGCCACAATTCACGGATGCATTTTAAAGGACTTTTCATTCGTCGGAATGGGGGCAACCATCATGGATGGAGTCGAGTTGGGGGAATACTCGTTTGTAGCGGCTGGTGCGCTGGTCACACCCGGGAAAAAGATTCCATCCGGAGTGATGGTGATGGGATCTCCGGCTAAGATCGTAAGAGATATTACCGAAAAAGAAAGAGAGATCATCACAAGAACTACGGGGAATTACGTGAAATACAAAACGAATTATATGAACGATCCTTATTATTCCCGGCCGAGTTTTTCCAAAAATGACTGACTCCCACGGAAGTCCAGGAGTCTATCTACGCGGGACCGGCGTAATCGGTTGGCCACTGGCCTCGATTTTATTATTGATAAAGGCAAAGTTCGGAAGGTTTCGGGTTTTTGTAGAACCCTATCAGCTTCGGAAGGCGGAGATTCCTCAAATTCTTTCTCTTTTAGAAAAAGGAGCTGAGTTAGTCGACGACGGGGAAAATCATGTTCGGGATTTTTTTCCGCAATGGATACAAAAACAGGAAGCGCTTCGAAATTCTTATGTTCTATGCGACTCTTCTCCCCCTGGGATAGCGGAGAAGAGAATTCCGGAATATGAATCCGCTTTGTACGATGGGATTCGATTATTCATTGCACAAGGAAGCGAACATAAATTCGGCCCGCAGTTTCTTTATCCGGAAAATGCGGTGATTCTTGAAAAGGAGATCCCTAGATTCGTACACGTTTCTACTTGCAATACTCACACGTTAGCCGGAATACTTCGTCCGTTTTATGAGAAAGATGCGGACGAACTTCCGTCCGTTTTGGAAGACGCCGATTTCTTCGTGATTCGGAGGGATGCGGATATGGCTAAAAACGATCCCCACGTGACCGGACCTCTATTAGTCTTACCGGAATCGGAAACCGGAACCCACCATGGGAGACTCCTCAACGAAGTCTATGCTACTCTCGGTTTTAAGATCAAGTTGAGCTCTTCCTCCATTACGATTAACTCACCGTACATGCATTTGATTCGGTTCCGACTCAGGTTGAAGCGGGAAGTGAAACTGGAGGAAGTGATCGATAAAATTCAGACCGATCCGTTTCTTTCCGTAACGGACCTGATATCGACGAACTCGATTTTTTCATCGGGGCGGGACCGGGGATTGTACGGTAGAATCTTTTCTCACGCGGTTTTTCCTCTAGCATCATTGGAAGTTGGAGGGAGGGAGGTACGCGGATACGCGGCAACACCTGGAGATTCTAACGTTCATATTTCCACTTTGTACGCCGTTTTCAAGGGTTTAAAATTAGAATGGGGACCGGAGGTGGAGGCATTTTTAGCGGGAATCGTGCTTAAGACCGTTTAATCTTTGAGTCCTTATTGCGGTGGAATGATTGTGAATTTTCCGGAATCTTATCTCCCAAATCCGATTTCCTAGAAACGTAGAATGGAAGTTTATTTTAAAAGAGTTCGGGAGAGAGACGAAAAATGGCCCTGCAAGCCCTTTTTTTTATTGAAATATTTGATATATTGAAAACTGTTTCCAATATAGTAGCAATTGACCGGAATCAATATTGAAAAGGTAGGAACAATCAATGAAAGCAAATAATATCTTAGAGACTATAGGAAATACTCCTCATGTGAAGATTAATCGTCTCTTCGATTCCAAGCACACTGTTTACGCTAAACTTGAGCGATCTAACCCCGGCGGTTCTATCAAAGATCGTATCGCTCTTTCTATGATCGAAGATGCGGAGAAGAGCGGAAAATTAACGAAAAATACCGTGATTATAGAACCTACTTCCGGAAACACGGGAATCGGATTGGCGCTGGTTGCTGCCGTAAAAGGATATCGATTAATTCTCGTCATGCCCGAATCGATGAGCGTCGAAAGACGAAGAATCATGGCAGCCTATGGAGCCGAATTCGATCTTACTCCTAGAGAAAAAGGAATGCCTGGTGCGATCGAGCGTGCGAAGCAACTTGTATCAGAAAATCATAATTCTTGGATGCCTCAGCAGTTCGAAAACGAAGCAAATATCCAAGTTCATATAGAGACAACGGCCGCTGAAATCGTAAAAGATTTCCCGAACGGGGTAGATGTATTGATCACCGGAGTCGGAACGGGCGGTCATATCACCGGAGTTGCGAAAGTTCTAAAAGAGAAATTTCCGAAAACGAAAGTCTATGCAGTGGAGCCGGAGGCTTCTCCGGTTATTTCGGGAGGAAAACCGGGACCCCATCCGATCCAAGGAATCGGTGCCGGTTTTATTCCTAAAAACCTACATGTGGATCTGTTGGACGGAGTCATTCAAGTGACTAAAGATGAGGCCTTCGCGTATGCACTGCGGGCCGCGCGTGAAGAGGGAATTTTCTTGGGAGTTTCTTCGGGCGCTTCTTTAGCCGCAGTCGCTAAAAAACTGCCTGATATTCCGGAAGGTGCAACGATATTAACGTTCAATTACGATACCGGAGAGAGATATCTTTCGATTGAAGGTTTGTTTCCGGTTCCTTCTAACGGTTGAACTAAGTTTACCGCGACAGTGAAGTCGAAGGTGATTCGCCCTAAAAAAGCCCTACGAAATCCCGGCAAAGCCGGGTTTTTTTTATGGTCTTGGATTGCAGAGGACAGAGGACAGAGGACAGAGGACAGAACATTGATGAGCCGAGTTTCCATGCTCTATGGAAAGATTCCTACATTACAGTAGATATCTCCTCTACTTCTATAACCTTCACAACATCGAGCAGCTTCTGTCTAGCGTGAGCAAAGCGAACGCATCTGTCTTCTGCGCGGGAGCTCCCACAAAAAGCTTATTTAAAAAAAGCTTGGCGAATCCAGAGATTTATGATATAGAGCCAAGCACCCTCTCCCACGAGCCCTCCTCCGCCACCCGAAATCAGGGTGGGGGCTCGCCGAATAACCCACACTAGTACGATAGTACCGCTGCCTTTCCAAAAAAGTGCGGCTCAGTCCTCCGTAACTTTTCCAACATCGAGCAGCTTCTGTCTAGCGTGAGCAAAGCGAATGCATCTGTCTTCTGACCTCTGTCCTCTGAAAGCGAACGCGTCTGTCCTCTGCCTTCAGTCCTCTGTTTTATATAAAACTAATCGGTCCTCGGCAAGGTTGTGGTTTGTTATCCAACCTCTCGCATATTTTAGAAAAAGTCTTGTGCAATCAGCGTTCCATTTAGGATTAGCTTTTTGTAAATGATTTCTCACAATAATAAGGAGAGACAGGAATCTATATGTTTGATCGATTACGAATTTTACGAGAAATTGAAAGGCTGGATCCGGAGAAAGATGCTCATCGAATCGCATTTCTTTCCGGCAGCTACGATTTCCCGCAGGATGTGGAAATTTCTTTAGCGTTGGCGTTTTTCCGCACGTACGCGATTCCTTCCATCGCGAAAATCCTAGATGAAACCAAACAGTTCGAAAATTTCGGTCAAAAAAGATACGACGATACCACACTTATCCTAGGGGAATTTTTGGAAAACGGATTGGATAGCGAAAACGGTCGAAGAGCGATTCGCCGCTTGAATCAAATTCACAAACAATATAAGATTAAGAACGAAGACTTCCTCTATACCCTCACCACTTTTATTTTTGAACCGTCTCGCTGGAATGCCAGATTCGGTTGGAGAAAAAGTTCGCAACGGGAAAAACTAGCCAATTTCTATTTGTGGAGACGAATCGGTGAATTGATGAATATCAAAGATTTACCGAAGACATATGAACAGATGGAGAATTTTAATCGGACTTTCGAATCCAAGAACTTTAAACAGACGCCGGAAGGAATAAGATTGGGAGCGGCGACTCTACGGATTGCGCTAGGAAGATTGCCTAAAATTCCGGGACTTTCTTTTTTCGTCTCTCAAGTTCTATTTTCCTTAATGGATGCCCCTTTGAGATCCACTATGGGATTTCCGAATCCTAATTTTCTGATACAATGGGTAACGATTGCGGTTTTTAAACTGAGGGCTTTTATCCTCAGATATTTTTGGCCGCCGCGTCGGAAACCGTTCTTCGTAACGAAAAGAAAGAACCCTACCTATCCGGACGGATATTTGATTGAAAGCCTAGGACCTTTTTAAAAAATACAGGCGGGTTGTCTGCTCGGCTACCCGTCTTACGATGCCTCAACTTTTACTTGTCGAATCTCCTACGAAAGTTCGGACCCTGTCTTCTTACTTAGGCGGCGATTTTCAAATTCTAGCGACTTTCGGCCATCTTGTGGATCTACCTTCGGATCGACTGGGCGTGGATATCGTTCATGATTTTTTACCCGAATATGAGCTCTTACCCGGCAAGAAAAAAGTTTTGGCTCAGATCTTGAAAGCGGCGAAAGTTGCCGATCGTATTTTCATAGCTACCGATCCGGATCGAGAGGGGGAATTTATCGGTTCCGTCTTATCGGAAAGAATCGGCAAGCGTGGATCGGTGAAAAGAGTTAAATTCCGGGAGATCAGTAAAACTGCGGTTTTAGAAGCGGTATCACATCCGATCGAGATCGATTCTCGGCTGGTAGAATCGCAGGTCACTCGAAGGATCCTGGACAGACTGATCGGATACAAAATCAGCCCTTTTTTATGGAAGGCAATTTCTTCGGGATTGTCTGCGGGTAGGGTTCAATCCGTAGCCTTGAAATGGATTTGTGAGCGAGAGGCTGCGATCAGGGATTTTATTCCGGAAGATTCTTGGGAGGTGATTGCAAAAGTTCATTTTTCGCCGGAGAAAGAGGATTTTATTTTATTTCGTCGGAAGGACGGGGCCTTCGAAACCGAAGAGGAAGGCAAAACGGCTTTACGGAATCTTTTGGATCAAAATGCGGAATTGCGAGTGATCGATCGTTCCGAAAAAAAAGGAAAAACTCCCCCACCTGCGCCTTTTACTACCGCTAGTCTTCAACAAGAAGCATTCCGTTTTTTTAAATTTCCGGCGTCCAAGACCTTGAAATTGGCCCAGTCTCTATACGAAGGGGTGGATCTTGGAAACGGAAAACGCCAAGGTCTGATTACGTATATGAGAACCGATTCGGTTCGGATTTCCTCGCAAGCCCGATTCGCACTCAAGGAGGAGGCCATTTTATCCTTTGGCGCGGAATTCGTATCCTCGGAAGACGTTTCTCATAGGGAAAGAAAGGCAAAGGGAAAGACTCAGGATGCTCATGAGGCCATACGTCCCGTCGATCCTTCCTTGACTCCGAAAGACATTCAGCATCTTTCCGAACGTTCTTTGAATAAGGATGCAAAGAAATTATATGAATTGATCTGGAAACGGTCTCTCGCCTCTCAAATGAAACCGGAAAATTGGATTCGAATCCGGTTCCAGGCGGAAGCGGGTTCCGAAGTCTGGATCGGAGAAACGAAGAGGACGGAATTTCCAGGATACAGAATCGTTTACGGAGCCACTCAGGAAAGTCGACCTCCCTGGAAGGTCGGAGAAATACTATCTCCTACAAAATGGGAAATGCAAAAGAAAACTACCGAACCTCCTCCGCGATATACCGAAGCCACGCTGGTTGCGAAAATGGAAAAGGAAGGGATAGGCCGGCCGTCCACGTATGCCAGTATATTAGAAACTCTTTATAAACGAAACTACGCTATCCGGGATAAGATCGGGATTTTAGCCACCAATCTCGGAGAAAAAGTGAATTCATTCCTGCAAAAAGCGTTTCCGGATTTGTTTCGAGACGGATTTACGGCCGACATGGAAATGAAATTGGATCATATCGCGGAGGGTTCGGTTTCTCGAACTCAGTTACTGACCGACTTTTACTCGAAATTGGCGACGGTCCTAAAGGGCGCCGACATAAAATCGGTTTCCTCGGAATGGAAAAAAACATCCAAGACCGTCCTCGGATACGGCATTTGCCCGGTATGCGGGAAAGGTCAGAGAATTCGGAAGAGATCCTCCAAAAAAAAGGAATACTTCCTTTGCTCGCGGTTTCCGGACTGCGATTATGCGGAATATTTATGAGTAAATTCTCTTTAAGATCGATCGGCAATGGCAACCCAGGTTCCGTTTCGATTTTCCGCTAGAACCTTGCGGTCGTAGAGTTTCGTTAATCTTTCCGAGGTAAAGGCTTCGCCTATCGTACCGGAATATAAAATTTTTCCGGATTTTAAAAGTGCGGCGTGCTCGTAAAACGGCGGAATTTCATCCAATCGATGCGTTATGTAAATCGAAGTAAAATTTCGATTCTTCTTATAACCGTCCAAAAAATCGATGAATTCCTCTCTGGCCGTTAAATCCAATCCGGAGCAAGGTTCGTCTAGTATAACGAAATCCGGCGATGTCGACATCGCTCTCAAAAATAAGACTTTCTTCTTCTCTCCCGAGGAAAGGGTTCGAAATAACTGTTTGCGTTTTGCGCCCATTCCGTTCTCTTCTAAAATACGATCCGCTTCCTTTTCTTCCCAGGCGTCCGGGTCTCGATAATATCCGATCGTGTGGAAGAAACCGGTAAGAAGTACGTCGAACACGGTTAGACTTCTTTGCAAAGCGCTTTCTTGCTGGGACGAATCTAAGATTCCGATTTTGTTCCTCAGTTCTTGAATGGGAACTTCTCCGAACGCTTCCCCGAACAATTCGATCCGCCCGGCCGTCGGCCAATCCGTTCCATAAATCAAATTGACAAGGGTCGTCTTCCCTGCACCGTTTCTACCTAGCAAAACCCAATGTTCG
This sequence comes from Leptospira inadai serovar Lyme str. 10, assembly GCF_000243675.2. Classification (NCBI taxonomy): domain Bacteria; kingdom Pseudomonadati; phylum Spirochaetota; class Leptospiria; order Leptospirales; family Leptospiraceae; genus Leptospira; species Leptospira inadai. The sequence goes on along the minus strand of NZ_AHMM02000017.1, from coordinate 134,022 downwards.
TTTGGGTTGATTCGAAGATCGATTTCCTCTAAAATCGGCGTTCCGGAGCGAAAGAAACGGATTCCTTTCAGATTTAAGAGTGATTGCTCAGTTTTCTTCATTCGCGATCTCGTAAGCCTTAGTCAATCTTTCGCAAGTCTCTTCGAACTTCTGTTTATCGTCCAGTTCGAACTTACGCAGGATATTAGAGTCGACGGCATAATATGTGACTTTCCGTTCCGTATAATCACTCATCATATTTGCAAGATATACTGTTTCGACTAGATCGGCGTAAATCGTTCCATACGCCATGAAAGGGCGATGGTGGAACTCTATCATATTGACGAGATCGGGCGGAAAATCCCACTTTCGAGCTAGCATTCCTCCGAGCGTGGGATGGGAGATTCCGATCGAGATTTCTTCAAAAATCGTAGAATTATTTAAGTCCCTGTATTTTTGGAAGGCGCTCAGTTTTCTGAATAGATTCGGATCGAGAGCCAGCAAGACGAACTTTCCTAGATCATGAAGCAAAGCTCCAGCGGCGGCGATATCGCCGAGCTTGACGAGTCCAGCTCTTTGAGAAACTTGTCGAGCTAAATAGCTAGTCAGGTTGGAATGATTCCAGACCTCCTGTAGCTTGGTATATCGTCCTTCCATAATTTTTCGAACGCCTGAAACATAAAGAAGGTTCCTGACGTTTTTCAGTCCGACGACTTTGACCGCTTGAACGATCGTATTCACTTTGTTTCGGCTGGCGAAGCCCGCAGAGTTTGAAAGTTTAAGAAGGTCGGCACCGAGAGCGGGATTCCTTTCTATTTCATTTGCGATCACTCCCAAGTCCGAATCGGCATTATTGCAAAGACTGATGATTTTCGTGAGTGTATTGGGTAGAGGAGGAAGCCCTTCGACTTCGGTGAAAATTCGATCTTTCAATTTAGTCGTGACTTCCAATGGAACGATCTGTTTCGGGATCACCAAAGTCGCTCGAGTGATTTTCCCGTCGGATTCGATCTTGAACTTATCCATTCCAATTCCGGAATTTTTTAAAAGTAGCTGGATGAGTACGATTCCGAGTCCGGCACTTTCTTGGCTATCCGACATGGTAAGGAAGGCTTCCGATAAATCGTTGAATTTGCTGGCGGATTCCAGTCGAGCTTTGATTCGCTCGGATTCCTGGGCGAGAAGGGGACAATCGTTTTCTACCAGAAAAATCAGATTTTGATTCAGAATTTTAGCGCGTAAACGGACCGAAAAATTAGAACCTTTTAAGACAGGTTCCTGCTCGTCCCATCTATGAATGATCTCCTCTTGAAATCGTTTTATTCCACGTTGGTATTGAGCGGCGTCGGATATATTCAAACCTTCCGACAAAAAGAAGATTCTCTTTGCATTGGCCTTATTGGCATTCATCAGAAGCTCTTTCAGAATCGTGGAGACTACCTCGGTAAGAAAAAGGCGGTCTAAATGCCCGAGAATTTGTAATAGGAGCAAGTAAATCTGCTGGTGATCCTCATCGGAAATAAATCTATATTCGATATCAATTTCTTTCCCCGAGGAAAGCGAATCCGCATATTCTGAGACGTTCAACATTCGCCTCAAATTTAGGTTGGAACCCCGCACTCGCAAGAAAAAAAATGCGATCGCCGGAATCCGATCCGGAACCGTTTGTCCGGGAGAAAAGATATACTTTTTTCTACAGGAGGTCGAATGGAAATGGATCGAGACCAGGAAAAAGACGGATTGAAACTTGCAGACGGGACGTCTAACCACGATCTCCAGGAGGAGCTTCGATACTTTTTAGAGAATCGGTTGGACGGTCTTCTTGCAGAAGCGGAGAAACTCAGAGTCGTAAGGGGGACGAGGCGTGCGGGAAGCCGACAATTACGCAAAAAGACACTCCATTCGGACAGAGACCAAGGAAATTTGCCTTTTTTGTGGCCTCTTCCCGAGCCTCCCGAGGAGGAGATCCCTCTTTCAAAGGCCTCCGGCGAAGAGCCTTGATTTCCCCGAAAATCGACCTAGCAGTTCGATTCTTTTTATGTTCTCATTAGGTAAATAAGGATGGACAGGGCTAAGGAAACAGGTAGGGTATAGTTGAATGGATAGCAGCTTCTATTACGAAGACGCCCCCCAGGATGAACCGGAAAAACGCGATATTTTGGATATCATGGATTCCTACCGGTACATGAATTCCTCCTATTTCTTTGACTTTCTCTCAGACGGCCGTTGGGATCATGGAAAAGGCTGGGTTGAAAAGCATATAAACCGGGACCAATGGTCGACTCGCTTTGTTCCCGGGAGTATCGATCGGTACCGAAGACCTCGGGATTCCTCTAAACTTTAATGGAAACAGTAGACTCGGCGAAGCGAGCCGTGTCTTTGTGCGAACTCATAAAAAAAGGACCTTTCGGTCCTTTTTTTATTTCCAACTTTACCTTCGGTTCGAGTTCAATTCACTAGCTTTAGTCCATTGATATCTATAATCTTGCGATAGACCAACTTGTTCTTTTCCTTTTGGGGATTAAAGATCAAGACGGCTACCTTATTGAAAGTGAAGTAGCCTGGACGATATTCGGTATAATGATGGGAAAAGATTGTGCTCTTGTATTTCGCGCTATAGATCGTATAAGTATGTTTGCTTAACGATTCGTGACGTTGCTTTTGGAGGTCTTCCGGAGTTTGTGCCACAAAATTGCTGATCAGTACCTTATCCTTGGTTGGGCCCGCTTCTCCATAAAGTGTGATGGGAAGGGCAGTTTGAGGATTATTGGTCAAGTAGTGGACGAGTTCGTTAAAGGACGGATTTCCCAACTTCGCTTTTTCTCCGCGAACCAATTTATCCTCGTACTTTTTCTTGATTTCGTTATAACGTTGGTCTCCCCAAACGACTTTATTGTCCAATGGGGCGGGCATTAGATTGTGAAAGTTTACCACTTTTACGTCTTCTTCCACATCATAGGTGCGCCATTTCGGAAAAGGAACCAATTCGCGATGATCATCTACCTTGGCGGTGGAAGTTTCATTTAAAGCGAGAACGTAAATGGAAAAGTTTGCCGGATCGAAGTCTCTGTTTTCCAATTCGATCATCACATCCACAAATTCGCCCTTTCCGTTATCTGCATGTCTTCGGAAAAAGGAAACCTCCTTTACGAGCAATCGATCATCGTAATAGGCGAGGGGATAGAATTCCGGTCCCGAACCGGAATTAGCAGCGGTCGGCTTCTCCGCGTTCTGCCCGGATGCGGCGGTACCTAAGATAAATAATACTAAGGCGAAGGAGAATTTTGCAACGGATTTCATGCGTGTACTGATCCCAATACGGTTCTTCAAATTAAATATCGACCAATCATCCCCGAAACTTAGCCGGAACTTCCGGTTTTTTAGGAAAAACTCGCCCGGTTTAAACCTTGTCTCGAAATATTTTTCTATTTTAAACCGGAAGGCAAAATTCGTCCAGCGTGAATGTCGGTCCGTTTTCGCGGTTCAGGTTAGATCTTTTTGATATGATTTTTTTCGTCCACGAGGACGACTTTCGGCTGGTATCCTTTGGGAAGTTCTTTTTCTTCCAAGGAACCGTATGAGATGATAATTACCTTATCGCCTTTCATACCGAGGCGAGCTGCAGCCCCATTCAGGCAAATTTCTCCCGAACCGCGTTTGCCTTCGATGAGATATGTCTCGAATCTCGCGCCGTTATTGACGTTAACAACGGATACCTTTTCGTAGGGAAACATTCCGGCCGCATCCACCAAGTCCATATCTACTGTTAGGCTTCCCTCATAATTGAGGTCTGCGTCAGTAACCGTGGCGCGGTGTATTTTGCCTTTACAAACCGTTATAAGCATGCTTCCCGCCTTAGCTACTCGCTAAAAAGTACCTTAAATATTTTGCCGGAGATATTCAAAAGCGTTTTTCTCTTAAAGAAATGGATTTTGGTATTCATCGTCTCTTTGTTGAATTTAATTTCCGAGAAAAGAGGCGTAATGACGTAGTTTTCATAAAGATTCGGGTAAACTCGGTTTTCGTCGTAAACCTTCCCTTTAAAATTCTCCAATACCTTCCTCAAAATCCGTTTTTCCTGGCGATTTAAGTCGATTTCCTCTTCATGAGCGGGGCCGACCCAAATCAACAGATATCCGGCAATCCCCGTTTCGGTCAATTTTGGCTGTACATCTATTAGACGGTTTTCTTTCAGATGAAGCAACGCCTGATTCAATTCCATGGCGTAGGGAGAGTCTTCTAAATGAATGTATTTTTGTCCTGTGATGATCTTGGCGTATTTCTGGAAAAAGACCCCGTCCGCTAAATAAATTAACTTTGCCAACTCCTGGCGATTGCGTCCGGAGGGCGATCTCTGTAAGATAAAGGAGATGACTTCGAGTAGCTTTTCCATCGTAATGTTATCGTGGTACGGGCAATTTCCCTTAGGCACCCGGTCCCCTATGAGAGATACATTCTCTTTCAGGAGAGGGCGAGGGCAAAAAGAAAGGAAACCATTCTATTTTTAGAACACCCTCCCACGATTACCGCCGGGATCAATTACAATATCGGTAACCTTCTCCAGAACCCGGAATTCCTATCTAAAAATGGCATCGCTCTCCATTATATCAAACGGGGCGGGGATTTTACCGCCCATGAACCCGGACAAATCGTTACTTACTTTCATATCGATCTGAAGGGGCGGGGTCTGACGATTTCGAACTTCTTGGATCAGGTGCTTTCTTCGGCCATGGAAGCCGTAAAAAAAGTTTGGAATTTGGATCTAATTCGGCGCTCCGATTCGCCTGGATTGTATCTTTCCGCCGACCCGGAACGGAAAATTCTTTCGATTGGAGTTCTATTCAAGTCCTGGTTTACCGGCTACGGAATTGCCCTCAATGTATCCAATGATTTTTCCGCATTTCGATGCATTCATCCTTGCGGCGGGGACTGGCGAAACATGGTTTCCATTGCTAAACTGGGTTTGGACCCTAGCCTGGAAAAGCGAAACCATTGGATTGTAGAATTTCGAAAAATCATTCAGGAAACGCTTTCAGAAGACTGAAGACTGAAGACAGAAGCTGCTCGAGGTTGGAAACCCCCTGTGTTATCGCGGATTTTTCCCCGTCCTCTGTAACCTTTCCAACTAGTAGCAGCCTCTGTCTAGCGCGAGCGAAGCGAGCGCGTCTGTCTTCAGTCCTCAGTCCTCTGAATAGGAGCTCAACGGATTTCAGAACGAAAACTGTTGGCTGATTTTTGTGAAATAAGGCAATTCTACCGCTTCGCACCAACTAGGCATCGGGATAAAGATTAACGAAGGACTCCTTTTTTCTCCTTTAGAGAATCAGTCGTTACGACCGATTCTTAGGAAGAGAGGTCATCAGGTGCAGACTTTTAAACACGTTTTATTCTTTATTTTTGCTCTCATCGTTTGCGAAGGAATTGCAATCGGTGCTTCCGCCTGGTCCTTTTTGGAATCCTCTTTGGCTTCCTTCGATCAACTGAAAATTTCGTCGGACCATCGAGCGAGGGACACCATCAGTTCCCTTTCCAAATCCACGGAAAACAAATTGGACGGCGAAAAATTAGCGGATTTGAACTTTACCTTTGCGCGATTAGTGAAAGTGACCTCCGAAGATAAGGACGGGTTTCGGATCAAAGATATTTCCGTCGTAAATGATTCCGGGGTCGTTCTCGCTTCCTCAAACGAAGACTATCTCGAGGATCCCTTAAAGAAGAGAAAACCGGAAATCAAATTTCTTTCTCCCACGTACACGATCGCGCACAGGCTCAGAAAATGGCAGGTGGGAACTCCCGTATTACTCGGAAAACGGAATGTTTCTTCGGATCAGCCCGTATTAAAAGCCGTGGCTCCTATCTTTCCGGAAATTCTGGAACCGGACGTTTTATTATCCATGGGTGTGTATCACCCCGAGAAATTGGAAAGGGTCGCTTCCTTGTTTATGACTTATGAACGAGGAAATTTCGGGCATTTCGTACGAACGCAAACGGATCTTCTTTTATGGATAACTCAGAATAACGCGTGGATTGCTCTGATCTGCGCTATAGTCATCGGGTTAGTGCATCTTCTTATTAAAAGCGCCGGTTCCGGGTATGCACAAGCAAGCACAGCGACGATATCTAGCGCTCGAACTTCTTCCTCTCCTCCTCTTTGGGAAAAAGTGGACTTTGCTCAGACCGAAGGCCCGGTTCGCTGGCAAACCGGAAGCCAACCTGCCGCTTCTCGTCCATCTTCGCCGACTGCTCCAATTGCCGAGGTACAAAGACAGGTTCCCTCAAAAACGGAAGTTCTGGAAAAACCGATGCCGATTTCGAGCGCGGAAATAGTCTCTCAACGTTTGGATAAGCCTGAGATTCTGGATGCGATTTATTTAGGATAGGCTTTCTTGGAACTCAAGACTTCTCGCTTTCATAAGATTTTACGGATCGTTCCGAAAGGAACTCTCGATTCCCATTCTTCGCCCGACTTGATTCGTTTTTTAAAATCGCGTTGGGAAGAAGGGGATCGCCTTTTCTTAATGATTTGCGACTCCATTCACTATTTGGAAGAGGAGGGTATCGGTTCGTTATCCGAATTGAATTCCTTTCTGCAAAAGAACGGCGGGAACATCGCGTTTGTCGGATGGAATGAAGAATGCAAACTCGTACTCGGCCTTTTCGGTCTAACGACATCTTTGCGGATTTTTCCCGCCGAACGGGATGCGGAAGAATGGCTATCCTCCTTAAAAATCGAAGATCTTCGTTCTAAGCAGAATACGTCCGAGCATTCTATCGCCTCATTGAGGCAGACGAAACCTCTCCAATTTTATTCCGCTCCTAATGAATCGATTCCCGAAGAACGGGATGAATCGGTGCATATTCCAGAGATTAGGACGATTCCCGTCGCGGACGCAGGGAGAGCGCAGACGGCTGCAACTTCTTCGACTCGTAGCCGAGAATCTATTTCGAAAAAGGATGAGTTCGCCTCCGAGCTGAAATTGGAGCAGTCCTTGGAAAAACTGAAAGGTTCCGTCTCCGATAAAATTTTGTATTGCGAAAGTTGTCATTCCCGCTTGCGAATCCGACTTTCGGGGAGATACAAATGTCCGGCTTGCGGAATTGAGTTTGACGTGAACAGGTTGGGCGGAGTTCGTTACTTAGAACGACTTGTAGTCTCGCCGGAAACTTCCGGTCCAGCAGGGTAACCTTGTCCAAAGCAGCCACTCGTAGCTTCGCTCTTTCTTTCTACACTTTACTTTCCCGAATTCTAGGTTTATTCAGAGACCATTTCATGGCCGTGTCGTTCGGGACAGGCATGATCGCGTCCGCTTTTTCGGTCGCCTACAGACTGCCTAATATGTTCCGGAATCTTTTAGCGGAAGGAACTCTTTCGCAATCCTTTATGCCTCTCTATTCCGACGCGGGAAAGGAAGGAGAAGAAGCAGCGCGGAGAATGAGCGGAGCGGTTCTGGTTTTCTTAGCGCTGATTCTATTCGCATTCGTCCTACTGGTGTTTTCGCTCTCTCCGATCGCCATTCCGTTATTGGTCGGAGGCTCCAGGGAATATTCGACTCTTGTAATAGAGTTGACCTATATATTATTTTTTTTGATCGTTACGGCCAGCTTATCTTCGATCTTTATGGCGATTTCGAACGTTAAGAATCGGTTTTTTGTCCCTTCTCTTTCCCCGATTATATTAAATTTAAGTTATCTAGTCGTCTTTCTTTGCATCTTTCCTTTTTTAGAGTCGGATCTCCTGACGAAAGTTCGGATACTTTGCTTTGCCATCATATTCGGCGGCGTCATCCAATTATCCGTTCAAGTTTGGTACGTTTCTAAAAACGGCGAAGGCCCGATACTTTCTTGGAACTACAAACATCCCGCTATAAAAAAGATTTTTAGGCTGATGCTGCCTGCTGCTCTGGGAGGCGGTTTTTATCAGCTTGGTTTGTTGGTGGATATTTTTCTCGCGAACATGGTTCAAAACGCGAATCCGGGTTTGGGTGCCGTGGTAAGTTTAGACTATTCACAAAGGCTGGTTCAACTTCCGACCGGAATCATCGGCGTGGCCCTGGCTACGACTACGTTGCCTGCATTACTTTCCGCATTGAAGGAAGACCGACATTCGGAGGTACCGGGAGAAATGCTCGGGGTTTTAGGATTCGCATCGTTTCTTACGGTACCTGCGGCGCTCGGAATGGGAATCCTGGCCGGGCCGATCCTGGATTCGATTTATTACGGAGGAAGATGGGATCATGTCGCGACGGAAACCGCCACGATGCCTCTCATTCTCTATTCGATAGCGGTTCCTTTTTACAGCATGAACAAAGTTCTGATTTCCTCCTTTTATGCGTTTCAGGACACTAAGACTCCGTTGAAAATTCAGGCTTTTTCCTTAGGGTTGAATTTGCTTTTGAATCTTTCTTTGATTTACTATTTAAAGCATTCGGCGATCGCATTGGCTTCTGCAGTGACTTCGATTTCCACTTGGCTCTTTTTATCCAGAAGTCTTACGAAGCACGGAATCGTTTTCCCATGGCGAGGTTTTGTTCGAAAGACGCTACGTCTTTCGGTTCCCTTGATTTTAATGAGCCTTATTTTGATTTTGTACAGATATTTCTTGCATGATTCCCTATTATTCCTTTTGCAATCGGAAGGTCTGGGATACGCAAATTCCTCGAGAGTTTCCGTTTTGATCGCGGTTCTCTTTTCCGCAGGAATTTTTCTGGGAACCTGTCTGGTTTTAGGTATCGATGAGATAAGATTAATCGCTGGTAAATTTCGAAAAAAACGTTAGAGTTCGTTTCGAAATTTGTTCCAGATGCGTATCGAAGTAAGGGTCAAACCGAATTCTAAAAAGCCCTTTGTCAAAAAAGGGGAAGATCTGACTTGGATCGTTGCCGTCCGGGAGCCTGCGATCGAGGGAAAGGCAAACGATGCGGTTCTTGCAGCGATCGCCGAAGAATTCGGAGTTTCCCGACGATGCGTGCGATTAGTTCACGGTGAGAAGGGTAAAAGGAAACTCATTGAAATCGTCGAAGACTAAGCCGTATGAAACTTTTTTTAAATTTACCGGTTAAATTCTGCTTCGTTCTTATTTCCTTCCAACTAGTTTCCACTTCGATTTTGGAAGCGCAACCTAAGGATTTTTTCGACGAGTTGACTAGCGAACGAAAACCGATTTACGGAAGTGAAAAGGAGGAAAAATATCCTGTCCGCGCGATCATCATGAAAGTGGAATCCTGGCAGGATCATTTTTCGTGGGATGCTTTCTTTGCCGTAAGCTATACCGACTACCCGAAGTTCAAAGAATATACGGTTTACCCGTTCTATTATTATCTCAAAGATAAGAATTCCCCGTCCTATCAATCTTGGTCCTTTCCTTTTTATTTCAGTCAAAAAGTGGACCAGGGTCAAATTAAGGAGAGTTTTAACTTCTCTCTGTTGCATTATTATTCCTACGAACAAAACACGAATTATAAAAAGGAAACATATAGATTTCCTTCGTTTCTTCCTTTGGCCGGCACGGGGAATCGTGAGTTTGCGAATGGAGGGAAAAACTCCTTTCAGTATATGCTTCCGCTTCTTTTCTTTAAAGAAACTACGGAGAGTTCGAGTTGGACTCATTTTCTGATTTTTCACAAAGGAAGGGATCAAGATTCCGATTATGGAGCCCTTTTGCCTTTAGTATACTGGGGCTCGGGAAAAGCAAAATCTCATTTAACTTTATTGCCTCTTTTTTCCTACGAGTCCAGGAAAGACGGGACGGAAGGGATTTTTTTATCTCCGTTCTATTTACGAGCCTGGTCGGAGAACGCTCTTTTCGGACAGCCTGAAAAGAAAGAAGTAACAGGAATTCCTTTATTACTATCATTTAAAGTAACTTCCGAGCAGAACGGAGAAGTCCTCAAATCCAATTGGTACACTCCTATTTTCTTTAGAGGTTATGCTAAAGATTCCGGAACCAGAACGAATTTACTGTATTTAAGCGGATGGTATACCGATCCGGACGATTCTTTAAAGGGAGCCTACCTTTTTCCGCTTCTGTTTTACGAAAAAAATTCTTATTTTACCTTCCTTCCCGTTTATTTCTCGGGTACGTCTCCCCAAGGATCGTACTGGAATTTTTCGGGAATCGCCGGAAAAGGGGAAAACGGTCCGGAAAAATATTTCTATGTGTTTCCTTTTTTTCTTACAACGGAATCGAATCATGAATCGTACTCGCTATTCGGTCCCGTGGAATTTTCGAAACGTGGATCATCTTCCTCCTTCCGGATTTATCCGTTTTACTATTCGGGTAATTCTCCGGGGACCTCCTATTGGAATTTTGCAGGGTTATTCGGGAAAGGAGAAGACGGTCCGGACCGGTATGCGTATGCCTTTCCGTTCTTCGTAAAGACTTCCTCCCCCCAGGCATCGTACAGTCTATATGGACCCGTCGAATTTTCCTCGGTCGATCGGAATTCTTCGTTTAGAGTGTACCCTCTTTATTATTCCGGGGTCTCTTCTTCGGGATCGTATTGGAACTTCGCAGGTTTATTCGGAGCAGGGAAGGATGGGGGAAACGCTTACTCGTATGCGTTTCCTTTTTTTCTTCGGACAAAATCGGCGCAAAGTTCGTACGATTTATACGGCCCTATCGAAACGTCTCGTAACGGACCGAATTCGACGTTTCGAATCTATCCTGCGTATTTTTCAGGATCGTCTCCTACGGGTTCCTATTGGAATTTTGCCGGATTAGCGGGAAAGGGAAAAGAGGGAAATGATACGTATTCCTATTTGTTCCCTTTCTTTCTGAAGTCGGAATCCGCTTCCAGGTCTTACGGTTTGTACGGCCCCGTCGAATTGGAAAGCAACCATCTCGAATCTTCCTTTCGAATTTACCCGCTTTTCTATTCGGGGAAATGGCAAATCGGTTCCTACTGGAATTTCGCCGGGATCCTCGGAAACTGGAAGGAAGGAGACGTCTCCTATTCCTATCTTTTTCCGCTCTTTTTCAGAAATAGAGATGTAAAGGGTTCGTATTCCTTGTTCGGTCCGCTGGAAATAAGAGATAGCGAGAAGGAATCGAGTTTACGGGTTTACCCGATCTTCTTTTCCGGGAACTCCGAGTCGGGATCCTACTGGAATATTTTGGGTTTAGGCGGCAGAGGCTTTGACGGTTCCGGTAATCAAAGATACGGATATGCGTTTCCTCTTTATTACCATAATAAAAACGTTTTTCGAGTTTTCGTTCCATTCTTCTTTCGATTCGGGTACGAAGAAAACGATTACTCTTCGTTCGGTATTTTTCATTACGTAAAGCGATCGCCGGAGTTGGATCGAACCTGGGCAGTACTGTACTTTTCCAAGGAAGATCGGGTCGCAAAAGAAAGTTCCCAATTTCTCCTACCGATTTACTATTTCTGGGACACTCCTAGGAGCAAGGCGTCCGTCTTTCTGCCTTTTTATTTGAAATATGAGGAAGAGGACAAATCTCTTGATCTGAATATAGCAGGCTTTTCTTCTTCTAAGTCTCTTGGAACATTTCAGGGATCCGCCTCTGCCTCGATCGGAATGACAGAAAAAGAACTGTATCTGGACACGGATTTTGCCTGGTTTTACAACTTGATAAGAGTATCTTACCGGGAATCCATTTCTAAAGACTCGATTTTATGGTGGAAGAGAAAGCGGGAGAATTCGTTCGCCGAAAACGGGAATGTTCCTACCGATCCGCAAAACACCAAGAAGTTCCCGGTTAGCTCCGGTCCGGTTCCGGACGCGAATGAAGACGGACTTAGAAAATACAAAACGCTTTCCCGCGATGCGTCCAAATCTTTTTTCGGATTCAGCACCCTATTCGGGATTTTAAGCTACGAGAAAGGAGATGATCGAAGGCATTTCCGACTTTTACCTCTCGCTTGGTATTCTTGGTCGGAGGAGACCAAGGACAAGGTTACGATTTGGCTTTTGCCGCCGATTTTCAAAAGTAAAATCGGGGACCAAGAGTATAACGTTTATTTTCCGTTCTATGCCAGGCAGGACGATGCCGCCGATTTTCAAGAAGCTTGGATGATTTTCGGATTCCAAAGAGGTAAAAAAGGGGATACCAAGGATTACTCGGTGCTCTGGCCTTTCTTTCGAACCTACCATTCTCCGAATTCTTGGGGGTTCCGGATATTTCCCTTGGTCGTCCACGATTCGTCTCCGAATTCGGATCGTACCATAAGTATATTATATTATAATAAAAAGGAAATTTCCTCTCAGGCCGAAATTTCCGACTTTCACTCGATTCTTTTGCCTCTTTTTCATTCGAGAGATACTAAGACGTCTTCGGTTTTGGGTAATCAAGAGCGGGAAGGATATCAACTTTTTGTCCCGTTCTATTATCGTAAATACGATTCTATCGAAGGCGGGGCGGGCGGAAATTACTCTTCCAAGGTTCTGACTCTATTGTCTTACTACAGTTCCTTCAGCGATATTTCAGGCGGTTCCGAGACTAGTTTTCTCTTTCCTCTTTATTATTACAATCGTTCCAAGGCTCCCGGCGAACCGAAGGAAAAGACGACGAAAATCGATTTTTTGATTCCATTAGGACTTTATTATAAAAGAAACGGAGATTCGAGCCGCTTTTTCTTCCTTGCCTATTATTCCTCTTCGGACCCTAGGTCTACGTATACGAATGTGTTGGGAGTATTTTCCACCTCCGCCGTAAAAACCCAATTTGCGACGTTTTCGAAAACTAATTTATTTCCGTTCTACTTTTCCGATACCGCCGAATCGAACGACTACGTTAGATCGAAAACTCTGATTCCACTTTTGTTCAGCTCGAGCCGTTATCTTCAGAAAGACGGCTCTTCCTCGACTTCCGAAATGCTGACTCCGATCTACTATCGCTATAGGGAATCCTATTTGTCCGAAAAGGAATCCGTAAGGAAGGATATCGTATTTCCACTGGCCCTGTATTTCTATAAAGATTCATTCGAAGCGACTCGATTCGTTTTAGGATATTATTCCAACGAAACTAAGGATAGATCTTATTGGACTCTGTTCGGATTAGTTTCGTCCGAAATGTCCAGTTCCGTTACCGGGCAGAGGGAATCCCTGTCGATTTTTCCGTTTTACTTTTCCGAAGTCGAGAGGGAGAAGGAGGTGGTCATTCACAGTAAGACCACGGTTCCGATTCTATTCAGATACGATTCGAAACCGGATTCGTATTCGTTGAATATTCTTTTGTTCGGAAATAGGACAAAGTCACCGCGGGAATCCTCCTTTGCATTGTATCCGTTTTATTCGGACAGCGAAACGAATATTGCAGGAGTAAAAAGCAGAACGATTTGGGGACTGCCGTTTTATTTTGAAAGAACCGACCAAACTTCCGGGTCATGGGATTCTCTCTCGGTGAGTCCGATCGGTATTTTCTCTACGATCGGAAAGGGCGGCGATGCTCGGGAGGAAAGTAGCAGGAATTTCTTTTTGCTACCCTTTCCGACATTGTATACTTCCGCTTCTCAAAAGGAGACCACTGCCTTTTGGTTGGGATTCTATTATAACAGACTTGTCTCCGAGGCGGATGCGGAATCGAAAGAATTCAGCTTTCTTAAATTACTTTCCTATAATAGTTATAAAAACAACCGGGAGAGTTCGACGGACGTTTCCGTTTTTCCGCTAGTCTCCTTTTCCGGACAGGAATCGACGAGTGAAAAAGGAAAAGTCGATTCTACGAAGAATTATATGTTCCCTTTATTTTATTATAACCGGGAATCTAAGCCTTCCGGAAATTCCTTCCACTTCAATCTGGCGATACTTTTCGATCTTGCTCGAGATTCCGAGTCGGGTCGTTCCCGATTCATTTTCGGTCCGATCTATTCGATCAAAGGTTCCAATTCGGATTCTTGGGGTTTTTTCCCCCTCGTAATTCGTCGACTTAGCGCTGAGTCCAGTTTTTGGTTCGCATTAGGGTCCTATTCGTATGTCGATAAGAGAATAGATCGTTGGGGATTTGCCGGAATACTGGACGTCAATCGCGAATTGGCGCTTCAAAGGAGAAACGTGAACGTCTTTTTAGGATTGTTTCACGGAGAATATGATGCAAACCGAACACGTTGGGCGGTTCTGGGTGGATTGATCGCAGGATATGAATCCGCTCAGGATTACTCCGATGCGAATTTCCTGTGGCTTCGTCTCAAGCGTTCAGGGGGGGAAAGTATCGCGAATTTCCTTCCCGCGTATTATTATCATCGGGACGGGAACGAAGTCTCCACGTATGTTCCGCCCGTGCTCGGATATTTTTCCTCGGGTAAAAACGGTCGATACGATATGGTCGGCTTGGGTCTGCTATACTACAGAAGCGAATCGATCTCGACCGGAGAAGATACGATGCTCATCGGTCCCGGTTTATATTATTATCGTGCTAGGCCGGAGAGAGGGTATCGTTCGATGGGAATTTTAGCGTTACCCGGTATTGGCGGGTTGCTTTGGGATTGGGAATACGAGTTGCAGACCGATTACAGCAAATATTCCATTCTACAAATCTTATATAGTAACACGACGAATGCTGGTAAGAATTATAGCAGAATTTTCGGGATTCGACTTTAGAAGCGTTTAGAAAAAGAAAAGCCGGGGAATTTCTTCCCCGGCTTTTGGACGCTTCGAAAGAAACGGTCGGCTTACATCATGCCGCCCATTCCTCCCATACCGCCCATTCCACCCATCGGTGGTGCGCCGCCGTCTTTTTCCGGTTTGTCGGTGATCGTAACTTCGGTAGTTAGGATCATAGAACCGATGGATGCAGCGTTTTGCAGAGCAAAGCGGACTACTTTTGCAGGGTCGACGACTCCGGCCTGGAGTAAATCTTCCCAAACCATAGTCAGAGCGTTGAAGCCTTCGTTTCCTTTCTTAGTTTTGGCTTGTTCGACGATGACCGATCCTTCCAAACCTGCGTTAGAAGTGATCATTCTAATCGGCTCTTCCAAAGCGCGGAAGATGATTTTTGCTCCGGTCGCTTCGTCGCCTTCCAGTTTGAGTAAAGCTACCGCTTCTTGAGCTTTCAGAAGAGTCAAACCGCCGCCTGGAACGATGCCTTCTTCCACTGCTGCACGAGTAGCAGAAAGAGCGTCTTCGACGCGATGCTTTTTCTCTTTCATTTCGACTTCGGTAGCTGCACCAACGTGAATGACCGCAACCCCGCCTGCGAGTTTCGCAAGGCGCTCTTGCAGTTTTTCGCGATCGTACTCCGAAGTAGTGTCTTCGATTTGTTTTTTGATTTGTCCTACGCGACCTTGGATGTCTTTGGAAGCGCCTTGTCCTTCGATGATGGTGGTATTTTCCTTATCCACGATGACTTTTTTCGCGCGTCCGAGTTGTTGAACGGTAGCGTTTTCCAGTTTCATTCCGAGATCTTCGGAAATCACTTGTCCGCCGGTAAGAATAGCGATATCTTCCAACATCGCTTTACGACGATCGCCGAATCCGGGTGCTTTTACCGCGACGCAGGAAATCGTTTTACGGAGAGTGTTTACGACTATCGTTGCGAGAGCTTCTCCTTCCACTTCTTCCGAAATGATTACAAGAGGACGTCCTGCTTGAGCTACTTTTTCCAAAACCGGAAGAAGATCTCTCATGGACGCGATCTTTTTATCATAGATGAGAATGTAGGGATCGTTTAGAGTCGCGATCATCGCTTCGGGATCGGTTACCATGTACGGAGAAATGTATCCACGATCGAATTGCATACCTTCGACTACGTCGAGAGTCGTTTCGATGGATTTTGCCTCTTCTACCGTAATGACTCCGTCTTTGCCGACTTTGTCCATTGCGTCCGCGATTAGATTTCCGATTTCCTTGTCGTTATTGGCGGAAATGGTTGCAACGTTCGCGATATCTTTTTTATTTTCGATTTTTACGGAACGTTTTTTGATACTTTCCACGGCTGCCGATACGGCTTTGTCGATTCCGTGCTTGAGAGCCATCGGGTTTGCGCCTGCGGTAACGTTCTTCAATCCTTCGTTGATGATGGATTGGGCAAGAATCGTTGCAGTGGTGGTTCCGTCTCCGGCAACGTCGTTGGTTTTGGTGGATACTTCCTTAACCATTTGAGCGCCCATATTCTCGATCGAATCTTCCAATTCGATTTCTTTAGCTACAGTAACACCGTCTTTCGTGATGGTGGGTGAGCCGAACTTTTTGTCGATGACTACGTTACGGCCTTTCGGTCCGAGAGTCACTTTCACCGCATTCGCTAATTTGTTGACTCCCTCTAGGAGTTTGCGTCTCGCTGTTTCGTCGTATTCGATAATTTTAGCCATTTTAATTTCCTCCTAAGGATTACTTCTTCACGACGGCAAGAATATCGCTTTCGCGAATGATAAGGTATTCTTTGCCTTCGGATTTGATTTCGGTTCCGGAGTACTTGCCGTATAAAACTACGTCTCCGGATTTAACTTCTAGAGGTACGAGCTTGCCGTCTTCGTAACGACCGCTTCCAACCTCGATTACTTTTCCTTCTTGGGGCTTTTCTTTCGCGGTGTCGGGAACAAAGATGCTACCGATTTTTTCTTCGGCTTCTTGTTTCGGTTCGACTAGCACGCGGTCGCCTAGTGGTTTAATCGCCATAGACTTTTTCTCCTTTGAGATTTAAAATAATTCCTTAGCACTTTGATTATTAGAGTGCTTGGCCTTCCTTTTAGAAAAAACTAGGAAGCCGAAAATCGTCAAGCACTTTCAGATAGAGAGTGCTAATTTTTGTCTTAAAATGACCGTAAGGGCTTAAATTCCTGATTCTGGCTGCTTTCATAGAAGAATTCCTATCGGGATTTACTGGCCGGATAGAAAGAATCAGCCCTGCAAAGGTCCGATTCTATGTCTCTTTTTGTGTTCTTGAGCCGCTCTATTTTTAATTTAAATCCGGCAAAGAAGTTGGGAACAAGCCTTATTTTTCGAAAAAAAATCGAATCGGGATAAAAGATGCCAATAAAAAGTTTGAGAACGGTACAGTCGCTCTCTGGAAGAAATTGAGACTATAGAATCCTTGGAATCACGGATGGATTCTGCGCACTTGCAAAGAAATTTCCCGACCCCATCCTCTAGTGAAATCGAGGAGGGGAGGGAAAAGACTTTAAATCTTGCAAAGGGAGTTAGGAACGACGGGTTTTATCATTCTATTCCGGAAGTGAATTCCGATTCAAATGAATCAACGGCGGGAAGAGACGAACCGATTCTTTCCGACCATTTTCGAATTGAATCAGAATACGAGCGCTGGGAGTTTCGGAGCCTCCGATTGAAGGGGAGGTCCGAGCGCATACTGTCTTAAGAAAGGCTCAGTTTGCGTCCTAGGATTCTAGTTTAATCCGGAATCTTGCTCGGAATCGATCGGTTCGTTAGATCCGATTTCTCGCAATTCTCTTTTTATAACAAATGATCTATATCGCGAATTCGAGGTCGATTTAAGGTTGCGAAGAGATCGAATTAAGAGTATCCTGCGAATTGGAGTATTACATGTCTCAAGAAACGAATTATACTACGCTCGGGGAATTTTGGCCTTTCTATTTAAGAGAGCATTCCAATAAATTGAATCGTGTCCTGCACTTCATCGGTACCTCTATCGCGCTGGGATGGATCATATCTGCGGTAGCGTTTTTAAATCCTTGGTATTTACTCGGAGCGCTATTCAGCGGTTATTTATTTGCTTGGATCGGACATTTCTTTATAGAGAAGAACCGCCCGGCAACGTTTACGTATCCTATAAAATCTTTTTTAAGTGATTGGCGAATGTTCTTCTGCACTATAACCGGCCAATTGGGGAAAGAATTGCAAAAGGCCGGAGTGAAATAGGTCCTTCGAAAGTTTCATCTTACAGAGGACAGAGGACAGAGGACAGAAAATTATTCCTATACCCTGACAAGAATTTTTTTAAAAACGAATTATGTTGGAACTCCCACGTTCTAGAGGAAGATTCTCGTGTTATATTGGATCTTTCCTCTACCTCTATTACTTTTCCAACGTCTAGCAGCTACTGTCTTCCGTCTTCTGACCTCTGTCTTCTGCAGAGGACAGAGCATTGGTGAGCCGAGCTTCCTTGCTCTACAGAAAGATTCTTACGTTATAGTAAATCGGTCCTCTACCACAGCTGCCTTCCCAACTTCGAGCAGCTTCTGTCTAGCGTGAGCAAAGCGAACGCGTCTGTCCTCAGTCCTCTGTCTTCTGTACTGCCGAGAATCAATTTTTTAATAAGAATCGGACGTAGAACAAAGGATAGAAAATTAAATATAGATTGGGTGCCCACCATAAAAGTGAAACGTCTTCGCGGATGATCCAAAACGAAATCGCCTGAATTCCGGATGCGATCGTGAACCCCAAGGACAGGATCGCAAAATTTTTCCAAGCTGAAATTCGCTTATTAAACAAGTATAAACTTGTTAATCCCGTAAAAGAGATGAAAAGATCCAATGGAAGGAAGGACCAGTTCCAAGCGGATAAAATCGGGTCGCTATAATCTTTAAATAAAAATTCATCCGGGATGATTTTTATTGAGGTGATTCCCCAGTATAAAATAAATCCTATATCCGTTACTAGGAAGAACTGGCTGAGTCCTTTCGGTTTTCTAAACTGAATTTCCTGGGAGGATAACATCGATCATAGTCCTACTGCGATAACAGTAACTAATTTTTCTCTTCCTTTCACCTGAATCGGAGGAAGTGTTTCTCCGTTAAAATTCGCTCCGGCGAGTTTCCAGGTTTCCTCCGAAACTAAAAATTCCTTCCCAAAATTCTTGGTTAAGGATTCGATTCGCGAGGCGGTATTTACGGCGTCTCCGATAACGGTAAATTCGGCTCTTTGGCTCGTTTCTATATTTCCCGAAAATACTTCACCCGTATGAATCCCGATACCGATGTTTACCGGCGGATGTCCGTTCGCTATACGCCTAGTATTAAACTCACCCAAGCGCTCTAACATCCGCTTCCCGCAACTAAGAGCCTTGATTGCGTCGGCGGCGGGATCATCGGAAGGATACGGGGTTCCGAATGTAGCCATGACCGCGTCTCCTATGTATTTATCCAAGGTGCCTCCGAATTCAAAAACACATTCCGTCAATATTTCACGGATCGAAGAAAGAAATTTACCGAGCTCGACAGGATCCATGTTTTCCGAAAGAGCCGTAAAGTTCCGAATATCGGTAAATAGAATCGTTGCAGTCTGTCTCCTGCCGGTGAGTACTTCCGGATTAGCCATCATCTCGGTAACCATCCCGGGCGAAAAATACCTGGAAAGTAAGCTTCTCTGAGCTTCCGCATCTCCGATCCTTCGAATCATAATCAACGTTCTTAATATTCCGAAACAAAAGAAGAAAGCCAGGATTAGATAGGCTAACGGGCGCCCGGCGAAGGCATCCCCTAAAAGAAGATTCGGTCCCATCACGTAATCCTTCCAATCGGTCGCGTATGTGATTTTACCCACGAATTCCGCATATGCAAAAAAGCCGAAATAGAACGTATAATAAAGAATTACACTGAGAAGAACCAAGCGTAATCTGAATTGCACGAGTGAAAATGCGAGGGGGAAAAAGAAGTAGGTTTGGATCGGATTTTTTAAAGCGAAACCTAGATTGTCCGGACTCGCCAAGAAAGTGTAAGAAATCAATACGCCGGATATGATCGCAAAATCCGATACGAGAGCGATGTAAGAATAAACGGAAATCGCCCAGCGAGGGCAGGTCCGAATTACGACACTATGTCCGATAGTTATGGCGGCAAATAGACCGATACCGATACCGTTAATCCAAGGGTTTCCCGTGTGCAAATTCGCTAGAAGTTGAAAGGCAAAGAATAAAAGCAGAATATATCTAAATCCGTTGGACACGTAGGCCCCGATCTTTTCCTCATTCTCGACCACCTTTCTCCAGGATTCATTCATTTTACTTCGGTCAGTCGTTTCAAGAATTTTGCAGAAGAATTTAGGTAGATAAGCTGGATACGACATGACCGGAGCATAATTTATCCGGCAGAGGTATCAATTCTTTATCAGGTTTCGGGTAGGAAGATTTAGAAGAAAGAGAGTGGCGTACTTTGCTTTCGGGAGAAGAAAAAAAGACACTTGAGAGATTTTATCGGGTCTAAGCGGCTTTTAAAGTGTTAGAAATATCTGGACGATAAAAGGCTCCGTAGGAGCATCTTTTCCGTACATCGGGGTGGAATATGAAACATCGAATCGCGGTCGTCGCCGGCGGAACCGGTTTAGTCGGTGGTCAATTGGTACGGGAACTTTTGCTGGATGCCGATTGGGACAAGGTCTATGTGATAGTTCGTAAACCCTTATCTTGGTCGCATCCCAAGCTGGAGCCGATACTAGTGGACTGGAATCGTTTTCCCGATCTTCCGAAAGGCATTACCGATGCATTCTCCGCCTTAGGTACGACGATTCAGCAAGCCGGAACTCGAGAGAATTTTCGAAAAGTGGACTTTGACTATGCGATTTCCTTTGCCAAGGCGGCTAAATCTAACGGTGTGAGGGGATTTTCCCTGATTAGCTCCTTAGGCGCCGATTCGAAGTCCATCGTATTTTATAATAAAGTAAAAGGAGAGGTGGAAGGGGAAATTTCCCGGTTAGGATTCGAATATTTGGGTATTTTTCGACCTTCTCTCTTGGAAGGCGATCGTAAGGAATTTAGAATAGGAGAAAAAATCGGGGCGATACTCGCAATGTTCTTAAATCCGATTTTAATCGGACCTTTTAGGAAATACCGTTCGATAGAAGGATCGGTAGTCGCTAAGGCGATGTTAAACGCCGCCTGGGCGGATCTAAAAGGTACTATCATAATCGAGTCCGATAAAATTCAAGAATTAGGTTCTTCTACTGTACGGGATAGAATACCAAAAATTCTGAAAAAAGAAGCTTAGACTTAAACACCGGAAGCGATAGTTCGATTTCCGGTTGTCGTCTAAGATCACGTTTTGAATTCTTTCTTCCGATCTAGCTTCCTCTTTGAGGTTTAGATCGGATGTAACTCGACAAATCCCTGTTTTTCTATTTGACGCTGACGCATCGGGTCGTAAAAAACGAATCTCGCGAAACAGGGGAGAGTCGAAATAAATCGCTGATCCTTATCGCTTTTTATTTTGAATCCGAATCCGGTTGCTTTCCAAGATCGCCATGCTATCCAGATTATAACCCGTTGCTAAAACTAGCCGAGTTTCCTTTTGTTTTCCGGAAAGTCGATTCGCGCCTCTTTCAAGCAGGAGTCCGATGACGGTTCTGGCGGTGGATTCCACTAACTCGAATGCCACTTCGTCTTTATCGTCTCCGCTTTCGAGGGATGTATATAAACCGTAATTGATTTCTAATTTCTCTTTCACTTTGGAAAGCAGCGCACTACTGGGGAAGTTTGCCATCTCATCCTCTAAATACTGCCGTAAATGTCCTTTTGGGCTTAAACCTGAAACCACGCCACCGATTGCCGCGACTATCTGTAATTGCGTGGTCCCTTCGTAAATATTGGTGATTCGAACGTCCCGTACGATTCTAGAAATGTCGTAATCATACGTATATCCGGCACCTCCGTGGATTTGCAATCCATCGTAAGCGATTTTGTTGGCTTGTTCCGTGATATAGTATTTCGAAAGTGGAGTGAAGAGGTTTGCCAGCTTTTCCCATTTACGAATCGTTTCGTCTTTCTTAATTTCTCTTTCATCCATTCCGGCTTCTTTGAGATGTTCGGATTTCCAATGATAAAGATCGATAGAGCGGGAGGCCTCCTGCAAAATGGCTCGCATAGCCGCAATTTCCTTATCCATCGATTCCAACATCTTTCTGACGGCAGGAATATCCTGAATTTTCTTTCCGAACTGCTCACGCTCTTGGGCGTATTTTTTGGCCTCGTAGTAGGCGGCGGTTCCGATTCCCAGGGCTTGGGCGGCGATGGAAAGTCTCGCGCCGTTCATCATTGCCATCGAATATCGTACTAAACCGTACCCTTCCTCTCCGATAAGAATTCCCGGCGAGTTCTCATAGACTACTTCGCAGGTCGGCGAGCAATGAAGTCCCATTTTCTTTTCTATCCCGGCGATCTGAACATCGTTGCTTTTTACAAGAAAAAAAGAAAGTCCTCTCGCTCCGCTGGTCGGGCTACCGGTTCTTGCAAGAGTTAGAATTACGGAAGGAATCGTACCGAACCCGCACCCGTGAGTGATGAATCGTTTCGCTCCGGTGATTCTCCATGTTCCGGAAGAGTCTTTGATTGCCTTAGTTTGCAGATTGGGAAGATCGGAACCGTAGTTAGGCTCGGTTAAAGCCATAGCACCGCAAAGGTCTCCGGCTGCCATTTTTGGAACGTATTCCCGAACCAATTCTTCCGATCCGAAGCGTTCAATCGTCTCCGCTAGATTCATGCAACCGATTGCGATTGCAAACGCACCATCCGCTCTAGAAAAAATTTCCATAAGCATTGCTTGAATCGTGGCTGGAATTCCTAATCCTCCGAACTTTCGTCCGATTGAGTACGGTAAAATCCCGGCCTCTTTCACTTTTGCTAGACCTTCCATCATGGCCGGGGGGAAAGTAACCTTACCATCGGCATACTTTAAACCTTCCGCATCCATTTCCTTTGCTTTCGGCGCTATTTCAAGACCTGCAATTTCACCTGCGGATTCTAGTATAGATTTATAATATTCTACGGCCTCTTGGACGGAACCCGGAGCCATCGCTAATTCCTCTTTCCCTGAGCGCTGGAATTCTTGGTGGTCTTTAAATCCTTGTTCGAACGATTCTACTATTTCGTTCCAATCGATTACCGACTGGACTTGTTGCGATAAATCTTCGTTCTCGACAAAATAATTGTTTTCGATCATTGGAGCACTCCCGGTATGTCTAGAATTGAACGTACGTTTATTTACGTAATACTTCGGTGAAACTTGGTTATAGTACCGTAAATTTAAGCAACGGTAAATCCTTGCTTCTCTTTTTTTATTCTTAGACAGAGGACTTTCAGAGGACGGAAGACAGAAGACTGAGGACAGAACATTGATAAGCGGCGTTTCCACGTACTATAGAAAGATTTTTATGCTAAGAGTGGATTTTCCCCCGTCCTCTATTACTTTTCCAATATCGCGCAGCTTCTGTCTTCAGTCCTCTGACCTCTGTCTTCTGAATGCGGTAGGCATAAAAAAACCGCCTTTCGGCGGTTTTTCCGGCATTGTCCGATTTGTTTATATAGAGTGAAGCTTATTTTTTAGCTCCGGAAAGAGCTTTCTTAAGAGCTTCTTCCGCGGCAATAGCTTGTTTTTCTAATTCAACAGGATTGGAATGAACGATCGGAGAAAGTCCAGGAGTTCCCGGAACGCCTAAAACGCCGACCGTAGCAACGAAGGATCCTTTCACTTCACCTGGTTTGTAGGTGGTGAAAGCGATTCTATATAAACCGCGAACTAAAAGTTTTTTAGTGTCGATGTTTTTCAACTCGTCCAAGCTTTTTGGAATGTTCGGAATGGTGATCCGAGTGAGAGAGTTGTATTTTGCGTGACGCTCTTCATGGTAAGTGTCATCGCCGTCATCATCGTCTTTCAGTTTTTGAACCGCCGGTTTTTTGGAAGCCGCGTCGATTTGGTCTGGCATAATTGCCGCCATACGCTCGACACGGACCCAAGTATCGAACCAGTTCGGCATGCTTTTTTCTTCCGGAGTAGCGGCTTTGAAGCTATCACTCACGATGTCCGAAGAACTTGGCTCTCCGATTTCACCGGTAGGAGAAATCATACGAACACCGATTTCAGCAACTGCAGCAGGAACCCAAACATATAGATAATATGCTTTTTTATTTCCGTCTACAATTCCGTCACTTTTTTGACCAGGCTTAATGAATCCCCAGTAGTTAACAGTTTCAGAATAACCTAACATCGGTTTTGGAGCGGCAACACCCGGAACTGACGGAGCGCTAAGTCCGGTATCTGGGAGTGGGATGGAGCTTTTAAGAGATGGTAATCCGCCGTGACAAGCAGTAAAGCTCGCAAGAATTGCAGACACCATAAGAATCAAAGACTTTTTCATTCGGGAGACTCTCCTTGGTATGGATTGCTCACACTAAGGAACCGTTTTGTTTTTGTAAATCGAATTAATAATTTTTTGTTCTCGCGGTTTTTGGCAGCGCAAAAAGAAGGAATTCGATCGCCGATTTTGCACAATAAAAAATTGAATGAACGAAGTAAAAGTCGAGGACTTTTACTTGTAGTTAGGTGAAATTGAATTACGGGATAATGAATTTTGAAGTTCCGAAATGAGCAAAGATTTCGGAACAGAACATTCCGAGACTTCCACCTTAGTGAGGCTAACGGAATTATTATTTTCTGAAAATCCAGTCCATGAACCAGTCCCAAAGATCCAATAACCAAGCCCAAAGCCTTCCTAAAAAGCTCGTGTAAGAATAGCGTTGCAGGAGTTTGCGAACTCTATCTTGCTCGTCGGAGGAGAAAGGTAAGCGGACATTATTTTCTTCGGCCTCGATTAGGATTCGTTCTTTTTTGCTTTGAACGTCCACGATTCTAACGTCCACATATTCCCAACCAAGAGACTTAACACACTCGAGTCGTCTTTCCCCGGAAACCAGTTTATTGTCTAAATCGATAATGATCGGATGCAAAAGGCCGAGAGTTTGAATGGAAGTGCGAAGACTTTGGAGGTCGCCTAAATCCTTGCGAATTCGATTTTTGACCTTGATATCGGAAACCCGAATTTTCATCTCGGAAAAGCTTTTTCTTTCCTGGAAAATCCTACAAATCAATTTCCGAACGATTGCTTTAAATTTGCCTTGCAAGGGGAAAGACCGGAAACTTCCGGGTCGGATTCACTTGACACCGTCAGGTTCCGGAGGTTTTTAGTTTTATGACGGGATTGTGAATCCCGCCAAGATAGAATTAGTAGGAATTAAACCTAATGTCCCTGAAAGACTTTATCTTCACTTCGGAATCGGTCTCGGAAGGTCATCCCGACAAGGTCTGCGATCAAATTTCAGACGCTATTCTCGACGCTTACCTCGCACAGGATCCGAAATCAAGGGTTGCTTGCGAATCTTTAGTGACAACCAATCTCGTTGTAGTTGCCGGCGAGGTGACTAGCAAAGGAAAAGTGGACGCTGCCGAAATTGCCAGGGACGTTATCCGTGATATCGGTTATACGGATATTACTATGGGATTCGACGCCGATTTCGCGGTTGTATCGACTCATATACACGCGCAAAGTCCCGATATCTCTCAGGGAGTTACCGAGGGAGAAGGGCTCTTTAAGGAACAAGGAGCAGGAGATCAGGGACTAATGTTCGGCTTCGCGATCAACGAAACTCCGGAACTCATGCCGATGCCTATTTATTATTCTCATGAACTAGTCAAATACCTTGCTCAGCTTAGACACGGAAAGAAATTCGCTTGGCTGCGTCCGGACGTAAAATCCCAGGTTACCGTCGAATACAAAGACGGAAAACCCGTTCGAGTGGATACCGTCGTTATTTCGACTCAACATACTCCGGATGTAAATCATAAGACGATCGAAGAAACCGTTATCGAAGAATGTATTAAGAAAGTAATTCCGGCAAACTTTTTGAAAGACACGAAGTTCTTTATTAATCCTACCGGGCAATTCATCATCGGCGGACCTCACGGGGATACCGGATTGACCGGCCGTAAAATCATCGTGGATACGTATGGCGGTTACGGTCGTCATGGTGGAGGCGCCTTCTCGGGAAAAGATCCTTCTAAAGTGGATCGTTCTGCGGCATACATGGGGCGTTACATCGCGAAGAACGTTGTCGCATCCGGACTGGCTTCGCAATGCGAGGTTCAATTAGCGTATGCGATCGGAGTTGCCGAGCCCGTTTCCGTTCATGTCGATACGTTCGGTACCGGAACTCTGCCCGAGGCGGAGATCGTAAAACGAATTCGTGCCAATTTCAAACTCACTCCTCGCGGAATCACCGAGTCGCTCAAACTGCTGGAAAAAGGCAGAAAATACCGCGAAACGGCCGCGTATGGTCACTTTGGTCGTAGCGGAGAAACCTTTACCTGGGAAAAAACCGACAAAGCGGAGGCTTTGAAAGGCTAATGGGAGCTCCTTCCGTTTCCACTACCGACCAAAAAGCTACCCGTGACGGGTACGGAGACGCTCTGCACGAATTGGGAGCGGAACGAAAGGACATTGTCGTCCTGGATGCGGATCTTTCCGGTTCGACAAAGACGAATAAATTTGCAAAAGCATATCCGGATCGATTTTTCAATATTGGAGTCGCCGAGCAAAATTTAGTGGGACATGCGGCCGGTCTTGCTCTGGCCGGTTACGTGCCGTTTGCTTCCTCCTTTGCGATGTTTCTTTCCGGAAGAGCCTGGGAAGTCGTCCGTAACAGTATCGCTTATCCGTTTTTGAACGTTAAATTAGTCGCTTCCCACGGAGGAATTACCGTCGGTGAAGACGGCGCTTCCCACCAATGCATCGAAGATTTCGGAACGATGAGAGTCATTCCGGAAATGGTCGTGATTTGTCCTTCGGACTATAACGAAACTAAGCAAGTCATTCGTGCAATCACCGAATATAAGGGTCCGGTTTATGTACGAGTGGGGCGCCCCAACGTGCCGCTAATCGAACGGGAAAATTATAAATTCGAAATCGGTAAGGCGGAGGTCATTCGCGAAGGTAAGGATGTGCTGATTATCGCAAACGGCGTGCTTGTAAACGAAGCCATGATCGCCGTCAAAGAATTGGAATCCTCGGGTATACAAGCGACTCTATTGAATATGGCGACGATTAAGCCGATCGACAAAGACGCTATTCTAAAATATGCGAAAGTTTGCGGTGTCGTCGTAACTTGCGAAGAGCATAATGTGGTCGGCGGACTCGGATCCGCAGTTAGCGAGTTTCTTTCGGAAGAATATCCGGTTCGAATCCTAAAATTAGGAATGAAAGATACGTTCGGGAAATCGGGAACCTGGTCGGGATTGCTCGACTATTTTGGCCTTCGATCTAAGAATATTGTGGAATTAGCCCGGAAAGCGATTCAATTAAAATAACCCGCATTTCTTCCGAAATAAAAGCCAATCGACCTGGGGAAAGCTTCGGGTAAGAGTTAAAAATGTCCCAGACACCCGTCATTGAAGAGACTACAGTTGAGGACCCCGCAAAAACGGGCGGTCCGTGGAAAGTAGTACTTTGGGACGATGACGAACATACGTATGACTATGTGATCGAAATGCTGATGGAAGTCTGTACCATGACTATGGAACAAGCCTTTCGTCATGCGGTAGAAGTGGATACGCAAAAGAAGACGGTCGTATTTGCGGGAGAATTCGAACACGCCGAACATGTGCAGGAACTTATTTTGACCTACGGGCCCGACCCAAGAATGGCCGTCTCAAAAGGTTCCATGAGTGCAACATTAGAAAAATCTTAATTCTTTTCGGCGTTCGGATACCGAGCGGTTTTTTATAAAAAATCCGCCCTTTTTTGCTCTTTGATGTTTTTGCAAATCGGCATCGCATATCGTCGGATCGAAGCCGCCAGCGAGTAAAAATAAAACTACAATTTTATTATTTTGTTACTTTGAGAAAAACGACGGAATAGATAATTCCGTCGTTCGATGCGATTTACCACTTTTTCTTAACGAGAATTTTCCGCTCGATTTCGAAAATCTTTTCCGGAAGTTTTTCCTTTCCTAATTTCTTCTTGTCGTTTTCCTTTAAGAAAAGCTCTTCGCCGAATTTTTCAAAGGCGTCGTTCGCTTTGATGTTCTTCAAGCCGATGAACTGGATATGAACTTCTCCTGCGGGAATTCCGAATTCGTTTCCTCTATCCTTCACCGCGAGGATTCTGGAGATTGCCGTAACCGTATCGCCGCTGATCGAAGGTTGTGTGTGATATCCCTCGGTAAATCCCAAATCCCAAAGAACATTCTCCGTAGTATCCCGAGACGCTAATCCGCATAACCAGGCGAATACGAGCCCTCCGTAAACGACTGGGTCTCCTCCCATCGGCCCGGAAATTCCGGCGGAATATAATCGATCGTAATGCAAAGGATGAGTGTTCCCGACCCGATACGTCCAGGGGAAATGTTCGTCGGTGATAGTTCTTCCATTTTGGTGAATATAAATTTGACCCCCCTCGAAATTTTCAAAGTACGTATCCGACCAAGTTGCGGTCTCGAAACCTTTCGGAAGTTTTAGATTCGGTAATTCGATTTGAGGCTGATTCGTCTCCGGAAAGAACGCTTCTTTTACCACCGGCTTTGGAGTGCCTTTCGGTTTTCCGTTCGAGTGATAGATCATGATTTTTCGTTCGTACTGCAGGACTAGTTCCCTATTTTGATTCAGGCAAATCGTGCGCACATGAACGATTCCCGGTTTATCGGGACCTTTATCGTCCACTTTCAGCACTTTAGTTTTTGCGGAGAGGGTGTCCCCGGGATAGACCGGTTTTAGAAACTGAACGTCGTAATAGCCTAAATTCGCGAGAGCTTTTTCGGAATCATTTTGGACTCCGAGCGATAAGGCCAGATTGAAAACCATTAACGGGGAAATTAATAAATCCTTAAAACCGTGCGCTTGGGCATAAGGAGCGGAAAGAAAAAGGGGATTGGCTTCCATAAACGTGGTCGCGAATTCCTGAGCAAACGCCCTGTCGATAGTGAGTTCCCGAGGATGTTCGAAGATCGCTCCTTCGGTAAATTCTTCAAGATAACGTCCGTAGACTCCCCGTTTGACCTTACCGGTATCCACCGGAGTTTTAGGTGCCAGTTCCGCGAACGGGGTGGTTGGAATTTTTGCCATGGAGCTCCTGCCTTTCTTTTAATTTTTCCTAGGATTTCCGCATTAGGTCCTCGGAAAAGGCTTTTTCACAACCTTCCTTTGAAATAGCTTTCCAGTAATTCCCTGGATCCGTACCTGAGTTCTCCTCCGAGAATTTCCATTTTCGGAAGATCGGGATTCGTGTCCTTTTCTCCGAACATATGGTTCCAAGTATTTACGAACAGAACCGGTCGTAAATTTCGAAATTCCATTTGAGTCGGTTTTAGAATGGAATCATAATGTTCGACCGGGTCCTGCAAAAAGATCTGGTCCGAGGAATAAACGTTGGTCAGATCGATTTCCGAAAGGTTTCCTTCCGGATTCAATTTTACTCGAATCGATTCTATATCGGCAGTGCGTCCATATTTGAATCTTCTATAAATTCTGTAGAAGAAGTCCTTCATGAGATTCGGATGAATCTCATCCTGAAATACATACGTAATTCGTAATTCGACTCCCGACGGTGTAATTTCACTTTTGCAATACGTTGTGAGCAGTCCGTTTCCGGCCAAGATATCCTTTTCCGGTTGAATCAAGACTGGTAGATTTTCACCGTTACAAGGACCGTCCGCATGCGGAAACTTCGGCAGAATAGTACCCGAACATTCGAGTAGCAATCCTATACACAATAAAATAAGAATGCTCGGATTGTTCATAATGCGGGCTCTCGACGGAATTGGAATCGATAGCATGAGCTTTGTCAAGATTATACCGCAAAAAAGGATGCGGCTTTTCGAGGTTTTAAGGATTCTGTTCTTAATGGACAAAACTCTTCCTTTTCGCGAATTTCCGAACCTGCCTTTGGAAAAACTAAAAGATTCGATACGTGCGAGAATTTCCTCGTCTAAAGAACTCTTATCACGATTATTAGTTCAAGATTCTCCTACTTACGATTCCTTAATAAGACCGTTAAACGATTCTCTTCAGGACCTTCATTTGGATTTTACGGCATTGTCTCATTTAAATAGCGTTAAGAATAGCGAGGAGTCTAAGAGAAATTATACGGAGATTCTACCCGAAATAACCGAATTTTATTCCGATCTCGGTCAGAACGAGAGACTCTTTCACGCGTACAATACGATTTTGGATCGCGAGAAAGAATCCTTGAACCAGCCGCAAAGGAAGGTCCTAGAAGACGGGATACTACAGTTTAAATTAGGCGGAGTGGGACTTCCGCCTGAACGGAAGAAGCGTCTACAGGAGATCCAACTTCGCCTTTCGGATCTGGACAATCAATTTTCGCAGAATCTTCTGGATGCTACGAACGCCTATGAAATGAGAATCGAATTGGAGGAAGACGTAAAAGAAATCCCGGAAGCGGATAAAGCCTTATACAGGAATTCGGACGGGTCATACTCGTTTACGCTTCAGTTTCCCAGCTATATTTCGTATATGACGTACGGTACGAATCGAAATAAGCGGGAAGAATTATATAAAGCTTACGTTACCAAAGCCCCTCAGAACGGAAAACTAATCCAGGAAATTTTAGAGTTGAGGGACGAAGAGGCTTTATTGCTGGGTTATTCCAACTTTGCCGAGCTTTCTTTGGCGACAAAGGTCGCGGATTCGCCTAAGACTGTGTTGAATTTTTTGGAAGACTTAGGAAGGAAGGCGAAACCGTTTGCGGAAAAAGAATTTAAAGAATTATCGGAATTTGCAAAGACGCTAGGCATCGACGATCTGCAGGCTTTCGATACTGCCTACGTGTCGGAGAAATTAAAGAAGCAGTCGTATGATTTCGACGAAGAGGAAACCAGACCTTACTTCGAAAAAAATTCGGTCGTGAAAGGTGCGTTCGAATTCTTTAGAAAACTATTCGGTTTTGAATTGATAAAAACCGACGCGCCGACCTGGGATTCGAAAGTGGAAGTCTATCAACTCAAAAGCGGATCTCAAATGCGAGCGCAGCTCTACCTGGATCTTGAATCCAGAAAGGATAAGCAGAGCGGCGCCTGGATGAATAACTGGGCTTCCCGGAATAGATCACCGCAGGGCATAGTGTTGCCTAGCGCATTCGTAGTTTGTAATTTTCCTCCCTCGAAGGATGGATCTCCTTCCTTATTAAAGCATAGCGATGTTGTGACTCTATTCCACGAGATGGGCCACACCTTGCACCATATTTGTACGAAGGTGGAAGAACCGCCCGTGAGCGGAATCAACGGAGTCGAATGGGATGCTGTGGAATTTCCTTCGCAATTTTTGGAGAATTTCGCGTTCGAACCGCAGGTTCTACAATTCTTCGCGTTTCATTATCAGACCAGGAAGCCGATGCCGCAAGTCCTGATCCATAAATTGAAAGCGACTAAAAATTTTTTGGCGGGGTTAGGAGTCTTGCGTCAGCTAGAATTCGGAATTTTTGATATGCGAATTCATATCGGAAAACATACGGAAAGCGAAGTGCAGAAAATACTCGACGAAGTACGTAAAGAGGTCGGAATTTTGCAACCGCCTTCCTATAATAAATTCCAAAACGGATTCTCGCATATCTTTTCGGGAGGCTATGCCGCAGGTTATTATAGTTATAAGTGGGCGGAGCTTCTGGCCGCCGACGCATTCTTTGCCTTCTTGGAGAAAGGAATCTTCGATACGCCGCTCGCGGAGAGTTATAAAAATAATATTCTGGAAAAGGGCGGATCCGAAAACGCCATGAACTTATTCCGAAAATTCCTGGGTCGAGATCCTAGGCCCGAGGCCCTGCTACGGCTATACGATTTAGTCGCCTAAAGCGGATACCCGACCGGCGATCCGGATTTTTAGAGGACTAGAGTCTCTCGAGGAAAGATAATTTCGGTCGCGATACTCGGGAATTCAGGAAAGGTTCTTGCGGAAATTCTGAAGTAACTGTTCGGTTCCCGACAGCAGGAGCTCGATCTGATCCGAATCGATATTATAAACGACGCTGGTTTTTAAAGAGTCCTTAAAGGCACTCGCGTCGATTTTTTTTTGGTCATAGCTGTCCTTAAGGAAGTTATACCAACCCGCGAGGATTACTTTCAGATGAGGAAGTTCTTTGATTGGGACGGAAATGACTTTCTCTGTTTCCATAAGGCCACTCGAAGGTTAATTTCAGAACGGCGCGAGTCAACCAGATTTTTTGAAATCGAATACAACTTGAATTTTATACGAATTCAAATCCGAAATTTTGAAAATCGGATCGCGCTGCACAATAAATTACGGGCGACCTGTAATTTGCGAGAGAGTTCCCTTATTTTCTACTTCTACGTAAAGCTTTCATAATCGTTGCCCTTGCTTTTTCCACTTTTGCGGGCCCGGGAAGAGAATTCATCATCTCTAAATAAGCCTGCAAACCGGGTAATTCTTCTATCGGGCAGGGGGAAATCCATTCGCTTAGATTATCGATGACAAGGGGAAGAGTGGCGAAAGCGGCACAGTCCGCCGCAGTAAATTCGGATCCCGCGATAAAAGGCGAGAATTTAACGACTCTTGCTAAAGCCGATGTCGCTCTCTTCAACGATATTCGCACCTCCTCGATCGTTTCGGCTGGAACGGATTCTCGCTGTAAGCCGGGAGTATACACTCTTCTTGCGGGGGTATCGATATAATTTTCTATAATCGAAATTATGGATCTTACTAAAGCGGCTTCCAACGGATCGTTCGGAAAGAGTCGCTTCGTATTCGGGAAACTAGCCTCTACGAATTCGATGATCACCTGGGATTCGAAAAGATAATGTCCTTCGATTTCAATATACGGGATCTTTCCCATCGGACTTCTCTTCAGAAATTCTTCGTCCTGGGAATAGGGGGTACGTATCTCTTCGAACTCGATGTTCTTTTCCAACAAAAAGAGCTTCACCTTATTGGAGTAATTGCTGATAGGATATCCGTATAAACGTGTCATAGGGTATCGGATCCTTTCGGGAGAAATCGGGTCGTAAAGCTTTTTTCTTCGGTTGGCCGGGCCAACTAATTCGTACCTAGGATTTTTATTCTTTCCCCGCTTTCTAATTTCGAATAGTATTGCCCTCACACCTGGAATTGTCAGGCGGCTAAGGAGAGCTTATTCGATGAAAAAAACGGCCATAATAACCGGAGCAAGTACCGGGATCGGTTATGAAATAGCGAAATTGGCGGCGTCCGACGGATACGATTTGATACTCGTAGCAAGAAATGCGAAAGCGTTGGCGAAAGTGAAAAAAGAAACGGAATCTTTGGGCGCGAAAACGGATTTTCTTGCTCTCGATTTATCCGATCCTAAAAGTCCGAAGAAGGTCTACGATTTTGCGAAAAAGAAAAAAGCGATAGTCGACCTACTCGTAAACAATGCCGGATTCGGCACGAACGGTCGCTTCGATACATTAGATTTAAATCATGAATTATCTATGATCCAAGTGAACGTGACATCGCTCGTCGCGCTGACTCATTTGTTTTTGAAGGATATGGTCGATAGGCACTCCGGAAAAATCCTAAATGTGGCCTCGACTGCCGCCTTCCAACCGGGTCCGTTGATGGCGAACTACTACGCGAGTAAGGCATATGTACTTTTTTTCTCGGAAGGAATTTCCGAAGAATTAAAGAAACTAGGAGTCACGGTAACCTGTCTTTGTCCCGGACCGACGAGTACCGAATTCTTTAAGAGAGCCGAAATGGACGGTTCTGCACTTTTTAATAGTCCTATGGTTCCGAAAGCGACTCCGCATGACGTCGCAAAATTGGGATACGAGGCGGTAAAGAGCGGGCGGGCCGTCGTTATTTCAGGTTTTGCTAATAAAGTTTTGGCACAATCCGTTAGGATTACTCCTCGGTTTTTAATTCGAAAAATTGCGAAGATTTTCAATACGGTAGGATAGTTTAAGTTTCGCGAGGTTGATCATGGGAGAATCGATTATAGACTTAGCGGTTCCGTTCTTTTTGATTCTTATATTGGCCGAAGCTTATATCGGAAGAAAGCGGAACGTTTATCGGTGGAATGATACGATCACCGATTTAGGCACCGGCATTCTCTTTTCTCTTACGGGAGTTTTTGTGACTACGGGCTCGCTCTGGATCTACGAACAAGTCCGGGCTCATTTTTCGGTTCAGCATCTTTGGGGTTTTTCGGAGCTTCCTGTGGGACCTCCTATTCTTCGAGAGGTTGACGGCTGGAAATTTCGATGGGCGGAAACGTTATCCTGGTTGTCGATTCTCTTGGCGGTTGATTTTATCTACTACTGGTTTCATCGAGCGACTCACGAAGTTCATTTTCTTTGGGCTTGTCATGTAACCCATCATTCCAGCGAGGAATTCAATCTATCGGTAGCTTTGAGACAATCCAGCTTTCAAAGAATTTTCGAATATGCCTTTAATCTTCCGCTAGCGATAGCGGGAGTTCCCTGGTGGGCGCTTTTACTCTGTCAGGGGATTCTCAAGATCTATCAATTTTGGGTTCATACTCGCCTGATCGGAAAGCTTGGTTGGATAGAGAGAATCTTTCTCACACCTTCGCATCATAGGGTTCATCACGGAAGAGATCCGCAATACTTGGATAAAAATCACGGAGGAATACTCATCCTTTGGGATAAATGGTTCGGAACGTATGCGGAAGAAACGTCCGAGCCGGTGTACGGCTTGACTACACAATTAGGGACCTTCAATCCTTTAACCGCGAATTTGCATGTTTATCGAGATTTATGGAATTTGATTCGGCTTGCTCAAAACTGGAAAGATAAGTTTCTACTTCTGATTCAAAAACCGGATTGGAGACCTTCGTTGTTGGGGGGAACTAAGGAGATTCCTTTAGTAAGCCGGGAGCGACTGCAAGTTTACGATCCGCGGATTTCATCGGGACAAAAAATATATGCGATCGTTCAATTTATTATTTTGGCGGCGATTACTTTGTTTGCGTTGCGTTTTTTTAAAAAAGGAATTCTGGATGTTGAAATTTTCCTGCTTGCCTCGCTTTGGATTATTTTCTCCTTCTTCTCCTTAGGAATTCTATTGGAAGGAAGAACGAAAGCGATCCTATGGGAATCCCTTCGATTTGCAAGTCTTCCGATTCTTGTCGGTTACGTGATAGTCAAGTCCGGTTTTTGATTTTCGGTCTTTGTTCGTATATAAAACTAAATGCGCAGTTCTCCTATCAATCGACCTTACCGGTTTATTTTTGAATCGCAACGGCTTGCTATCTAGATAGGGAAGGAGAAAACTAGGCCAAGCATGGGGAAAAACCCGTAGCGAAACAGCCGAAGGAGAAACAGCTCTTGCAATCAGCCCTACAATTCGATCTTCCGGAAGAACTCTTACAATTACGTGATTTAGCCCGCGACGTCGTACGAAAGGAAGTCGTCCCTAATCGAATGCACTACGACGAAAATAACGAATACCCGAAACCCATTCTACAGAAATTTAAGGAAGCAGGATTGTATCAGGCTCTCTTCGACGAGGAACATGGCGGATTAGGCTATGGCATGATGGGTGGAATCATCCTGGCCGAGGAGGTTTCTTGGGGATGCCTAGGCGTAAATACGGCGTTTACATCCACGAAACTAGGCGCGTTGCCGATCGATGTCGGAGGAACGAAAGCTCAAAAAGACAAATGGCTACCTCTACTAGCATCCGGCGAGAAGACGGCAGCCTTCGGGTTGTCGGAACCGAATGCGGGATCCGATGTCCCATCCATGACGACTGTTGCCGTTAAGAAAGGGGATCGATATATTCTGAACGGAACCAAACAATGGATTAGCAGCGCAGGACAGGCGGACATCTATACCGTTTTTGCGATGACGGACAAGGACCGTGGACCGAGAGGAATTTCCTGCTTTATCATCGAAAAAGGAACAAAGGGTTTTTCTTTCGGGAAGAAAGAAGATAAGCTGGGAATTCGTTGCTCCGAAACTAGACAATTGATTATGGAAGACTGCGAAATTCCGGAGGAAAGCCTTCTAGGTGGAAAGGAAAACCAAGGGTTTTTACACGCATTTAAGACTCTGATTCTATCTCGTCCCGCCGTCGCCGCTGGTGCTGTCGGGGTCATGCAAGGCGCGTTCGACGCGGCTATCGATTACGCTCGTCAACGGGAACAATTCGGTACGACGATTTCATCCTTTCAGGCGATTCAACATATGCTCGCGGATATGGCGATCAAGATAGAAGGATCTCGTTTACTGACTTATAAAGCGGGAGTTTATGCGGAGTCGATGCATAAGGATGCCGCGAAGTTTTCCGCGATGGCAAAATGTTATGCGTCGGATTCCGCCGTGCAAGTCGCTTCCGACGCCGTTCAGATTTTCGGAGGATACGGATATACCAAGGAATATCCGGTAGAAAAGTATTATCGCGACGCGAAGATTCTCCAAATTTATGAAGGAACCAGCCAAATCCAAAGAAATGAAATTGCGGCGGGTTTGATCAAGGACGCAGCGTCGAAAACTAAAAAAGGGTAAACTCCGATTTTGACTTGATGCCGATCGGCATCGAGTCAAACTTCTCCCTTCAATTACGAATTTAGGGAGAAAGAGTGGGCATTCTTGAAAGTACAATGGAAATTGGAAAACGCTCCATCCTTTTTAGAAGCTTAGTATTCCTACTGTCTTTCCATGCCCTCCCGGTTTTAGCCTTCGACACTTCCAAAATTCCGTCGAACGGGATCCCGCTCAGTAGCCATTCGGAAGTTTGGGAAGATACGAGTCGTTCGACTCCATACCCTCAAGTATTAGAGATTGCTGAATTTCAACCGATTTCTTCCCCCTCCTTCGGTTATAGTTCGTCCACGTATTGGTTTTCGATTCCTGTCGAGAACTCGAGTAACGAAACTCTTTCCTGGATTTTAGAAATTCAATACGCTTATCTGGATAAAATCGAAGTGTACCAAGCTTCGGGGAACTCGCAGCCGATTTATCGTGCAGGAGATTCTCTTTCTTTCAAAGAGAGGCCGATTTTCTACCGGTTTCCAAGTTTTCCTTTCGAAATTCCCGCTCATTCCAAGGATCGAATACTGATTCGGATCGAAACGACTAGCGCGGTAAATTTTGCGGCCTTTGCGTATAAGCGTCAGGATTTTTTTTCCAAAGTGAATTCGGAACAAATTCTGCAAGGCTTATATTTCGGTGCGATCCTGGTTATGGTTCTATATAATCTTTTTCTTTTTCTTTCGACAAAGGAAAAGATTTACTTCGCATTTTCCGCCTATGTAGCCGCCGGCATTTTTGTCCAATGGGTTCTATACGGCTATGCTTCGCAATTTTTTTGGCCCGGCGCTACGACTTGGGCGAGCCGCTGCATCACATCGTTTACTTTTTTGTCGGTCGCAACCGCCGCCGATTTTATTCGAACTTACTTCGATACGAAGAGACGTCATCCCAGATTCAATATTCTGATTTTAGGAATCGTTTATTCTTCCGCCTTTTTGGCGTTAGCTGGATATTTCTTACCGGTTCGAGTCGGGTTGGCCTTATATTTTCCGATCGCTTTTTTGGGATTGATTTGTCTCTTTTCCGTGGGGTTTCAAAATTTATCCAGAAATTTGAGATATGCTTCCTTTTTTCTCGGAGCTTGGTTTGCACTGATCATCGGAACATTCCTATACTTGTTGAAGTTTTCCGGAATACTTCCTCATACGATCGGAATCGCAAATTGGGGAGTTGAAATAGGATCGGTATTCCACGTGTTACTCATCGCGATGTCCCTCGCGGATCGCGTCAACGAGCTTTCCATAAATTTAACGAATAAAGTCGGAGACCTAAACGATGCCAAGCACGCGATAGAGCAATCCGAAATGCGCTTCCGAAATTTAT
This sequence comes from Leptospira inadai serovar Lyme str. 10, assembly GCF_000243675.2. NCBI lineage: Bacteria > Pseudomonadati > Spirochaetota > Leptospiria > Leptospirales > Leptospiraceae > Leptospira > Leptospira inadai. The sequence continues at coordinate 96,548 of NZ_AHMM02000017.1, read as the reverse complement.
TCGAAGGCGCGGAAGAACTTTTACTTACTTTAGATCAAGAGGGAAAGATACAAGACGCCAATCGAACCCTATCGAGATTGACCGGACATCGTCCCGCCGAAGTCAAGGGAAAGAGCTTATTGGATTTAATCTATTCTCCGGAAGGTCCGGAGGGTTCCTTGAACCTATTCCTGGCAAAGGAAAAACTAGAAGAGCATCTCAAACTCAGAAAGACTGTCGAGTTTCATTCCGAGTTCAGCCAAAAATACGTTATGGAACCTAAACCGGTCAAGATTCGATTACAGTCGTTCGATGCCGAAGGGAAACGGATGGTTTTAGGAAAGGTTTCCGAAATCTCCGAAGATATTCTTTCTAGATTTTTGCAAAGTGAAAGCATGAATTTTACCGTGAACAATTATCTTAGAAACGCGGATATCTTGAGTCGCCAATTAACTTCCAATTTGACTCAATTCGTGGGATCCGAAGTCGTAACGGCGGTTCGCATATGTCTAAGGGAAGTCCTGATCAATGCGATCGAGCACGGAAATCTAGGCATCAGCTTTGACGAGAAGACGGACGCGATGAAATCCGGCAATTACATGGAGTTCATCCAAAAAAGACAGAAAGAAGTGTTCTACGGCGCTAGATCCGTAAAAGTCGCGTATTCGTTAAATTCGAAGCGAATCGGATTCGAAATTTATGACGAAGGGGACGGATTCGACTTTAAGAAAATCCTGAATTTGGACGGCGAAAAACTGAACGAGCAAAGTTATACTCATGGTCGCGGGATTATGATGACCCGGAAAGTGTTCGATGTGGTTAAATTCAACGATAAAGGCAATAAAGTGCTTTTGATCAAATACTTGCAAAAACCCTTAAAATACAAGCGGGAACCTTCCTCCTTCGATATATAAAAGGTTCCCGTTAATTTTCAACGATCCGAGAAAATCGAACGCTCGCTTACGTTCGAAAAGGTATTGACGGTTTTCTTTTTCGAGTAAGAATCCAACTCCGATCGATGGGGCGGTGTTTATGTTTCATAAAATCATTCTTTTACTATTTATTTCCTTTTTTCCGTTTCAAGTTTTCGCATGGGATTTGGCCAAGGAAAAGAACGGAGTGACCGTTCACACACGGAATGTGGAAGGTTCCGAACTAAAGGAGTTTCGGGGAAAGACGAAAGTCAAAGCGAGTTTGAATTCCTTGCTCGCTCTGCTGGACGACAATCCTTCTTATACGACTTGGTTGAAAGATTGCAAGAAGTCGGAAGCTATAAAAATTCTGAACCCGAAAGAGAGATATATTTATATTTTAAACGGGGTTCCCTGGCCCTTGGACGATCGCGATTTTATAGTTCATTCCACCTTCTCCTTCGACAAAGCAACCGGTGCAGTAACGTATACTCTGAGGCCCGCTAATAATTCTATCGTACCGGAAAAAAAAGGAATCGTCCGAGGTAAAATCAAAGGCTATTGGAAATTCGTTCCGAAGGGAGAGGAAGTCGAGGTTACCTATCAGGTTCATAGCGAACCGGGAGGCAGTATCCCTTCCTCGATCGCTAATTTTGTCGTAGTCGATATCCCGTACGAAACGTTACGCAAAATGAAGGATAAATTGGAGGAACCCAAATATAAAAACGCTCCCCCGTTTCATCTACTCTCGGAATCGGCGGCTCACTAATCGGGAATCTTAAAGTCGATAATTGACTCCGAAGAATATTCCGCCGTAGGCCGACTGCATATCTAATTTGCGGGAATATTGTTGAGAGAGTAGAATATTCGTTTGATTTGCGGATTCGGTTAAGGGAGTGACCCGTCCGTCTTGTCGAATATAAATGCTGGAAGAACTTCCGTTGAAGGAACCGTCAAAAGACGCGATGTTAATCCAGGACAGAAATACGCCGGCGCTCAAGGATATATGATTCGTGACAGGAGTGGATAGGGAACCTTCTAAGCGAAACTCGATACCGGTGCCGCTTAAGTTTCCGTCTTGCTGAAAGTATTCCTTTCCGTTGGTCGCATAGCCTCTCGAAATCCATAGGGCCTTGGTGTATCCGCCGCCGAATCCGGCCTCCCAATTGAGCCACCTGTTCACGCGCCCGTCTTGCCAAACCATCGCTAAAAAATATAAGCTTTCCATTCCGAAGTTTAAACGAGTGTAAAAGGGATCGCCGGTAATATTCGTGAGTCCGAAATTTCTAAAGTAATGAAACCCGCCCAGCACACCTACCTTGAAATTACCCGCGAATCTGGTTCGGATCAGAACCTCGCCTTGAGTCATCGTGCGATCGTTTCTTTCCCTAGTTTCGGAAGGAACCCGCGGGTCTAACGTCGAAGAAAAACCGTTCAGGTTATGATCGAATCGATTTTGTCCTCTCATTCCCGCGCCGAATCTTGCCCCGAATTCCCAGTTTCCTTCGGGTGGCGCCTGCCTTTCCTCAGGGAGTTCTTTGAATTTTGGAATCGCAGCGTCCTCGCCGTACAGCAGAGTGGGGAGCAATAAGAAACCGACCAAGAGAAAATAGAAACCGCGTGAGGTTGAATTAGATTGCATTTCCGATTTAAAAAGGAGTGGTGATTTGGTTCTATTCGGGAAATCCTTGCAGGAACCCGGCATACTGGCACCGTTTTCCCGGGGTCTCGATTCTAAAAGTCTTTATTTGCAAGGAAACGTAAACTGGGATGCTAGCTACAAAACTATTTCCTTTTTTGGATTTGGACCTTCTCAAACCGTATTTTTACTTCCTTCTGTTTATAGGGTTGTACCTCACAATACGATTAAGGTTCCCTCAAATTCGCTTCTTATTTTTGGCAGTGAAAATTTTTTCCGGAAATATGGATTACAAAGGCTCTCGTGGAAGATTAATACATTCCCAGGCATTCTTTGCCGGAACGGGTTCTTCCTTACTTCCGGGCGCGGTTTTGGGATCGGGTCTCGCACTAATTTTGGCCGGCCCCGGTGTCCTGCTCTGGATTTGGATTTCTAGTTTTTTAATCATGCCGCTGCGATTCGTTTCTTCCACACTAGCGATACGCTTTCGGATCAAATTGGAAAGCGGCCGATACTTGTCCGGCCCGATGTATTTTATCGAAAAAGCTCTTCGCGCGAGATGGTTAGCAATCGCGTTTTCTCTAGCAGGGTTGTTGACGGTTCTTTCGATGGGCGGAGCCATCCCGATGTTGGGAGTTTCGTTTATTGCGCAGCAAGGTTTTGATATCCAGGGGATGACCGTCCCCGTGCTTATTTCCATCATCGTCGTCTTTGTCGTTTTGGGAGGAATCCGAAGAATCGGAAGAGTAGCGGGTTATCTCGCGCCTGTCGGATTACTCCTTTTTTTTGCGGGCTTTTTCCTACTTTTCGGGAGTCAACTGACTAGCTTCTATTCTTTTCTTGAAGTGGTGGCGAAGGACGCCACGAGTCCGATCACTTTGTTATTAGGCGGAGGATTTTCGATAGCTCGGATTTTTAGTACGGGAACCGGAATGTTCTTCCTCTCTACGGAGACCGGAATCGGTAAGAGTGCCGGAGTTGCCGGTGTCGTGCGCACCGATCACGCGGCAAAACAAGGTCTCGTTAGCATGCTGGCTACTTTCTTCGAAGGCTTTATCGTCGCTACCTTAGTCATTTATGCGTTGTATTCCTTCGGAGTAAGAGACCTGGAAGGTGTTCTTTCTTTTCTGAGAATTTTAGTTAATGGGCCGACGGATTTGGCTCACATCGCATTCTTTGCATCCTTTCTAATGTTCGCCGTGGTTGCCATTGCCGGCTGGTTTTACACGGGCGAACAAAATGCCCGGTATATTTTTGGAGAAAAGTTCGCCAACGCCTATAGAATTCTATTTATCGTTTCGATTTTAGGATCCGCGTACGGTTACTTAAAATTCGGAGAGGAGGTCCTGCTTCAGATCTTCGGAATCGGGTTTTCTCTGGCGTTAGTGACGGCAGTCCCCGTGTTAATCAGTCTAGTACTACTCGTTAAGGTGGCACAGACCGAGTTAAGAAAATTGATCGAGGGCGGTGCGCATTACGAAATTTTCAAAGACTTCTATTTGCTACTTCTTTCAATCCTCCCAAAAAATTTAGTGTCCCTACTTTTCGGTTTATTAGCGGCACTGCGTCTCCCTCGTTATATCATGATTCCGATTTTAAAGGCGTTTGCAAAGGCATATAAGATTAATTTGGACGAGGCCGAATTAGGAATTCGGGAATACAATTCCTTGAATCAATTCTTCACCCGTGCGCTGAAAGCCGGAGCGCGTATAATCGATTCGGATGAGAATGCTCTCGTCTCACCCGTAGACGCGAAGGTCACGGGGTTCGGAGACATTCACGAGCAAGTAATCCTTCAAGCAAAAGGTGTGGATTACAATCTGAAAGAGTTATTAGGCGGAGAAAAATATTTATCGCGATTTCAAAACGGAAAATACATAACATTTTATCTCTCTCCGCAGGATTACCATAGGATTCATTCCCCGGCATATGGGAGAATTTTAGGATATTATTATGAACCGGGAAAATTATTTCCTGTCAACGAGTTGGCGGTTTTCGGTATTCGCGGCCTTTTTCCTAAGAACGAAAGATTAATCACCTTTCTGCAAACGGAATACGGATTAGTAGCCGTCATAAAGGTCGGGGCATCCAATGTCGGCAGGATTCGAGTAACGTATGATAAGAAAATCGTAACGAACACTTTGATCCGGACTCCAAAGGAAGAGGAATACAAGGACGTTTCGATCATGATAGATAAGGGAGCCGAATTGGGGAGATTCGAAATGGGCTCCACAGTCATTCTGATACTAGAGCGGGATACATTCGATTTTTCCGATATTCCGGTGAATGAAAAGATCACTTACGGAACCACTGTCGGGCATTTCCGAAAAAAACTCCTGCAGTTGCCTAGGTGACGCTTTTGGCTCTGAGTTTAAAAGCAACCACGCCCGATACGATAGAATTCGACGAGGATTCGTTATATATCGGGTGGAAAGACGGAGTTCTTTCGAAATATTCCTTACTGGATCTTCGTAAACGTTGTCCCTGCGTGGTCTGTAGAGGAGGGCATGGAGGAAAAGTCGGTGCGGCGACCGGAACGATCCGGGAAGCAAAGCTACTTTCATTTTCCAAAGTCGGTCGATACGCTATCAATCTGGTTTGGGGAGATTATCATAATACCGGAATTTACAGTTTCGACTCTTTGCGGTTACTCTGGGAAGGGCAGGAGGCAGAAGACTGAGGCCAGAAGACAGTAGCTGCTCGAAGTCTGAAAAGTATCAGAGGTAGAGGACCGATCTACTCTAACACAAGAATCTTTCTCTATAGCATGGAAACTCCGTTTATCAATGTTCTGTCCTCTGGGTGGGAGCTCCTACTAAATTCATTTTGGAAAAGTTCTTGTCATGGGAATCATTTTGTGGTACGGGAATTTTTCCACCGCTTCGCTCCGGCCCCCACCCAAAGGGCGGGGAATTTTAAGTAAATTCTACTCTCAGATTCATTGCACCTAATACCTAAACTCTGACCACTTTTAATCGACATGTCCGGCGTTCTCTGGCCGAGAAATTTCGCCGCGAGAAACTGCCGCCTTTCCAAACCTCGAGCAGCTTCTGTCTAGCGTGCGCGAAGCGAACGCGTCTGTCCTCAGTCCTCCGTCCTCTGATTCCGACCTTTTTTCCTTGTTTTTGCGAATAGCGAGATTAAAATTCGATGAGGCAGGCTCAAAACGCCCCGTTTTTTGGCGCAAGAGAAAAAAGGGGTCGACAAAATTCTTTTTATTATGTCTCCTTATCCAAAATTCATAGAGAGTCCTTAATATGGGTGAAGGGTCCCTTTCCCAAGAAGAAATAGACGCGCTATTAGCCGGCGCCAATGAAACATTCGATCCAGGAAGCATGGCTGCTACCGGAGGTTCGAAGGAAGTTGCGGGTTTATCGCCTGTCGACAGGGATCTCCTATCGGATTTTCTTTCCCAGTGTTTTCAGACTGCGGGCAACACGTTAGGCGCAATTCTATCGAAAACCTCCAGCTTTATGAATCCTACCACGGAAGCCAAGACTCGGAAAGACGTAGAAGCCGAGTTAAAAGCGAATACGCTGATTTTATATTCAACGTATTCGGGCGGCTTAAACGGTCGGGTCGTATTTGCGATGGGCGCTGATAATGCCGCTCGCATCGCGAATATGATGATGGGCGGTTTCGATTCGGGGGGCTTGGACGAGGGGCAGCTACAGACTCTTAAGGATAGTTTGACTCCTATTATGGGAGCGCTCCAGTCTCAGATCGCTGCCAAGACCGGCGGCGGGGTGAATGGGTCTCCGGCCGAAACGAGGCATGTAACTTCCCCGGCAGCACTTGTTTTACCGGAAGGTGACCCGATCGTTAGGACGTTCTTCAATCTCGCGATCGAAGGCCTTCCTTCCTTTCGGGTCCAATTCCTACTCTCCCTATCAATGGCCAGCGATATTCTATCCTTGTCTAAGCGATCCGGAGGCGGAGGCGGGGATTTTGGCGGAGGCGGCTTTCAGGGCGGAATGGGAGGCGGTGGCGGCGGGGCCCAGGTAGGAATGCGTTCCGTGTCCTTCCCGAATTTGGCCACTGCGAGCGGGGCTCAGGGAGCTCCTAACTTAAATCTTCTCATGGACGTTCAGATGTCCGTGACCGTTGAGCTGGGAAGGACGAAGATGTACATAAAAGACATCTTGGGATTGGGTGAGGGCTCGATTATAGAATTAGATAAGCTTGCCGGTGAACCCGTGGATTTACTCGTAAACGGAAAGTTGATTGCCAAAGGGGAAGTAGTCGTCATCGACGAAAACTTCGGTGTGCGTGTCACGGACATTGTCAGTCCGGCGGATAGGATCAAGCCGGAATCAGGAGGCGGATGAACGGAAGGATTCTTTTTTACAAATTTCCTCTTCTCCGCTTCGGCTCCCTCGTTTTTGCGATCGGAGTCTTTTGCGTTTTATCGGGGTCGTTTAACATTCATGCTCAGACGACCGATCGGGAGGCGATGGATGAACTCCTAAAGAAAGAACTAAAAGGAGACGCGCCTAAATCCGATGCCGCCGAAACTTCGGAAAAGAAGTCCGCAGAAACGGGAAAGGAAACAGGGACCTCGCCGGCAGTCAATCCGGTGGAGGAACGGTACAAACCGGTCTCGGATGGGCCTGGTCTAGGCGGCATTCTATTTAGAATCGTATTGGTTCTGGGAATCTTATGCGGTGGCGTATACTGGATTTTAAAAACGATAGCGGCATCCCGTGATGCAAAATTGCCCGTACGGGACGAGATGAATTTACTAAGCAGTCTCTTATTAGGGCCGAATAAGCAACTGCAGATAGTGGAAGTAACGGGGCAGATTTTCGTATTAGGTGTCGCCGATAGTGGAATCAGTTTGATTTCGGAAATAACGGATCCCGAAACAAAATCCCGACTAAAACGAATGAAGGATGAGTTCCAGCCTCCGGAAGGCGGTTTCTTAGTTTCCGTCTTGTCTCAGTTGAAGGATCTGAACACCAAAATCAGCGGAACCTCTACAGCGGAGGAAACTCTACTAAAGCCGCAACCTGGAGCTAGGAAAGAAAAGCAGAAAAAGTTGAAACAAAAATTGGACGAGATCAAACGAGAGCGGAATAACCTGGAAAACGGGTTATTTGATGTGAATTAAGGTAGGCGAGTTTGGGTGGATCAATTGAAAATCAGGCGCGAACTTTGGTTTCCGCAATAAAGAGACATAAAAAGATTATGTGGGCGGTAGGAGCCCCTATCTTCGCAGTTGCGCTGCTATTTCTTTTTTCCGGTGGGGAACTATTCGCGCAATCCACCGCGCCGAGGATTCCCATCCCGAATCTAGGTATTAACGTGAACGAAGCAAAGGGTCCCAGAGAAACAAGCCTTTCTCTCATGATTCTTTTTCTAGTCACGATCCTCTCATTGGCTCCGGCTATCGTGATGTCTCTGACTTCCTTCACTAAGATCGTGATCGTACTGGACTTTGTTAGGCGAGCCCTCTCCATTCAAAATCTACCTCCTAACCAGGTGATGGTAGGCTTAGCCCTGTTCATGACCTTTTTTATCATGGCTCCCACTTTGAATATCGTCTATGAAAAGGCACTTACTCCGTACATGAACGGAAAGATCGATACGAACGAATTTTTCGATAAATCCATGGTTCCCATGCGAGAATTCATGATTCGTCAGATAGGTCCGAACGGCGCTAAGGACGTGGCTCTTTTTTTAAAGATCGGAAAGGTGGAAAAAGTGGAATCCTTTGACGATGTTCCGAGTTACGTTTTAATTCCCGCCTTTATGCTTTCCGAAATCAAAAAAGCTTTTTGGATCGGAATCATAATCTTCATTCCGTTTATCGTAGTGGATTTGGTGGTCGCTTCGGCGCTATTATCCATGGGTTTAAATATGCTTCCTCCGGTCATGGTGAGTCTTCCTTTTAAACTGATCTTATTCGTCTTAGTGGATGGTTGGAATCTAATCGTCTACGAGCTGGTAAGGAGTTATAAATGACCGAAGTCGATGCGATTACACTGATCCGAGACGCGCTGTTCGTCACATTAAAGCTTTCTTCGCCGATCCTTTTGACCGCGATGGTAGTGGGCTTGATCATCGGAATTCTGCAGACAACGACTTCCATCCAGGAACCGACGATCGCCTTTGTTCCCAAACTTCTCTCCATTTTCGTCGTAATCGTCATTTTTGCGGGATGGATGCTTCAAACGGCTACCGATTACACGAGAGATCTGTTTTTAATGATAGAGAAATTTTAGAGAAATTTAATGGAGTATTTCGTCGGTAATTTTCAAGTGTTTCTCCTGATTCTTGCTAGGATTGTGGGACTCTTGTCGGTTGCTCCCGTATTCTCATTCGTATCGATCACGTTTGCACAAAGAATTTCATTAGGTTTTCTGATAGCGGTAATCCTTTTTCCAGTATCGGCGGGTTTTGTCCCTCCGATTCCCGGAAACATGATGGATTACGGTTTGGTCGCGATCGGCGAGGTTCTGATCGGAATTTTAATGGGATTTTTAATAAGTCTCGTTTTTGCCTCGTTTCAGATGGCCGGAGAATTTTTCAACGTGCAGCTCGGTTTCGGCTACGCGGAGATTTTGGATCCGATTTCCCAGACGAGCCTTCCGGTTATCAGTACTCTAAAAAATATGCTCGGGATGCTGCTGTTTTTAACTTTAGGCGCCTATCGTTTCTTGTTCGAAAGTCTTGCGTATTCGTTCGAAAAAATTCAGATCCTAAAGCTCGTCCCCGAAATTCAAGACGGTTTGTATCGAGCAATGGAGGGTGCCGTCGGAGCGATGTTTCTCGTCGCGTTTAAGATCTCCCTTCCCGTTCTCGGCGTTCTCTTTCTTGTCACCGTTTCGGAGGCCTTAATGGGAAAAGCGGCGCCTCAATTAAATATTTTGCAACTGAGTTTTCCGATTAAGATCGCAATCGGCCTGATCGTGCTGATTTTGATCGTTCCCTTTATAGTTTCGCAAATGGATTCCGCATTTCAGCTTTCCTTCGAAAAAGTGAATCTTTTGCTCAGGGAATGGCCGACTTTATGAAATCCTTATGGATGCAGCTTATTTCCCGATTCTTTTCATGGAGATCCGAAAACGGAGGGATTTCCGAATTATCGTTTGCGGTCGAAAACTTTCGAATCGATCTGCAATTATTCGCCGCGGAGGACGAAGGTCGTACACAACCCGGTAGCGAGAGGCGGAGAAGAGAAGAACGGGAAAAAGGAAATGTCCCTAAGAGTTCCGAAGTTCCCTCTGCCATCGTTCTACTCGCGGGTGTGGTGCTCATGTACATTATGGGAGAATACTTTTTCATGAAGTCGTATTACCTACTTCGAAAGTATTTTTTCGGAATTAGATCGGCGGATTCGGTAAGCTTGGAAGCGGTTTCAACTCTTATGAATAACGCACTATGGGATATCACCCAATTACTTTTACCGTTAATGGGAATTACTGTCGTCGCGGCTATCGTAGGGAACGTGGTCCAGGTCGGATTCTTATTCGCGCCGAGGGCATTGGCGTTCAATTTCAGTCGGATTCGACCGAATTTCAAGAAGGTTCTTCCGAACCGACAAACCCTCTTCAACTTGGGAAAATCTTTGGCCAAGGTCGCAATCATAGGCTGGGTTTCCTACTTTATCATCGAGAAGGATTTCTTCCGGATTCTAATGCTAGGACATATGGGATTGGAAGAGTCGGTTTCTCTGATCACGTTTACTGCATTCAAAATATTTGTGGTGGTCGGGATTCTGTTATTGGCGATCAGCGTCGGGGATTATTTCTTCCAGCGATATGAATACGAAGAGTCGTTGAAAATGACTCCCTCCGAAGCCAAACGGGAAATGAAAGAACAGGACGGTGATCCGTCCTTACAGGCCCGTCGTCGTCAGATGGCCAGGGATACGATTAAGAAAAGTCGAATGCTTACCGAAGTTCCCAAGGCGGACGTCGTCATAACCAATCCGACCCATTTTGCCGTGGCCCTGGAATATAAGCCGTCCATTCATAAGGCTCCGATCGTGATCGCAAAAGGTGTCGACGATTTTGCTCTTCGGATCATTCGAGTCGCAAAATCAAACGGAGTCCCGACGGTCGAGGACCGTCCGATGGCCAGAACCCTGTACGACGAAGTGGAGATCGGACAGGAAGTTCCGGCTCGTTTCTATACCGCACTCAGCGTGATCTTTACAAAACTCGAATCCTTCAGGAAAGCGTTCCGTAACGCATCGTAGACGACTAGGAGAAACGTATGGAAAAGAAATGGTACATGCAGTCGGACTTTATCCTAGGCGCCGGCGCGGTCTCGATCGTCGCGATGTTAGTCGTGCCCTTGCCGGGAGTGATCCTGGATTTATTGATTTTGTTCAGCCTGGCAATCAGCCTTTTGATCGTATTGACCTCGCTTTCGATCAAGGAGCCTGCGGAATTTTCCGTTTTTCCCAGTCTTTTGTTGATTACTACGATTTATCGACTAGCGTTAAACGTATCGACTACGAGGCAGATTCTTTCCAAAGGACCTGCGGTAAATAGCGCCATTATAGACGCATTCGGTTCCTTTATAGTCGGAAGCGAATCCGGTTTGAGCAAATACGTCGTAGGATTCATCATCTTTCTTATATTAGTGATCGTGCAAGTATTGGTGATCACCAAGGGTGCGACCCGGATTTCGGAAGTCGCTGCCAGGTTCACGTTGGACGCCTTACCCGGAAAGCAGATGGCCATCGATATGGAGCTTTCTACCGGAAATATAAACGAAGAAGAAGCAAAGAAACGCAGAAAGAAGATCGAAGCCGAAGTGGATTTTTACGGTTCCATGGACGGTGCGAGTAAATTCGTCCAGGGAGACGTTCGAGCAGGGTTGATCATTACCGCGATCAATTTGATCGGCGGAGTCGTCATCGGAGCCAGCATTCGGGGAGAATCCTTCGTTTCCGCGATAGAGACCTACGGCAAATTCACCATCGGAGACGGATTGGTATCCCAGATTCCGGCGCTTTTAACGACGGTTGCCACCGGTATTATCGTAACCCGCTCCGGTTCCGAATCCGATTTGGCAAAGCAGTTCAAGACTCAGTTGTTCGCGAATTCGAAGGTTCTGTACGTCGTGGCCGCCTCGATGGGATTGGGCGCTTTTATTCCGGGACTGCCGTTCATACCGATGCTTTTGCTGTCGGGCGGACTCGCTTACCTGGCCTATTCGATGGAGCGGACTGTCCAGGAGCAACTGGACGTTTTGGAGAAGAAGGAGAAAGAATCCGTTTCGGATCGTAAACCTAGAGATTATTACGACGAACTCAGGATCGAACCGATCGAAATCGAATTCGGTTATCATTTGGTTCCCTTGGTCGATACATCGCAAGGCGGTACGCTCATGGATCAGATTTCCAATCTCCGGGCCAAGTTTGCGAGAGAAAGCGGCATTGTCATTCCACCGATTCGTATTTTAGATAATTTGGAAATTCCGCCGGATCAATTTACGATCAAGATCAACGGCGTGGAAGTCGGTTCGAGTACGATCAGACCCGATAAGCTTATGGCGATGCCTTCCGCGGAAAGCCAGGAGATTACCTCCATCGAGGGAGAAGCCTTCGTCGAGCCTGCCTATGGACGAACGGCAAAATGGATTTCCTCGGATACGAAAGGAGATGCCGAATCGAAAGGATTCATCGTCGTGGACGCTTCCACCGTCATCATCACGTACCTGCGAGAATTACTCGCGACCCACGCTTCAAGTTTATTGGGAAGAGAGGAAGTAAAAAAACTCCTGGATCATTATCGTTCCCAATATCCTACATTGGTTCAGGAATTGGAAGCCGACAAACCCGGAAATCTAGGAATGCTTCAGCAGGTCTTGCAGAATCTTCTCCGCGAAGGTTTGGGGATTCGCAATTTGGTTCCGATTTTGGAAACTATCGCGAACAAGATGCCCAAGTATCCGAATCCTTACGTTCTCACCGAATTCGTAAGACAGGCCATTTCGAATACGATCGTAAAGGACTATATGGTGGACGGGAAGTTGCAGGCCGTCGTTGTGGAAGGAAGAGTTCTAGATCGCCTGAACAAATCGTTGGCGCAGGATCGACTCGAAGGTAGGGACATTTTGGTTCTACCTCCCGAATTTCAGAGACGTCTTTTAGAATCGGTGGCGGAGATGAATCGGAAAATTCAGGAGAGCAGGGGCTTTCCCATTTACGTCGTGAATCGAGAGGTGCGGATGCCGTTTGCATATTTCCTAGCAAAGGAATTCCCTCCGCGAAATTTTGCGGTCCTCGCGCTGGAGGAAGTTCATTCTTCCGTACCCACGGTCATAGTGGGAGAATTGAGAGTTACTCAATCACAGGCAGCAGAGACAGTCGAGACGATTTAATAAAAGAATTATAGAAGCTTACTAAAAAGGGAGGATGTATGGATTTCGCAAAGATTAGAGGCAAAGACCTACAGGATTGCTTAATGCAGATGAAGATGAAGTATGGACCGGAAGCTCACGTTATCGAGCATCGAATCCTTACGGAAGGAGGAGTTTTCGGAACGGGACTCATGGCAAAGAAAGTCATCGAGATTCAAGTCGGAATTCCCGAAAAGGCAAGTTCTCGCGAAAAGGTGGAGAAGAAGCTTCAGGATTTAAAAGAACTCCTAAAACAGAAATCTAGTCAAACCGTCGAAAGACGAAAAAGCTTAGACGAAATTCCCTCCTGGGAAGAGCGTTCCCGCCGGACGATTCCGTCGGTTACCTCCTTGCCGGAGGAACTCGTATCCGAGGATCAGAATCGGGAGGAAAAACTCGGAATCTCATTTGCGCAAGAATTCGAATCGAGACCCAGAAACGTCAGAAAGTCCGAACCTGATTCCCATCTAGGCCGATTGAAGGACCGACTCATCCAAGAAGGAATGAGTACTCGGTATGCGGATGAAATTGCATCGGCTGTCGAGCAGCGTTTGTCGCCCTTGGATAGATCTAGGTCAGTTTCCGTTCAGGAAAAGGCGATCGAAGTCCTTTCCGAAAGAGTGCAGGCCGAGGCCGATATTTTCAAGGGTACCGGACGTGGTCAGAGAAAAGTGGTCTTTTTTGTCGGTCCGACCGGTAGCGGTAAAACCACCAGTATCGCAAAGCTGGCTGCCAAATATCATTTGCATATGGGAAAGGCCGTTTCTCTCTATACGACCGACAACTATCGGATTGCCGCAATCGAGCAACTAAAACGGTACGCCGATACCATGGAAATGCCATTTTATGCAGTAAAGGATCTAAAACGTTTCCAGGAGACTCTTGCTAGAGACGGTTCCGAATTGATTCTGATCGACACTGCAGGTTATAGCCACCGAAATATGGATCAGCTAGGTAAGATGCACGGTTATCTTTCGGCGTTCGGGGAAAAAGATAGCGTTGAAAATATCCTTGTATTATCGTCTACATCATCGTATCATCATTCCCGCTCGGTGATGAAGGCCTACGAACCTTTGGGTTTCCGCAGAATTTTATTAACCAAATTAGACGAAGCGGAATTTTTAGGTGGATTTCTGGAACTGGCCGATACATTAAATAAGGGTTTTACCCATCTAAGCGTCGGTCAGGAAGTGCCTTTTGATATGATCCCAGCGGATAAGCATCTACTTGCCGAGTGCGTGGTAAATCCGGAAAGAATCAAAGATATCAGAGGCGAAATCTTCTCCACGATCGGTTAAATCGATCCAGCGGGAAGAACGTTCGAAGAAGAGGTTAGGATGGACCAAGCGACCCAACTACGGAAATTAACCGAGGGTAATACGAGTCTTAAACTCGTTTCTTCAACCAAACCTATGACCAAAATTATTGCAATAGCTTCGGGAAAAGGCGGGGTCGGAAAAAGCACGATTTCCGTGAATCTCGCTATTTCGATGGCTAAGGCTGGACAGAGAGTTTTGGTTTTCGACGGGGACCTGGGTCTCGCAAACGTGAACGTTATTTTGGGGATTATTCCCAAATACAATTTATACCACGTTGTTAAGGGACATAAGAGTTTAAAAGATATCATCATCCAAGCCCCGGAAGGCGTGGATATCATTGCGGGTGCGAGCGGTTACTCTCAACTCGCGAACCTGAACGATACGCAAAGGAATAACTTAATCAAAGGTTTTGCCGATCTGGAATCCTATGATTATATGATCATCGATACCGGAGCCGGAATTAGTTCCAACGTAATCGGATTAACTCTGCCAGCGGACGACGTCATCGTGGTGACTACTCCGGAGCCGACCGCAATCACCGATTCTTACGGCTTGATTAAGGCGATCGTTTCTCAGAGTCGCGACAAAAACCTGAAAATGGTCGTAAATCGAGTTCGCTCCGCGATCGAAGGGAAGAAGGTGGCCGATCGGGTCATCGATATCTCGGGTCAATTCCTGGAAGTCAGGGTTGAAAATCTAGGTTTTATCTTTCAAGATGATGAAGTTGAGAAAAGTATCCGGGAACAAAAACCGTATATCATTCATTCACCAAAAAGCAAGGCGGCTGCCTGCCTCAATCGGATCACTTATTCCCTACTGAATCAAGAAATGGATTCGCAGGAAGATTCCGGAATCGGCGGTTTCTTTAAGAAATTCTTCAATTTCGTGGATGTCCGTGAGAAGCAGCAAAGCTTAGACGACAATTGAACCTTCAGATCGGCTTTCTAATTCTTTTTGCGTTTTTGGGCTTAGTGATCAGCGCAATTTGCGGATTCTTGGCGGGAAATTACGTCGGTCATATCCTTTTCATCACATTTCTTTCTACGGTCGGAATGGCCGTCTTCGGGTTTGGCGTATATACGGTTCTTGAGATGAAAGTTCCGGAGTTTTTGGAGCTATTGCGGAACCTCGGAGGCTCGTACGTGTCCGCCGAAAGCGGGGGTGCCAGAGAAGGAGGACATTCCGGACTTTATGGAGAGAGAATCGACAGCGACATGTCCGGGATAAACTTCGATTCCCCAGCCAGTCCGGATGAAATTCGGGCTACCGCTGCAGGAATTCCCCGTAAAAAAGCGGATAAATTCGGAGATCATATCATGGTCGAAAATATCGCCATTAAAAATGAACCGAAGCTTATGGCCGAAGCGATTCGAACCATGCTTGCAAAGGACGACGGTAGTTCGGAAAAATAAGATTGCCGAACGCAGCTTTTTAAGGATAAGCACCAAGGATTTTCCTCCGACTTTTTTCTGATTCTTCTTTTTTACACGAAACTCGGACGCATTTTATCCTAAGGTCGCATATTTTCCGTCTAATCGGTTCTCATTTACTAATGAGACAAAAAACTGCTTGATTTCCCCTTTTTTGCGACAAAAAATGCTATTGCAAATCGGTTTGGTCCACGACACTCTTAAACGAAGGACCTTCCCAGTCCGATGTTATGTCCAAACTTTTTGATAAATATAATAATACGGATGAGACGGAACTGTGGAAGTCCTATCGGGACACCAAAGACCAGAACATACGCAGTTATCTCGTAGAAAAATATTCCCCCTTGGTCAAGCACGTTGCGGGTCGCATCGCGATCGGGATGCCTCAGAACGTCGAGTTCGACGATTTGGTTTCCTATGGAGTCTTCGGACTTCTGGATGCAATCGAGAAGTTCGATCCCGATCGGCAGATTAAATTCAAAACCTATGCAATGACTCGGATACGCGGCTCTATCTTTGACGAGTTGCGTTCCATCGACTGGATTCCTCGTTCGATTCGCCAGAAGGCGAAACAGCTCGAGCAGATCATCGGGATGTTGGAAAATAAAGAGGGTGCTCATGTCGAAGATGAGGCCATTGCCAAGGAAATGGGTATTTCCGTAGAAGAGTTTAATACTCTTTTAACGAAAATCAGCGGTACCTCCCTGGTTTCGCTTAACGATATATGGTTTCTCGGCGATGAGAACGACGAAGTTTCCTTTATGGAAACTTTGGAATCTCCGATGAACATGAATCCGGATACGATTATCGAAAAGGAAGAAATCAAGAACGTAATCGTCGAAGCCATCAAAACTCTTCCCGATAAGGAAAAGAAAGTCATCGTTCTTTACTATTACGAAGATCTAACATTGAAAGAGATCGGAGAAGTCCTGGAAGTTACCGAATCAAGAATTTCGCAGTTGCATACTCGCGCGGTCGCAAGACTCAGAAGTAAACTGGGAAAAGTGAAATCGGTCATAACTAAGAAGTAAATTCTCCCTCTATCTTCGGCGATGCGAGCGAAAAATAGCTAGGATTGCTCGCGGAATAAGGGTCTAACGCTTGGAGGGGATCGCGGAATGATAGCAAAAGGTCCAGGCTCGACGCGAAGCCGGCCGACGTTTCCGGGTAAAATGATATGTCATCCTTAACTTCTTTCTTAAAAGACCAATCCAAGGAATTAGATCGGCTCCAAAAGGAGCAGGTGGAAGTTATTGCCGAAACATTAGAAAAATGTGTTCAACTTGCGGCTTCTCACCTTCGGAAAAAAAACCACGAGATCGATTATATCGTATTAAAGCGCGGGAAAAAGAAGCTCTTCGGCTCCGAACCTTGGCATATCCGGGCCTCCATCATTCCGGAAGACAATTTTCTGGACGAACTTTCCGAGTTGGATCAAAAGCTTACGGGCGGATCCGGTAAATTAGTCTCCAAGGATCTTAAGGAGTTCCTACAGCCGAAAGATAGGGACGGCCATATTTTAGTGCAAATACTCCGCAATGGAGTTTATCTGACCGTCTTTCCTCCCTCGGGAGAAGGTAGGGCCGTCGAACTTTCGGAAGTCTCTAAAAAATTATCCGTTAGAGGTATCGATCAGGTTGATGACGGTCAGATCCGGAAGTTGGTAAAGGAAGCTAATGGAGAACCGACCTATATCTCCAACATGAAAGCTCGTCCGGGAATGGAGGCTAAGCTGATCTTGGACGTGGCTATGGATCGGATGAAGGCGAAAGTAACCTTAATTCCACCCAAGCCCGGTGGCCGAGATTTAGAGGTTCGTGACGTGGTCAACTATCTCAAAAATGCAGGCGTTAAATACGGCATCAAGGAAGATGAGATCCAACGTCGTCTCGAGGAAGAATTCTATAACCAAGCCTTTACGGCTGCGGAAGGCGATCTGCCTATCAACGGAAAAAATGCCACGATCATCTATCGTGTTCGCACTCAGAAGAACGTCGTATTCCGCGAGGACGAATCCGGCCGCGTCGACTATAAGGATATGGACCTCATCGAGAACGTCGTAGTCGGCCAGTTGCTGGCGGAAAAGGTTCCTGCAGAAAAAGGGAAATATGGTCGCACTCTATTTAATGAACTCCTACCAGCCAAAGACGGATTGGATACCGAGCTGAAGCAAGGAAAGGGAACTATACTTTCCGAAGATAGAACCAAGCTTACTGCGGAAGTGAACGGACAAGTGGTCTACGCCGCCGGTCGCCTCTCCGTGGAGACGGTATACCGGGTAAACGGTGACGTGGGAATTAAAACCGGAAACGTTACTTTCCTGGGCTCGGTTATTATTACCGGCAATGTGGAAGATAATTATTCGGTCAAAGCCGCGGGGAACATCGAGATCTATGGAACCGTACAAAAAGCGAATGTAGAAGCCGACGGGGATATCATTATTAGGCAAGGGGTTTCCGGACGTGACGAGGCTCGCATCGAATCCACCGGCGGAAACGTGATCGCTAAGTTTATACAGAACGCAACCGTTATTACGGAGAAAGACGTAATCGTACAGGAAGGGATTCTGCACTGTTTTATTAGTGCCGGCGGCAAAGTAGTTTCGAACGGGAAACGGGGGCAAATTGTAGGAGGAACGATTCGAGCTGCGGAAATGATCGCCGCGAAAGTAATCGGCTCTTCCGCCAATCCGCCTACGGAACTCGTGGTAGGAACCGATCCGAAAGTCTTGAAACAGATCGCCGACTACGAGGAAAAGCTGACGGAAAACCGGGGCAAATTCGAGCAACTTACAAAAAGTCTTAAGACCTTGAAAGCGCGGAAAGAAAGCGACCCGGCCTCGTTTACTCAGGACCATGAACAGCAATTGGCCAAGACGGCTAAAGCAGTCGAGAAACTGGAAACTAGAGTTCGAGAATATGAAAACGAGATCCAGAACCTTCAAAACTATATGGAAGATAAGGCCGCCAATGGTAAGATTTGTATTGAAAAGACTTTATACGGCGGCGTAACCATCAAAATTCGTAATTCCGACTTTAAGACTCGAAACGAAATCAAACATAAGACTTTCGTCGAGGAAAACGGCGCAATTAGGCAAGTTCCATACCAAGACCCGGAACCCGAGAAAAAAGACTGGAGAAAAAATCGAAGTCGGGTAAAATAAGAAGCCATGAGGCTAAATGAGCCCTTGCTAGGATATGGCGCCGCTACTGACATCCTTCGTCGGACCATGGTGGAGCATCCGCACACTCTGACAAACGTAATCGCCCAAAACGAAAAGGCGGTACGGGAGTACAATATCGATAAAAAATATGCGGTGCAGATGTATGCGGAAACGTTTTCGCTTTCTCCCGAGTATAGAGAAAGATTGAGAACGGCGTACACTCAAAAGATCGGCGAGATCGAAAAGGAAATTCGTTCGTTTAAGGGACCTCGTCCCGAAGGCGGCAAGGACAAAATCGTCTCCTATGATAAGTCCGGAAGAAAGATAGAATACAAAACCGCTTCCCGCTCATCATTGGATATGATAGCCTAGGAAAAACGCGATCATCTAAAAATCCGCTCGGAGGAATGTTGTTGGAAACCCTCTCCCGAGGTTGGAAAGATGGAACTCTTTGCCGTATTTTTTTTAAACATAGTTCTGGGTGTAGGTTTATACATCGGGATCACCGCTCAAGTCACGAAGCGGATTCGTACTCATATGATTCGTCGCATCAACGAAGAAGTCCGGACTCTCGTAGACGAAATTCAAACCGAAGCCGAAAATCATATCGAACTCTTGAATTCCAAAGTTCAGGCATATAAGATTCTAGTTCAAAAGACGGATTCCCTGGAAGAAACGTTACGATCCATTCTTAGAAAGGTCGAAGAATTGCCGAATCGAGTCGTGGAAAAGGTTACTATCGATCCGGTAGAGAAGGCGGGCGCTAGTACGGAATTTGAAAGCGAGCCGGAACCGGAAATTCATTCGGAAGAAATCGTTTCCTCTTCGAATAAAGTCGACTGGGAAGAGATCCCGAAATCCGCAGAGGCCGCGTTTAGGGACGAATACCTCACTTTGATTCGCGAGAAACAGAAAGAATTAAAAAAATCTCAGGATCCTTTGGAAGAGAAGCGTAGCGTATTGACTTCCAAAGCCGGAACGGGTGTCGGACACTTGTATAAACAAAATCTTCCGGAAGAAGTTCCCGCGACTTCCGACAAAAAGCCCGGGACCAAGACTACTAGACTCGAAAACCTCGGGACTGGTGCTCTCTCGGATCAGGATTCCGGAACGATCGGAACTCTCAAAAATTTCGGGAAAAAAATCAAGGATGCTCTAGGCTGGAAGGATCCGGAAGAACTATTGGCGTCTCCGTCTCCGACTCGACCCACTCAACCGATTTACAATCCTAGTTCGACGTTCGATATTTCTTTGGACGGAGATCCTTTTAAAGAAGGGAGCTCACTTCCGTCGGAGTTAGGAGGAACGGGAAGTTTAAAATTCCAATCCGGTTATAAAACCGGATTCGGATCGATGGATGCGGGAACTCCTTCCAACGTGAAAATTCGAAATAACAAGATTCCCGTTGAGCAGGATTTCGGAAAACTCTTAGAGAGGAAAATTTCCGGCCGAGAACCGCAAAAACCCGATATCGCAAAAATTTCTCCGGAAGCGATCTTAAAGGATTTACCCGGCGAAACGACGAAGATAGAGAAAGTAGTTTTCCTCTTGAAAAAAGGGTACTCTCATGCGGATATTTCGGAAGCGCTGGATCTGGCTACCGGCGAGGTGGATATAATTGAACGATTCAGACTTGAAAGAAACCGGAGGGTTTAGATGTCTCAATTCAGCGTCCTGAACGTTGGTTTCGGGAATATTGTGATGGTCTCGAAGATCGTCGGCATTATTCATTCCGACTCCGCGTCCGCGAAACGGATTCGAAACGAAGCCAAAAGTAATAATAGTTTAATAGACGCTACCCAGGGAAAGAAGACTCGGTCCATTATAATCACAGACTCGAACCATTTGGTTCTTTCAAACCTTAGAGTGGAAGCCTTGACTCGCAGAATCGAAAGCAGGGATAATTCGATCGCCGAGGAAGAGGAAGAAAAAGACTGAAATTGTCGGCGAAGTTATTTGTTCTTTCCTCCGTAGCGGGCGGAGGTAAATCCACTCTGATCGATCGAATTCGCGAAAAGCATCCTGAGATCGCTTTTTCCATTTCATGTACGACTCGGCCTCCGCGTCCCGGAGATCGGGAAGGCGTCACTTACTTCTTTTTGACCAACGAGTCGTTCGAACGGGGAATTCAAGAGGGTGAATTTCTAGAATGGGCCCGAGTCCATGATTTTTATTACGGAACGCCTCGAAAGTATATCGAAGAATGTTTGTCGGAAGATCGCTCCGTTATCATGGATCTTGATGTGCAGGGAGCGGCGCTCGTTAAGGAAAAGTTGAAAGACATCGCCGTTACTATTTTTATTCTTCCTCCGAGCGAAGACGAATGGGAAAAAAGACTTAGAGGACGCGGAACAGATTCGGAAGAGAGTATCGCTAAGCGAATTCGAAACGGCAAATTGGAATTGGCGAGAAAAAACGAATTTCAATACATTATCGTTAATGACGATTTGGAAAAGACCGTCGCGAAGTTGGAACATATCCTTTTTTCCGGATCGAAGCCTTGACGAAGCGAATTTTCCGCGGGAGCTTTTTCCCTTTTCCGGAACTTGACCGAAAATCGGAGTCAGGGTAGCTTTGGCGAATGAAATTTCTAGGAAAGTTACAGGCCGT
Source organism: Leptospira inadai serovar Lyme str. 10 (assembly GCF_000243675.2). Lineage (NCBI taxonomy): Bacteria > Pseudomonadati > Spirochaetota > Leptospiria > Leptospirales > Leptospiraceae > Leptospira > Leptospira inadai. The sequence goes on along the minus strand of NZ_AHMM02000017.1, from coordinate 75,141 downwards.
TTTCCGGTATTCTAAACTTCGTCGATTTCTTTCATTCCTTTTGGTGCCCGTTTTGTTCTGCGGAATTTCCTGCTTATTCTTACTTAAACCTAAAGAAACTATCGAAATGAGTAATCGATTAGTTCCTCCGGATTACTCCGATCCGAAAGATTGGGCTTCTCATCCGGATAAAATCGACCCTGCGGATGATGTGCCCAGGAATTCGGGGTTTGCGGATCGACAATCCGAAGCGAAAGCGGACGTATTTTTCATACATCCGACCACGCTCATTATAGGCGGCAAATACTGGAATGCGGATCTTGCGGATGAAGGTTTAAATAGTAAGACCGACAAGGGACCCATTCGATCCCAGGCGAGTGCGTTTAACGATTGCTGTAAAATCTATGCGCCTCGTTATAGACAGGCGACGTTTTATGTTTTTGTGGAAGAGACTCCGCAAGGAACGGAGGCTATCGATTTTGCCTACGCCGACGTCAAAAAAGCGTTCCTCCATTATATAAAAAATCTGAATAAAGGTCGTCCGTGGATCCTTGCCTCTCATAGCCAGGGGACGAGACACGCTACCCGACTTCTGAAGGAAGTCATATCATCTTCCGATTATAGGAATAATTTGATTGCAGCCTATGCGATCGGATTTCCGTTTCGTGCCGAAGAAGTAGGACTTCCTGCCTGCGAATCGGCGGAATCTACGGGATGCGTAATCAATTGGAATTCGTATAAATGGGGGAAAACGCCGAATCGACTCGTGGATCGCTTTCGCGCTTCCTTATGCGTAAATCCTCTTACATGGACGAACGATGAAAAATACGCGACTAAGGAACGAAACTTAGGCAGTCTTCCGATAAGCTTCGATCGAATTTTACCGGCGATTGCGGATGCAAAATGCAACGAAGGTATTCTTTGGGTTCATGAACCGGATAGTAGAGGATTTCCGGCAATCGGCAGGGACGATACCTATCATCTGGTCGACTATCATTTATTTTATTCGAATATTCGACAAAATGCAAAGTTCCGAGTGGAGAAGTTTCTCTCTTTAACTTCCGGAGCCAAGTAAACTAAAAGACAGAATGTTGCCAACTACCTAAAATCGAAGCTCAGTTGGAGCAATAAGGTTGTTCGACGACTATGGAAGGCATATCTGTACGCTTACCGTCCAATTCGAACTTTTTATTTTTTAGATAAAATCCGCATACTTCCACGTAAGCGCCTACGTTGACCCGGCTAATTAATCCCGAATCATCGGAATCTAACACGACCGGTTTGCCGGAAAATTGAAGTACGAATCGTACGGAATTTCCTTTGTATAGAACGTGGGAAACATTGCCAGACAATCGGACCGTTTCGCCTACCGCCTTGGAAGGATTTCTGACTAAGTCCTCTCCGCTCACGTATTTTGCCTTTTTTCCTTTCGCAGCCAGGGAAACGGTGCACAAAAGCAGAATCAGGAATATAAAAAATATCCGCACGGGTTTTCTGTTAGAGTTCATTACAATTCCTCGGATTCAGGTGAAGATTCCGGCGCTCGAATCGTATCGGAGCGGGATAACCACTTATTCGTAATCGTAGCTCTTCGTTCCGCCGGAAACAGAGTCAGTAAATAAGTCGTAATCGTTTGGCGTCCGTCTTGTTCGGCATCCTTATCCATTTGAATGAATACGTCGATGATATCCTTATCCGGCCAGTTGGTAAGCATTTGAACCGCGTTGTCCGGAGGCATATTCGCAACCTTGTCGGCAAGGACTTTGACCAGTTTTTCCCTGCTATTTTTTTCGGCTTCGGCGGACTTTAATTCTTTTTCCTTCGTCGTGAGTCCTCGTTTTAACTCTCCGATTTTTTCCAGTTCCGCATCCAGACGTTCCCGCTCTTTCTTTATTTCTTCCTCTTTTTGCAGGATCTCATCCCTATCTTTTGCAAGCCTCTCCATCTCCTTTCGGAATTCGAGTTTTTCCAATTCCGACGGGGATTCCGCATCGGCATTGACCAAGCCCGGTTCTTTCTTTAGAAACGGAAAGAATTCGGACGCATCGATAATCTGGAAATAATCGAACGCAAAAAAACCTATGAGTAAGAGAAAAAGTATTAGTAAAACGAGATAAACAGCTCGTGCTTTATCGGTGAGGCTTGCCATAATCCTTAAACCCGGATATCCAATCTCGATCCGGAAATCCTTTTTTCCAATTGGTCCGCTTTAGTTTCAAGGTCGGTTATTTTCTCTCTTAGGTTAACCATCGAACTTACGACCGGGTCCGACTGGGCGGTTTTTTTCACTTCCAGAAAGGGTAGTTCACTTTTTAAAGCGCTCATAAAGTTTTCTGAGCTCAGAAAGTCCCGCATCTTCCGTACCGGTCCGTTCGACGCTTCCCGTATCGTAGGTAAATACTTTCGGATCCCTTCCAGTTTCTTGAATTCCATCCCTCGCCTCCCGTTGTTTCCTAAAATATCCGACTAAGAAGAGTTCTTCAGCCTCGACTTGTTCGCCTTTCTTATAACGTTTAATGTATTCCGCAAATCGCTTCTCCTTGAGGAGCTCCATTACCTTTTTATCCTTTCTGGCTTCGGTCACTTCCGCCCTTTTTTTGGATACTGGCTCGTCGTAAGAACGGATTTCTTCGAGTAGTTCCGTATTGCGGGTCAGCAGCTGGCGAATATAAGTTTGCATATATGAATATTCCCGTAAGCCGGAACTCCCTTCCAAAGGTGTGGAAGCGAGGCTATGAATCCTGGACTCGTTCTCTTCGATTTCAAGGTTACGAAGATTGATTTCCGCTACTAGTTCGGATAACTCTTGGAGCTTCTTATCTTCCGCAATTTTTCGAAGACGAAGCACCGGATCCAGTCGAAACCTAAATCTCTTCATGGATTAAAATTCCTCCTCCTCCCGTTCTTCCCTTAGGATATCCCTAAGTGCGCTTAAGGTCTGAGGAAACGGACTTTTTTCGAACAGCTTTTGCCGAAGGAAGGTGTCGATCTTTTCTTTCTTCCGAATCGCTAGATCTACTTTCGCGTCCGAACCGCGAACATACGCGTTAAGAAGTATTAATTCTTCGACCGAATTGTACATCGAAACTAATTCACGTATCATACCGGCCCTCATAAAATGATCTTCGTCGGTAATCGATTGCATTACCCGGGAAAGAGATCCTGGGATATCGATTGCGGGGTAATGGTTACGCTCGGCGATTTTTCTGGATAAGACGATATGACCGTCTATATAACCTCGAACGGCGTCGGCCACCGGATCTTCCATTTCATCGGTATCCGTAAGAATCGTATAAAAGCCGGTGATGCTACCGCCTGCTTTGGATGTTCCGGAACGCTCGACCAACCGGGCTAGTTTACTAAAAACGGAGGAACTAAATCCTCTGGTTATCGGAGGCTCGTGATTGGAGACTGATATTTCCCGGTTTGCATGAGCAAATCTAGTAAGGGAGTCCATCATTAAGTTGACATGAAGTCCTTGCTCTCTGAAATACTCCGCAACAGAAGTCGCGAGAAGGGCGCAGTTAACCTGCTCCATTTTAGGGGAATCAGAAGTTGCCGCAAAGACGACAGATCTGGCAAGGCCTTCCTTTCCTAAGTCCCTCTCTATAAATTCGTTCACTTCTCGACCGCGCTCACCGACCAAGGCGATTATGTTTACGTCCGCGTCGGTGAAGCGGGAGATCATTCCTAAAAGGCTGGATTTTCCCACACCTGAACCCGAAAAAATTCCCAATCGCTGTCCGCGACCGACCGTTAAGATCCCATCGATCGCTCGGACTCCGGTTAGTAAGATATCGCGAATGATCGGGCGATCTAAAGGATTGATACTTTCGCCCTCCGGAGATTTTTCGTCGGAAGTGATGATTAAACCTTTCTTATCGATCGGTTTTCCGACTCCATTTAATACCCGCCCGAGGAGTTCCTTGCCTACGGGAACGGTAAGGCGGCGACCGGAAGAAAAAACGAACGCGTCCGGATAGACTCCTTCGACGGGGCCGAGAGGCATCAGAGTGTAGACATGATTTTCGAATCCGACGATTTCGCATTGAAGATAGCCTTCAATGCCGGCTTTTTCGACGTCCATGATTTCGCCGATCTTCGAATCGGGAGGTCCCTCCGAATAGATTACGTTTCCGGCGACTCGAACGACTCGACCCGATTTACGGATTGTCTCGGTTCGATCCAGGATGAGGAAATACTTGGAGATGACGTCGACCTTCTCGTAAAATTTCTTCTCAATCATTCTAGCGGAACCGGGCCTATGAATAGGTTTACGGTAGGAAAAAAATCCTCTAAAGTCAAGTTATAATGTGAATATAATAGAATTATGTCGCACAGTATCCAGCCTAAATAACTTAGAATGAAACCGAGGGACAGAGATCTGTGGGAGCTCCCACTGATTCCATTTTGAAAAACTTCTTGTCGAAGGAGTAATTTTGTGGTACGAGATTTTTCCACCGCTTCGCTCCGGCCCCCACCCAAAAAGGGCGGGGTTTATTAAGTAAATTCTACTCTACGGTTCACAGAGGACGGAAGGCAGAACATTGATGAGCCGGGTTTCCATCTTCCCGAGAAAAATTTCTGTGTAAAGGGGATCTTTCCTCTACTTCTGTAACTTTTCCAACCTCGAGCAGCTACTGTCTTCAGACCTCTGTCCTCTGTAAACCGGAGAAGAGATTCCCCGTACCCGGCCCCCTCGAAAGGAGACCGGGTAGGAGAGTAGGGATTGGACGTGAATGGTAGATTATATCGGCTCCGCATTTCGGATGGCTTCTTCGATTTCTTTGAGCTGCGTGGAAATTCGGGCGTCGATTGCACCGACATCGGTTTCGATAATGACTCCGCCTCTGTCCACGCGAGAATCTTCGTAAATATTGACTTTTCGTAGAGACTCCATGAGTTTAATGAGTTCATCCTTGTGCGCGGTGGTGATCTCGAGATCGGCAAAGTTAACTCGAATGTCCACTCTATCCCGATCTTTGATTCTTTTGAGAGCCTCTCTGATATTATTTAACACGATTTCTTTACGTTCGATGATTTCGTCTTTGATGATCTTACGCGCAATGATCAGGATCATTTCGACCATTTGCTTTTCCGAGGCCTGGATCAATTCGGCCCGAATATCGATGGCTTTCCCGACGATAGTCCCTAAACGATCGATCAGTCTTCGAACCTCTCCTTGGCCTTTTCGGAAACCGACTTCGCGACCCGCTTCAAAGCCTTTCAGGTAGGCCTCATGCTCGATTTCGGCCGTCTTCATTTCGGCCTCTTTGATCATCCTCTCGGCTTCCATCTTGGCCCGTTCCAAGATTTGCTCCGCTTTTGCTTTCCCGGAGTCCTCGTCTAACTTGATTTTCTCTTTCGAGTCTTGGATCATTTGGAAAGCTTTTTTACGGCCTTCTTCTTCGATTTCTTCGGCTTTCCGGCGGGAATCTTCCAGCATCTTCTTGATGCTTTCTTCCGTTTCTTCCTTATAGCGGTTTAGCTCCGCCTCGATCTCTTCGATTGAAGGACCTTGGTATTGCTCGATAATGTTTCCTTCCTGATCGACTTCGAACTCTTCGGCGTCTTCATCCCGATGAAATTTTTTATACTTATCCGGTATTTGCAGCTCGACCTGATCCTGCATGTCGGCGATTTGAATGGGTTTAAAGACGAGTTTGGCCATAGTTCAGACGTTTCTCCGGAACTTGATTCTTCCCGATTCTACGGAATCCCTGAAGATTTCAAGAACACCGTTTTGGGCGGTTTCGATCTCCGCTAGGGAAATCGGTCCCATCGAATCTTCTTCTAGCCGGACGATTGAAACCAGAGACGGTTCCATCCTTTCTAGGAGTTGCGCTCTGGTTTCAGGTTCGGTTCCTCGAAGGGCAACGGCGACCACGATCGGGTGAATATCTGAAAGAAATTTATTCAGATTCTCCCGATTTAGCTCTAGAAAATCTTCCATCCGAAAGAAGTGTTCGTTTATATTTTCGGCAAACGCAGGGTTCTTTTCGCGTATCCTAGTGAATAATTTCCGAGAATCTTGCGGGTCCATTTTGCCCAACAAGTCCGCGGCGCGTTTTCCCATTCTGTCTCTTACCGGAGTGCTTATCCCAGGATGCTTTATTGCCTCTTTTTTAAAGCGTAGAAATCGCTCCAGCGAATCCTTTCCGGATTCGGAGGATAAATCCAAATCTCGAATTTGGAGCAGAATGTTTTCCTGAAGCTCGTACGGGAACTCCTCCAAGACGCGAGCGGATACATCCGGATCCGCAAAGCAGAGAATGAGCGCGATTCGATCCGGTTCCTCGCCTGCGACGATTCTGGATAATTCCTCCTTATTAAACTCCTTTAGCTCGTTAAGCCAGTCGGGTTCGGTTGAAAGTCCGTCTTTAAGAATGGATTCCAATTCTTGGATGAGGGCGAACGTGTCCTTATCCAATCCTTCTTTCGGAACGGAAGAAATCCCTTCCAGGAAAGAACCCAATAATTCGCGTTCCTCTTTGGCATCGAGCTTTCCGCTTTTATGAAAGCTCTCTAAGAGTCTACTCGTATCCTTGGGACCGAGGTGACGAAAAACTTCCGGGGGAAGGTGCTCCCCCAGAATTCGGAGGAGGCGACCCGCCCGGTTCTTATTACCGGACAGGGATTCCATTAGGTGGCTTCCTCTTCAGATAACCAAGTACGTAGAAGCTGAGCAACCTCTTCCGGTTTTTCCTTGGAAAGGTTGATTGCGTTCTCCAGAAGTTCTCTGCGTAGTTTTTCGTCGAGAGAAAGTTCCACTTCCGCACTACCGTCATCCATAACTCGGAGCGCTGCTTCCCGCATCATTTGTTGCATTGCGGCAAGTTCTTCTTCGCGGAGTCTGCGGCGTCTTGCGATTTCTTTTTTGATCGCTCTGTAGATTAGGACGGTGAGAATCAGGAAGAGAATGATTACGAGAGAAGCGATAACCATTTGTCGGATCGCTTTTTGCTTTTTCAGCTCCTCGTCTTCGGCCGCAAATTGTGCCGATCTATCCTTGGGAATGCTGATGACGGAGATTTGATCCCCTCTTGCTTTATCGATCCCGACCGCCGCTTCTAGGTTCTTGCGGATCGTCCTTAGATCGTCGTCGGAAACCGGTATATAAGTTCTATCGTACCCTGTTCCGTCTTCTTTTTCTTTTTTGGTCCATTGCCCGTCGATGACCACCGAAAGATTGACTTTTTCGATTTTCCAAGGTTGCTTTTGGACTTCGCTTACCCGACGGTTAAATTCAAAGTTATTGATATTTTCGGTTTTCTTATATTCCGCTTTTTGGTAGTCGGTGTCTTTGTAGCCTGGCGGAAGATTAGGCTCGGTTCCTGCCGGACCGTCGGGAGTGAAGCCTCTTCCATTGAATTGTTCGCTGGTTTCTTTCGAAGAGACTTTTAGGCTATACCCGTCGACTATTTTCAGTTCCGAATAAGGAGTATTGGGATCGTCGGGTCTTTCCACAACGGGCGTAACGGTATTGTCCTTGTAGGATTCCTTGTCCCAGTTGAGCATATATTCGAAACGCGTAATATCCACGCGATCTTCTCCGCCCAGATACCAGCGCAGAGTGTTTCTAACGTCGATTAATCTTTGGATCCTTTGCTCTTCCTGAATCCGCAGTTTTTCTTGCACGACTCTGAGTTCCAATCTTTCTTTTTCGAGATCTTCCTCGAAATCGGAGATGATTTTCCCGTCCGCATCCGCGACGACGACGTTCTCCGGTTTTAATTTAGGCACAGCTCTTGAAACTAAGTTTACGATTCCTTTTACTTCTTTCTTTGACATTCCGTCGACGCCCGGGATGAAATGCAAAATCACGGAGGCTTTTACCGGGGAAGCGTTGGAACTGAATAATTCGTCCTCAGGGATCGCGATGTTTACGAATGCCTTGTCGACGGGACGTAAGGTCATCAGAGACTGCTCGATAGCTCCCTTTAAGGCCCTATATTTTTTGATATCTTTGTCGAATTGAGTCTCGGTGAATTTCTCGACGTTGAATAATTCCCACCCTTGAACACCGGCCGGAATCAGGTTCTCTTGGGCAAGCTTTGTGATGATTTCCTGTCTTTGTTCCGGATCCACGCTGACTACGCTGGTGTCCGAGGTCCCGTATTGGTATCCCATGGAGTCCAGTTTCTTAGTGATTTCCGCAAAATCCTTGGACGTCATGTCCTTGAATAAAATGATCCTATTCTTTTGGGAAGAGACGGTCGCTAAAAGTCCGACGGCTATTAAAACCGTTAAGGCGACACCACCCAGAATCAGTTTCTTGGTCATATCCAAGGAGCCGACAAACTCCTTAATATTATTTAGAATCTTTTGCAATTGCTCGGGCATATTTCTTCACCACCGACAAGATAGGGGACATAATAGATTTTCGGAAACAAAGTACAATCCCTTTTTAAAAAAACTTTAGAATTTTTTTTCTTACGTTCTAGATGTATAGTATTGTTTTCCTTTCCCTAGTTCGCGATGGACTTGTCCGTTTAGATCTTTCTTGCATATGTTGAGAATATGCGGCCAATGATTGAATTCGAGGAAGTTCCTAATCTGATGGAGGCGCGAGCCCTCAATCGATACTTCGCGGAGATGTTATCCGAGTCTCGACGCCGAAAAATCGAGGAAGTTCTCTCGTTTCGCACAAAGTACTTAACAATTGTATTGGAGGATATATTCCAACCTTTTAATGCTAGTGCAACGCTGAGAACCTCCGAATGTCTCGGTTTAAGCGACGTGTATGCGGTTGAAAATCGGAATTCATATAGACCGAATGCGGGAGTAGCCAAGGGAGCTCAAAAATGGTTGAGAATCCATCGTTATCAATCGATGGGCGAGGACAATACGAGGTTTTGTCTCCGTCATCTGAAAGAATCGGGATATAGAATCGTCGCGACATCGCCCTGGGGGGACGGGGAAACCTTTCATTCGCTTGAGAGCCTGCCCTTGGATCGACCGACGGCGGTGTTATTCGGAGCCGAAGAAATCGGTCTTTCTGCAATCGCCTTATCCCAGGCAGATCTTCACCTACGATTACCGATGTTCGGATTTACCGAAAGTTACAATCTCTCCGTAACGGTAGCGATAGTTCTCTCTCATCTGATTCCTCGCGTGAGAAGGGAAGTCGAAGGCTGGGAACTGACCGAGGAAGAAGCCGTTCATTTACGCAATTTTCTATATAAGAAAACGATTAATAACGGTCCGGTTATCGAGACGGAATTTTTACGCCGCTTAAGAAAATCTTAGTTCGTAATTCTATTTCGGATCTATTTTACGAGAAAGTCGGAACGTGAAAAGAAGAATTGGAGTAATTTCCTCATTTGCGGCCCGGAAATGCCGGCTCCCAGATATTCTCCGTCTACCCAGATCTCGAAATGTAAGTGAATATTTTCGTCGGATTGTTTCGCTTCCCCGATTAAGCCGGAGTTCCCGGCAGTGCCGATTTCTTCACCTGCCTTCACTTTAGAGCCGATCTCGAGTCCTTTTTTAATCGAGGATAAATGATTGAATGAGGACATCACTCCGTTTCCATGATCGATCCAAACCTGCCTTCCTCCGAAATCCCTCTCTACATAAGTGACTCCGTTTTTTTGGGCCTGAGAGGAATGATACTGAAATTCGGGTACGGTCATAGGGACGTAATTCAAATCGGCACGCACGATGATCCCGTCCCCCGGAGATATTAGAGAATCGGAAAAGGTAAGTCTCCTCGGGGTTCCGTCTTTTTCCTTTTTGAAATAAATATCCAAACCTTTGTGGATCCCATTTCTATATTCTCTAGGCGCGCCCGGTAGCTGGGCTTCCTTAGGGGGGAGCAATCCTTCCGGAATCGGATACATATAACCGGTCAGTCGCCGCGGCACCTCGTTTAAAGGAATATCGTTTAGTAGAATTTTGAATTCGCTGATTACGATGCTTTTGTCTTCTTTCTTCGGAAAATAAATTCGAACCAGGGAGGCGTCCATCGGAGGAATGCGATGAGTGTTTATTAACTCCACTCGCTCGTTTCTGAAAATCGTTTTCCACGTTTCCTGATACAATACTTGAATTTCATACTCGTCCACGGAGCGTTTACCTCGAAAGACGGGGACGACTAATTCGATCCCATTGATGAGTCGTTTGGATCCGAAATCGACGGTTATCCATTCAGGATGCGGTCCGGACGAGGAATACCAATGGGTCTTCGGGTCCGAATCGAAAAGATTGAATGCCCCGTACTCTTCATGAAAGATCGAAGAAACCGAATAAGAAAACGGGGCAACCAACAATCTTCCGAAATCCAGGTAATCTATTTCGGAGCCTAACGAGCCGAACGTTTTAGGAGCGGCATCAATCCGAAAAGAGAATAAGAATATCAGGAAATAATAAACTATCCGCTTCATGCTTTGGCTTTGAACGCGTCTCCGGGATTTATCGCCGCTCCATCCGAAAGCAATGAATCGGCTTCTTCGATTTTCCATGAATCAAGGTAGGTCGCGTTTTCCTGGCTCAAATCGGGTCGTAGCGCGATAGGATTTCCGTCCTCCCCGAGATACAAGGATCGGCGTCCGAAAAATCGTCCCGCTTTCTCTTCCGGCTGAACGATTTTTTTTCTTTCGCCTCTCATTTCGAATGCCAGCCGAGCGTTTTTTGCGTACGTGGAAAATTCCACAGGATCTACCGAGATAGTATGGTCGGGACCAGGGAGACTTTTATCCAGTGTAAAATGCTTTTCTAATGCAGTTGCGCCCATGCTGACCGCTAACGCTCCGGCCAACGTCCCTCCGGTATGGTCCGAAAACCCCAACGGCCCCGGGAATAGATGTCGGTAATAAGATAATGTTCTCAAATTCGTCTTTTCAGGCGGGGTGGGATAAAGGGATACGCAATGAAAGAGTAATAGATCCTTTACTCCTTGTTGTTCTAAAAATTCCAAGGCGCGCAACACTTCGAATCCCTCGGCCGCACCCGTTGAGAGAAAAATCGGGAGCTTCGTGGAGGCGCATTTTTCCAGTAGTTTCTTATTTACGATGTCCCCGCTTGCGATTTTTAGCGCGGCGACACCGAGAGATACCAACAGATCGACGCTTTTAGAATCCAATGGCGTGGAAAAGAAAAATAATCCCTCGTCTTCCGCGGTTTTTTTGAATTCCCGATGCAGAGTTTCGGAAAGTTCGTACTGTTTGAAAATATCCACCAAGACTTTCGCTTTGGGATTGGAAACGTCTAGGAAGTCCTGCGTGCGATAGCTTTGAAATTTCACCGCATTCGCGCCCGATTTTTTGGCGGCCTCTATGGATCTTTTTCCGATCTCCGAATCCGCGTTGTGATTGAGCCCGATTTCCGCGACTAGAAACGGAGGAGTATCGGGGCCGAGTTCTTGTCGATGATCCAATTTAAAATGTTTTGAAAATACCATTCCTATATACCTGAAAGTTCGTATTTTAAAGATCGGTTCTTTTTCCGTTAGAAAACCGGAATTTCTACCTAAGTACATCCGATGAAATTTTCGGAAAGCTAAGGATCAGAAAATTTAGACTCGTTTTTGCCTATTTTTCCTTAGGCGGATAAATCGAGTTCGAATTCAAAAGTTCGTAGCTCAAATTAAAGAACGCTTTCGCTTTCGTTTCGTATTCATCGCAAATGGATCGGGACGATTCGCAGAAATTCGTTTTCTTTTCGGGCGGGAACGGAGTCGCGTCTCTTACGTCCCCGTCGGTGAATCGATAGAAAGATAGACCTCTCTCGATCCAACCGATCACGCTCGAGAAGGCAAAATACGCCCTTCCTTGTTCCTGATCCGAAAGTAGATCCCGGCCCATGGCCGAGAATTTTAGTTTTTTCCCGACCAATCCCAATATGGTCGGCAGTACGTCTAACTGGGAGGAAATTCGATTGTCGATTCCGGGTTTCACGAGTTTAGGAGAATACAGAAGCAACGGAATATTTCTGTCCTCATACGGATTTAGATTTCTATGATGCGTGTGGTCGGCCACGAAAACGAATATCGTATTGTCGAAGTAGGGAGATTTGCGTACTTTCTCGATAAATTTACCGAGCGCCCAGTCGGAATAATGATAGGTGTTAAAATAATCGTAGTCCTGAACCGAATTCGGAAAAATCTCGAATTCCTTCTCCGGCACTTCGTACGGATAGTGAGTGGTCAATGTGAGAGATACCGCGAGGAAAGGGGGTTTGGTTACCGACATTCTTTTTTGAAGTTCATCCAAAACGTCTTCGTCGAAGTATCCCCAAGCACCGGAGGTATATTCGTTTTTCTGCCGCATTTCTTCCCGTCCGACAATGGATTCAAAGCCCCAATGCGGAAACAGAAAACTCATGTTATCGAAGCCGATATCGCCGCCATGCACGAATAACGTATTATAACCCGCTTGCTTCAATACGGTTCCAAGTCCTCCGAAATTACCTAGAACCTGATGCGTGCGAATGACGGTAATTCCGGGCCTGTCCGGAATGCCGGTGAGAACGGACAAAAGACCGTTAGTCGTCCTTCCTCCCGTGGCGAAGAAATGAGGGAAATATTTGCCCTTCGAAATTAGGGAATTAAAATTAGGAGTCAATTCCTTCCCTCCGACGAGACCGGTCCCGTTTGGGCGGATAAATTTTCCCGTCCAACTTTCGAGCAGAATAATCACTATGTTCGGAGGAGTTCCCTGTCTCGTTTCCTTCGTTTCCCGTAAAATCGGATATCGATCGTCGGTGAAATTCGCTCCCGGATAATCGATTTCTTTTTTAACGATCGCGAGGGATTCGGAATGGGAGAGTCTTAGGTTCGGAGAGATCGCCGTGGACTTTAGGTCCATCAAAGTGGTAAACACTCCGTTCAGGGGGAGGTTATTTAAGAATCCGTTTTGCGAATGAATCGCCTCGGTCGAACGTAACGGCCGGGATTGGATACCTCCCCGAAACAGCAAAAACACGACCAAAATCGAAATCGGGATCTGAATCAGTTCCGCTTTCTTATTCTCTGCGGAGAATCGGTAACCGTTCCATTTTACGAACGACCAGATGAATAAAGGGAGTCCGAAAAAAATTATAAGGAGGCCGCTTACGACTAATGCCGGCGTGTTTTGCAACGCTGCGGTAAGAATTACGAAAAAATCTTTGCCTAAAAATACGAAACCCTCGTAGCCTAGATGCTTATTCGCTTCCCCATAATAAATCGTATCACCGATCAGATGTCCGAACATCCATAGGACCAGGATAATCGGGGGAATGCCCCAGATATAACGATAGAATTTCCAACGATTGCCGAAATAAAAACCGGAAAGAAGCCAAAAGGGACCTACGGTGATCGCAGTTACCGAAAGATCGAAGCGGACTCCGATCAAAAACGAAAGTAATACTTCTCCCCAAGGTGAGTTATCGATCTTACCGAAATAGAGTAAAAAAAGAACGATTCGAAATATCGTTAAAAGTGAAAAGATTACCGCGGAATAAAAGCCGATGATTTTAAGATTTGGCGGGATTCGCTTCATTCAATTTTCCAAAAAAGATGACCGAGGGTAGTTTTACAGGACATATCCGCGAAACGTCAAGGATAGATTTTGAATCCTTACTAGCTCCATCCGACCGCTTTGCCGACCTGAAAAACGATAAAGGAGGATACATATGCTAGAATCGTCATATACCCGAATAGGAAGAACGGCCAAAATAAGGAATTCGTTTCCCGTTTTACTACCGCTAGTGTGGACATACATTGGCAGGCGAAAGCGAAGAAAACGAGTAGACTTAAAGCGCTGGCAAGACTCCATATCGGCTTTCCGGTTTGAGGATCCTTATCGTTCCGCAATGCGCTACGCAAATCTTCCTGCTCGGCCTCTTCCCCCTGGACACCGTAAATGATGGAAAGAGTCGAGACCATGACCTCCCTCGCCGCAAAAGAGGTAATCAAACCTATACCCATTTTCCAACCGAAACCGATCGGCTTTAGAATCGGCTCCATCGCTTTGCCCAAATGGCCGGCATACGATTCGGATATTTGCAGCGATTTGGCCTGATGCGGCGGCAAATTCTCGATCTTCGATTCCTCCACTCTGGGATAATTCGCGAGAAACCAAAGAAGGATGGAAATGGAAAGTATGACTTTTCCTGCATTCAATAAGAATGTTTTAATTTTCTTATATACCACTATGAAAAGGCTTTTAACGGAAGGAATATGGTAGCGCGGGAGTTCCATCAGAAAGTAGGAGGGTTCGGATAGGAAAAAAGCTTTTTTAAAAATGAACGCCGCCGTCATGGAGGCGATTATTCCTAATACGAAGAGTCCGAACAGGACGAGAGCTTTTGTCTGGAAGATTCCGAAAATGGGCCGGTCCGAGAACACGGTGCCGATGACCAGGATATAAACCGGATACCTTGCCGAGCAAGTGATCAAAGGAGACACGAGGATCGTGGTAATTCGATCCGCTTTGTTTTCTATCGTTCTTGTACCCATAATAGCGGGAACTGCGCAAGCCGCCGACGAAAGCAACGGAATGAAGGATTTACCCGATAATCCGAATCTTCCCATAAAGCGGTCCATTACGAAGGAAGCCCGCGCGATATACCCGCTTTCTTCCATGATTCCGATAAAGAAGAAGAGAAGACTGATTTGCGGAATAAATACCAGAACGGCGCCGACTCCGCCGATGGCTCCTTCCTGGACGAGAGATCGAACGGGGCCTTCGGGTAAAAGACTTCCCGCAAAAACGGCTAACGCGCCCACCTGGGTTTCTATCCAATCCATCGGAATTTCCGACCAGGCGAAAAGCATTTGAAATACGAACGCCATGATCCCAAGAAACGAAACCAATCCCCAAATCGGATGGAGCAGAATTCGATCCGCGAATCGTAAAACACCGCCGGTCGCATTTTCCTGGCCTAAAAGAGCGCGGGATAATAATTTCTTGATCCAAAAGGATTTTTGAACCAGCTCATCCCGATAGGAGAAATTCAATCCGGCCTTCCTCCATTCTTCGGTCACCAATATTCTGGCGTCTTCGGGCAGATAAGAGAGTCCCGGAATTCCGGTTAAAAGTTTTTCTCCCGACAATTCCTTTAACGAATTCTCTAAAACGAAACGAAGCGCTTCCGTATCCGTGCTCGTCAGACGAGAAAGAATCGATTCCAGGAATCGTTCCCTCTTTTTATCCCATGCGAAGGAAGTCGAGGGAATACGGAATGAGGAGGCGTCAAACAAGGCTTCCTTCAGCTCCTGGGTCCCGTCTCCCGTTCTCGGATTGATAAAAAGGAATTTAGTTCCGAATGCTTTGGCGAATGGATTTAGATCCAACTCTAATCCCTTTTTTTCCAAGGCATCTCTCATTGTGACGACGACTAACGTGGGGACTTTAAGAGAAGCGACTTGCAGAAGAAATTGAAGCCCGCGCTCTACGGCGACTCCGTCCAATACGAACAGAATTCGATCCGTCACTTTGCGGGAAAGGAGCATTCTAGTGGTGACTTGCTTATCCTCGGACTCTCCCCCTAAACTATAGGCTCCCGGGAGATCCATCAATCTAGCTGTAGCGTCCCCAAAGTGAATCGTCCCTTCGGCTTTTTCCACGGTAACACCCGGGAAATTTCCCGTCTTTTGTCTCAATCCGGTTAAGCGATTAAAAAGCGTAGATTTACCGCAGTTAGGATTCCCTGCCAATAGAATCCGGAATGAATCCATGTGGGCCTTCCTTCCATCCCGGAGGGTTTCCTTTTCTAGAACTTTCACTTTGATTCCTCTAATTCCAATAATTCCGCCTCGATATTTCTTAAGGCTAACTGGACTAAACCGATTTTTACGATTATTTTATCTTGGCTAGGATATTTAGCAAGTATCTGGAGCTTTGTTCCGGGGAGAAACCCCATATCCAATAAATTGCGAACCAGGCCTTCTTTTCCGGGGAGTTCCCGTAAACCCGATAGAACGGGCGAATCGCCGGGCTCTAATTCGAAAAGGGTCTTTTTCATCGGATGAATTTTTCTCTATCCCTTATTAGATCGATATCCGGAGCGAACGCCTTCACATAACGATCGAAGTACAGAATTTGTTTGATTAAAAGTCCGAATTCTTTAGGAATCTTGAGGCCGTTTCTTTGGGCTAGTTCCCTAAATTCGAATAAGATTGCGTTCAGCTTTTTCTCATCGAAAGCCTCTAATTCTCCCATTTGAATCCCTAGGACCATCTCACTCATTTCACCGAAAACTTTTTCGAGGTCTTTTGCCAAGCGCGCTTCGTCGACGCCCTGCGCCGTCGAATCCATGAGAATCAAACCGCTTGCGATTCTGGCGGCGCGATTCGTTGCGAGACCTTCCAGGAAAATCATCAATCCTTCCCATATTTTAGGAGAGATTCTGCCGACAATTCCGAAATCGATAAAGCCGACCGTTCCATCCCTAAGGATCATTAAATTTCCTGCATGAACATCGGCGTGAAAAAAGCCGGATCTAGATAGCGTAGAGAACCAAACTTCCAATGCGTCGGATAGGGTCTTTTGCGGGTCTTTAGAATATTTTCGAAGAGAGATCTCGTCGGTAATCGGGGCACCGTAGAATCTCTCCATGACCAATATTTTCTTGGTGCTTAAATTATGATAAACTTTAGGAACTCTGGCTCTGGTTTCTCCCAGCGCGAGAAGCGCCCTTTCGAATTCCTCGATATTCTCGGCTTCCTTATAGAAATCGATTTCTTCGAAGATGGAAGCCTGGAATAACTTCATCATATCGGAAAGTCCGGAACGACTGAGACCGGGCACGAAGATTTCAAAAACGAGACTGGCTAGATAGAGTAAATTTAGATCCGCTCCGAGAGCCGACTCTATGTCGGGTCTTTGAACCTTGATGACCACATCCAGGCCTTCTTTGGTAACTGCCGAATGAACTTGAGCGATGGAAGCCGATGCAAGAGGAATTGGATCGATGCTTAGAAAATGATCCTGGAGCTTTCCTCCAAGCTCTTTACGGATCACTTTTTCTACTTCTTTAAAGGAAATAGGGCGGACGGAATCCAGGCATTTTTGCATTTCCGTAACGATTTCTTCCGGGAAGAGAGAGGGAGCCGAGGCAATAAATTGCCCGAGTTTAATATAAGTCGCCCCCAATTCTTCGAAGGCTTCCCGTAAACGCAGTGGGAGGTCCTTAGATGTGCTTCCGCCTACGGCTAGGTCTTTCAAAAGCAATAAGGTCTTAGTCGAAAAGACGAAACCGCTCGATATCATTCTCGCAGCTCCACCCAATCCGAGGCGAAGGTTCTCAAGGAATCCGGCCATACGGTTCCAAATTAGAAGCGAAGGCTAGGAGGACAATCTAAATCGAAAGGCCGACTAGATAGTTACGGGTTTTTCTCCCAAAAACCGACTGTGGAATGGTCAGGCGAATCTTTCCTGAACCGAGGAGACCAAGACTGTATTTTGGTTTACGAATCAGTCAAGAATTAGAGGATGGCTCTCGAGCGATTAATTCGGTCAACGGTATGAGCGGCGAAACAGTTTTGTTACAAGAACTCGAGAAACTCGAACTTAACGACTTAAAAAAGATCGCCGCACTTTGGAACATTCCTAAGCCGCCATACAAGGAAAAGAATAAAAATCTTAAGTTCTTGTACGACACATTTCTAGATGAGTTTTATCTAAAAGGTGTTCTGGAGAAGCTCACAGTCCTCCAAGTCAATATTTATACCGCGATTCTTAAAAACAAGAATGTCCTAACGCTAGGTGAGATTTCACGGAAAGTGAATATTCCACCGATTAATGTCGAGATGGAATTGAATCTTCTGCGGAAGTATCATCTGGTTTATCAGCGTAAAAATCGCGAACGTCTTACCAATAATTTAGACAAATATCACGCTTTCGACGAGTTGTCGGATCTTGTCCCCTTAGACCAAAATCTAAAAGGGGATAAGTATAAGATCAGTATCGAGAAACTTCTCGATCATAAAAAACTGACCGATATATCGGCAGAATGGAAAAAGGCCGTAAAGGCGCCTTCTAAGCTTGATACGATCCGTAAGTTCTATGCCCATGCGACCACACCCGAGGCTTTTGAGAACGCAATTACCTCTCTTTCCGAATTGGAAAGGGACACTGTCGTTCGCATTTATCTGAGCGGGGGAGTAGCGGACGCGGACGATATCCGCAGTTTCGTGGTTATGAATCGCGGAAAATACGAAGTAATCGTTCCCGCCTTGATCGAAAAGGGTCTGGTCGCGGATGTTTGTTTTGTAGAGGAAAAATTCGTACGAGTTTTCGCTCTTCCCGAAGAATTATTAAAATATATCCAGCACAATCCGATTCTTCCTTCCGTTAAGAAAGGAACTCGTCAGCGTCAGGAAAAGTCCGCCACTAACGAGTTGGACTTCTTCTTAAATACTAAGAAACTCCTATCCTATATCAGTCGAAAAGGCTTGGTTCTCGCAAAATCGGGAAAAGTGAAGCAAGCGGATCACAAGAGAACCGAGCAGGAACTACTGAATCCCGATATCAGTATCTTTCCGGAAAAAAGCCAAATCTATCAAATGGAACTCATTCTTCCGATATTGCGCCTACTGAATTTGGCGGATATCAAGGGAGAGAACATCATTCTCAGAGGCGACGTGGAAGGCTTCTTGAAGAAGGATATTTTCGAAATCATGAAGCTCGTGATTCATGAAGTCAACGAAGCCAGAATGAAGCGCATCAATCCTCCGGAAGTGTTCCAGCCGACCGAGATGCCTTTTTACGATAAGATGATTTTAGACAAGTGCGTGAACTTGATCATCAAATCCAAACGCATTCATTTATCCGTGATTTTCTCGACGATTATTCGCGATCATTTGATCATGTCTCCCGGATTTAGGACGAAGAATTTTCAAACCGATTTAGCGGACCTGCGCAAAGAGATTATGAGCGCTATTTTCTACCTGCACTTATTCGGTCTCTTGGAAGTCGAGTATCCCAACCGCTTTCTCGCCTTATCTAAGTTAGGCGAATACTTCTTCCAGACGGGGGAATTGACGAACGCAACCGAGAAAGGCGGTATCACTATAAATCCCGACTTCTCGGTAATTGCCTTCCCCGAAAAAGTCTCTACGAACGGCATTCATTTGCTCAAGGCTTTCACGGAGCTCAAGGATTACGATCGAGTTTATACGTTTGTCCTAACAAAAGAGGCGTATCAGCTCGGAATTCTACTCGGCTATAAACCGTCTGAATTTATCGACTTCCTTAAGGCCTCTAGCAAGGCGGAGTTGGCACAAAACCTTCTTTTCCTTTTGGAAGATTGGGGAGGGAACCTTCCTGTCGTGGAAGTTGCGGAAGATTGCGTACTCGTGAGAACGAAAGATCAGAACGTAATGGAATTACTTTTAGGCCAGATAAAAGGCAAGAAGATCGTTCTGGATGAAATCGGCCCGAACGCGGTTCTGGTCGATAAAACCAGAGTGCAGGACGTAATCACGGTCGCCGAAAAGCTGAATCTGATCATCAGATTAACCCGTTAAATCTCGATTGAATCGTTGCTCGAATCTCGAACCGATAATTACCTTCGAGATTATTCGGTTACCACTTTTATTTTGGTTTTGAAATCCCATTTACGGAACGGAGCCAGCGCCTGGAGGCGCTCGTCGCTGACAAAGAAAAGTCCCTCCCCGTATTTGACAAGACCTCCCTTATAATGGGCGTATTTGGTTTTATGGTCAACCAAACCGATTTCTTTCACTTTGTTCCAGTCGTCGCAGGTCTTGAGAGTTGGAACTCGTCTAAGGTATAACTCTTTGATTACGCTGTCCTTAACCGAGTCCCGGAGAATCTTTTCCCATTCCATATATGCGCAAATTACAAGCAATTCACTAAAAATCAAGGAGTTTACTTTCGTTTTGTAAACTCCGAAATCGCAAGGCCTTATTAGAATTGCAACGAAGCGTTTGCGGAATCAAAAATGAAAGTATTCCGAGTCCTTTTTGAGATCCTCCGCTAGATTCGCGAGTCCGACCGAGCTGGAACTCAGTTCCTCCGACGAGGCAGCATTGGACTGCGTCAGTTCGTTGATGTTCGATATCGTTCTCGCGATTTCCTCGATCGCCAATTTTTGCTCCTGAACCGCCGCTCGAATCGAATCCGACCGGCTCTTGACTTCGATACCACTTCGATTAACGGATTCGTTCCGTTTTAATTGCTCGCCCATAAAGGAAGACACTTCGGACATTCTATCGTAGATGATTTGGATATCGTGAATAATCCCGCCGATGACCGCCACGGTTTCTTTGATATTGCCGACTCCGATTCCGATTTCCGCTTCGTTGGATTGGATAATTTCCTCTATATCCTTAGTGCTATTCGCTGTTTTGTCCGCGAGTTTGGAAATTTCGTCCGCGACCACCGCAAATCCTTTTCCCGCATTTCCGGCCCTCGCGGCTTCGATCGCTGCGTTTAAGGCGAGTAAATGAATTTGCTCGGATATATTCGTGATAATTTCGATCACGCCCGTGATCTCATCCGAGCTACGCGAGATTTTTCCGATACTCGCGTTGGTCAGTTCGAGGGCTTTTCCGCCTTTTTTAGCGTCTTCCGTGATTCTCTTTACTTGTCCGAGAGTGTCCGCCACGTTTTGGGAAGTATCGCGAATCGATGCGGAAAATTCGTTCATCTCCCCGCCGAGACGATCCAGAAGTTTCACTTGCTCTTCCGTTTGGTGCGAGATGGAATCCATACCGGCGGAAATTTCCTCTATCGAGGCGGAAATTTCTTCCGCGGAAGCCGCTTGACCCTGGGCATTATCCGAAATCGACCGTAAAGTCGCCGACATTTCCTCCGACGAAGAGGCGAGGTTGGAGGAAGCGTCCGATATTTTACGAAGAACGTTCTTTACTTTTTTATTAAATTCGTTGATGCTAATGGACATTTCCCCGATTTCGTTCCGCGAAAACACCGAAATCGTATGTCCTAAATCCCCTTCGGCCATCTTCTCGATCAGGTCCCGGCTTTCCTTCAAGGGTTGTAGGTTCTTAGTCAGGACGAAATAGATCAAGGCGCCTACGAAAATCAATCCGACGAACGAGATCGCGATCATATAGAGGGCGGTGTTTAACGCCTGACCGGAAATCTCCTCGTTGTCCACGGTTACGAAGGATTTAAACCCGTATTTCTGATTCGTTTTATACATCGTAAACTTGAATATACCGTCTAGAGTGTACCGAACCGGTACTGAATCCACGCTCCCGGTAAAGGCGTCCCTAAATGAGAATTCTTGAATATTCTTGAGTCGAAACGAAGGGTTAATATGATTCAGGAAGGTCATCTTCGAAGACATGATTCCGGGATAGCCGGTCTTCCCGACCTTAATCGATTGCAGGATCCAGGTAGTCAGATCGCCGATTTTAAACGAGAAGACGACAAACGATTTCGGACCGTTCGGAATTTGTAACTCTTTTATATAAAGAAGTACCGGAGCACCGGTGGCCGATGAGGCACTGGGTTCGGTTAGAAATAATCCGTCTTTTTCCAGAATGACTCTTAATTCCTTCGGAGTCGGAAGGCCGAATCGATTCGCGTAGATTGCGGGTTCTTCGAGTAAGGTTCCGGTTGCGGACAATTTCCGATACTGGTCCGCCTCTTCCGTCCAAACGGCGATTCCTTCGAATTTTAAACTCGTTAACAAAAATCGATTCAAGGACTCGGACGCGTCCTTATATTGAAATCTCGATAATAGGAATAGTAGATTTCGATCTTCGATCACATCCTTCGCTTCCGTTTCGGCTTCTCGATAGAGAGTTTCCGTTAGAAGGTCGAGGGTTTGAGAGATGTTCTTCATTTGACCGAAATAAGCGGTTCGAATGGAGTTATAGGTCAGTTTGTAAACCACCGTCGATACCCCTATCGACAACACGAACACGATAAAGAAAAACGTTAAGGATAGGGTCCGATTTAAACTTAGCTTCACTAAAGAGCCGGAATCAATGGATCCGAACAGGTCCGTACGGCTTAAATCGTCCTTTAAACGATCCGTCGTCAGGTAATAATGCATCGCCAAACTGGCGGTAACGAAGAGAAGAATCCCGAAGAGATTGTAAATGTCCGCGCCTATTTCGGGAAAAAGATAATCGAAGAGAATGGCAGTGATAGCCCCTCCCGAAAACATTCGTAATCCGACCTCGATCGAGTGAATAAATGGAAGCCGGAATAATGCCTTCTGCGCCTTAAAGACGACCTCGCGATTTACGGCCCCGGTCTCGAATTGGTTTCTATAATTTAAGAGAGGAGAGAGTTTCCAACGAGTCGCAAAGAACGTATAGACGAGTAAGACCAAGGATACTAGAGAGGCGGAAAAAATCAGGCTTTGAGTTTGCCTATCATCTATTTCCAAGATAAGATAAAAAAGCAGAAGACTGATCGGAATTGCGATAACGTAAGCGGCTACTTCCGTAAATAGAATGAAACGAAGTATGAATCTGTTAATATCCTTACTAATTCCTTGCATGTGTCTTCCTTTTACCCGGTTGATTCATAGGATTTCCATTGTCGCATCGATCGAATCATTTCCGTCTCGGCGAAAAATCGGTCTTTGCATTTTAGACCCAAATGACTCACTATAAAATTTCTTTCTTGGTGGAATACAAGGAATTATTAAAGATACTTAGATATAATACTTTTAGGGTAATTCAATTGAAGGATCTCACTCTCGCTTTAATCGGAGACATTCATGGCTTTTGGACATCGGTCGATACCGACTATTTCTCACATAGCAAGTATGATGCGATTCTCTTTACGGGAGATTTGGGCACTTATAGAAAGGCGAGCGCTTACGGAATAGCGAAAGAAATTGCGGGGATTCGAAAGCCTTGCTATTTGATTCCTGGTAATCATGATACGACCTCCATCTTTCAGTTGCTGGTCGAAATCTTCTCACTGAATCCGTATTGGATGATTTTAGGTTTGCCGGCTCATCTGTACCGTTATTCTACCTTTCTTCGATTTTTGCGGGATGTAAAAGTATGTGAATATTCTCTCCACTCTGAAATTTCCGATCTTGCTCTAATTGGTGGACGTCCTCTTTCCATGGGTTCTCGTTTGAATTTTCTCCCGTTTTTGAAACGACGATTCGGGATTCGAAGTCTAGAAGAATCTTCGGCAAAATTGATTTCATTGTGCCGGGACTCGAAGGCAATCAATAAAGATATTTTAATATTAGCTCATAATGGACCCGCCGGTTTAGGGGAGCGAGCCACCGATATTTGGGGTTGCGATTTTCGGAAAGAAGAAGGCGATTTCGGAGATTCGGATCTTGCGGAATGTCTGGAGGCGGTTCGCGCGGAAGGCGGAAACGTAAGCGTGGTCGTAGCGGGACATATGCATCACCATGCCAAACGTTCCCTTTTGTTCCGAACCTGGAAGGTTCGAAATGGAGGAACCCTTTACGTGAACGCCGCAAGAGTTCCTAGAATTTTCAAGGATAAGGAAGGGAGAAGATGGCATCATCATATTCGACTCACAAGGACAAACGGGCATTGGGATGCCGAGGCGATTTATCTAAAGGACGGGAGGGAGGAAGTCCCTCTCCTTCCGAAAGAAATCGAAGAGGAGAGGACGCGGATCATGGAAGAGTCTTAGTTCTCCTGGGTGATGAAATCCAGCTTTGCCTTGACCTCTTCGTTTAAGGGCTGTTTGCGATGAAATTCTTCCAAAATTTTTACGGCGTCGTCTTTTTTGGAAACGTCGTAATATAATTCCGAAAGCTCGATTACAGGTCTCGGGTCCATCGGGAATTTTTTATGAAGATCTAGATAAATCTCTTCCGCCTTGTCTCTGCTTCCCTTTAGCTTAAGCGAGGACGCTTTTCCGAGAAGGGCAAAATAATCCTCTCCTTCGGAAAGAATCCGATTGAAGCACTCGAGTGCCTTATCGTATTCTCCCATTCCCCGGAGGCTGTCGGCGTAGCGATTGATAATGAGTTTATTGTCCGGATCGAATTCCAAAATTCTTTCCCAGAATTCGTTGGCTTTACGAAAATCTTTTTTACCGCGGTAGGATTCCGCTAATCCGTATAACGCGAAGAAATTTCTAGGATCCAAATCCGCCGCTCGACGGTAGTATTGTATCGCTTCGTCAAAATCCTTGATCTTCCGGTAGCTATTCCCGATCTCGGTCAGGATCTTTATGTTATCGGGCTGGATGACGAGTAGTTTTTCCCACCAATGAATGGCGTCTTTATATCTCTGGCAGGCAAAAAAGAGATGTCCTAATCCTACGATCACGTACTGATCTTTCGGATTGATCTGAAGGGCCTGCATATAATACACTTCGGATTCTTTGAAGTTCTTCAGTTTGCGATGCGCATCCGCAACTCGGCTGAGAATCGACGCATCGGTGATGGTTATATGTCGGTATTCTTCCGCGACTTCGATGACTCGATTGAGAAGATTCATTTCTCGATAGCAATTCATCAGGCCCATTAAGGAAAATTTATTGGAGGAATCTTCCTTGATACATCTATTATAGTATTCTAATGCTTGTTTGAATTCCTTGCGCTTGAAATGGAGATCCCCCATTCCGACTAATCCATAGGTGTTTGCCGGTTCTTTCGCCAAGAGTTCCCTGAGCTTGGATTCGGCTTTATCCCATTGCCTACTGTCCAAATAACGATATGCTTCTTTGGCCAGGTTTTTGATCTGCGCAAAATGCGAGTCTTCTTCTTCCTTTCCGACTTGTGTCTTTTCGATAGGTTCACTCATGAGACCGAACGTTCCTTTTTACATTTTGAACGAGGAGCATCAGGATCCTCATTCAATATTTTATTTAATATACTTGTTTGACGATTGAGTATAGATTTTCCGTTCGGGGAAATCCGTAAAGAATATTTGAATTAAGGAAAAAAAGATGAAATATGCCGTTTAGTCGTTCGTTAACTGACTTCACATAACTACAAAAGGTTAGAGCGTTGCTGAACGGGTTCGTTTCCGCAAGAGCGGTTTTCGATAGGAAAGTAAATCTCTCATTGCTCTGAAAGGCACTCTTACCCAGCGTTAAGATGACTGGGAACCTCTTGACAGGCCCTTGGCAGATCATTGAATGGACCTAGGGCGGGGGGAACAATGCCTAACAACGAAGGTAAAATAACCGGCGCAAGACTAATGGTCGAGCTACTGGAAGAATACGGAGTCGATATCGTATTCGGTTACCCGGGTGGGGCTATTTTGCCCTTTTACGACGAATTATATAAAAGTACAAAGATTAAGCATATTCTCGTTCGGCATGAGCAAGGTGCGGTGCACATGGCGGAAGGATACGCCAGATCAACGGGTAAGTTGGGAGTTTGCATTGCTACGTCCGGTCCTGGAGCAACAAACTTGGTCACGGGGTTGACTGATGCTAAACTGGACTCCGTTCCGATTCTGGCGATTACTGGACAGGTCTCAACCAATACGATCGGAACGGATGCATTCCAAGAAGCCGATATTTACGGGATTACGATTCCGATTACGAAATACAATGCCCTGATTAAATCGGCGAACGATCTAGCCAGGCATTTCAAAGAAGCTACTTTGATTGCAATGGGAGGAAGACCCGGCCCGGTCTTGCTGGATTTTCCAAAGGACGTTCAAACCGAACTCACGGATGTTCGACAAGCCGGAACCCTGAAAATCAATCCTCGTCATTATGAAAAGCCGAAAGTCTCCGGAGATCTAGAAGCTTTCGCCAGAGCTTTAAATACTGCGAAACGTCCTCTTCTTTATGTAGGCGGGGGAGCGATCAATTCTAACGCGCATCAGGAAATTCGAGAACTTGCCGAAAAAGGGAATATTCCGGTAACGACTACCCTCATGGGAATCGGAGCCTTTCCGGGAACTCATACTCTATCGATGGGAATGCTTGGGATGCACGGAACGGCTTACGCGAATAAGGCGATTTTGGAATGCGATTATATATTGAATTTGGGAGCTCGGTTCGATGATCGTGTCGCCAAACCGGGAGAGTTTGCGGAAAAAGCGGTACGTGCTCATGTGGATATCGATTCAGCGGAATTTAATAAACGTGTTCCCGTCGATTACCTACTTCACGGCGATCTACGCGACGTATTGAAGGCCTTGCTTCCGAAAGTAAAAGAGACCGATCGAAAAGAATGGGTAACATTCCTAAACGATATAAAGAAGAAGCATCCGCTTCAATTCGATGATTCGACCGATGCGATCAAGCCTCAGGGCTTTTTAAATCGTCTGCACGAAAAGACGCAAGGAAAAGCGATCGTTTCCACAGATGTCGGTCAACATCAGATGTGGGCTGCCCAATATTTCCTTTTTGACGAACCGAATCGGTGGCTTACATCCGGCGGTCTGGGTACGATGGGATACGGTTTACCTGCCGCGATCGGGGCTAAATTCGGAAATCCTGATAGAACTGTCATCTGTGTTTCGGGTGACGGCTCGATTCAGATGAATATTCAAGAACTTGCAACGATCGCCATGTATAAGAAAGGCGTAAAGGTCGTAGTATTCAATAATAACTTTCTCGGAATGGTTCGACAATGGCAGGAACTTTTTTACGAAGAGCGATTCTCCGAGTCGGAATGGAATTATAATCCGGATTTTGTGAAGTTAGCGGAAGCCTATTCGATGAAAGCCATGAGAATTTCGTCCAAAAGCGAGATTGAAGCGGCGATCGATTTCTTTTTGGAAGACGACGAGGCCTGTTTTCTCGAAGTGATGATTCCGGCGGAAGAAAAAGTGTTTCCGATGATTCCCGCAGGAAAATCCCAGAAGGACATGATAGAGTTTGCCGACTTGATCGGAACGCGTAAAAAATGAAGCATATTCTTAAGATTTTAGTTAATAATCACCCGGGAGTGATGAGTCATGTCTCCGGATTATTCACTCGCCGCAGTTATAATATAGATTCGATCGCCGTAGGCGTAACCGATCAGCCTGATGTTTCCAGTATGGTCATCGTCGTAAAAGGGGATGATTCGGTCGTGGAGCAGGTAAAGCGACAGCTTTTAAAATTGCCGGATGTCATCGACGTGGAAGATCTCGCGTATCATGATTGTATCAGTAGGGAGTTGGTTCTTGTGGTAGTTCGGAGCGACGATAAGAACCGGACCGAGATTATTTCCATATGCGAAGTCTTTCAGGCGAGGATTGCGGATTTGACTCAATCCTCCTTGACCATCGAATTTTCCGGTAATATCCGTCAGGTGAACGCATTCATCGAGATGATGCAAAAATACGGTATCGATGAGATTGCTCGAACGGGTCAGATCGCTCTTCGATACAGGTCAATGTAAGTGTTCAGAGGACTTTCAGAGGACGGAAGACAGAAGACTGAGGACAGAACATTGATGAGCAGGGTTTCCATCTTCTACAGGAAGATCCCTCCGTTATCAGTGGATTTTTCGTCTAACCCCGCTGCCTGCCCAACGTCTAGCAGCTTCTGTCTAGCGTGAGCAAAGCGAACGCGTCTGTCCTCAGTCCTCTGTCTTCTGCAGAGGACAGAACATTGATGAGCAGGGTTTCCATCTTCCCGAGAAAAATTCCTGTGTACAGGGGATCTTTCCTCTACCTCTATTACTTTTCCAACGTTTAGCAGCTTCTGTCTTCAGTCCTCTGACCTCTGTCCTCTGACTGCGCCAAATCCAGAATTTGAGTGTCGAGAAAAAGAACCGCTTCCGGCTTCCATTGGAAGACGGTTCCGTCTAACGTGCAAATACCGGAATCGGATTTCTCCCGCAATTTTTTTAGTAAACTAGGGGCTTTTTCGGGGATAAGCTTTAGAAATTCATCAAGTTCCACCGGGAGAAACACTCGAAATAGGGATAAAATTAACTCTTCGAAAGGAGTCGTAAGTTGATAGGCCATCGCCTGATTCCCTTTCAAATACGCGTTCGTATTTCTTGGGTTGGAATATCGGCCCGACGGTAAAAAACCGTGAGCTCCCGGGCCGATACCTAGGTAATATTCATAAGTCCAATATTTCATATTGTGTCTGGAGTAAAACCCCGGCCTGGAATAATTGGAGACTTCGTATTGCTGAAAATTTTTACGTCTCAAAATCTCCGGCAAATCTTTTAAAATTCTCTCCTGGATCTCCTCTTGCGGAGGCGGAAGTTTGCCCGAGATCACGTTTCTGCTATATTCCGTTCCTTTTTCTAGGGTAAGCGCGTATAGACTGATATGAGAAACTCCCGAAGAGAGGATCAGTTCTACGTCCGAATAGAATTCTTCCTCCGTTTGATCGGGAACTCCGAACATGAGGTCGGCACCGAAATTTTTTATTTTGGATTCGGATACGATTTCCAAAACCCTGGGATAACTTTCCGGATCGTAATAGCGGTCTAAGAATTTCAATGTTCTCGGCTGAAAGGATTGGATTCCGATATGAATCCGATTTACGCCCGCGTCGTTTAATTCGCGGAGTAGAGCCCCCGTTAAATCCTCCGGATTGCATTCCAAGGAAACCTCCACATTGTCAGCTAGGTCTGTATTGTTTTTTAGGAAGCGAAGGAAATCCGCGTATCGCTCGGGAGAGGCCTTGGACGGTGTACCTCCTCCGAAAAAGACGGTGTCGAAAGAAAGGCCCGAATGATCGGGATGCAAGCTCAGCCGGGAAAGGACCTCCTGTTCATATTTACGAAATAAATCTTTTTCTAAAGGAGAAGATTCAAGTCCGATTCCCTCCGAATAAAAATCGCAATAGGAGCATTTCTTAATGCAAAAAGGGTAATGTACGTAGATTCCACTCTTCCCCGTTTTTTTTATCGTAGGGAAAGGCGGATCCAAATTACGGATTTCCTCGGGCAGCCTTGACGTCTTTCTCTTTTATGCCGGTCTTTAATACGAGATCGACTTTGGGAATTTCCTCTTTTCTTTCTAAAATGGAGTAGAGTAGAGCCTTTTTGGATTCGCTGGTAGGCGAAAAGGAAAAAAGAATTTTAAGATTAGGAAGTTCCGGTAAATGCAAAAACGGAGTTCCATAGTGTAAGACCACTATCTCGACTTGCGGAAATTTTTTCGCGAGACTCCCGGCCGAATCCAAATCGACTTGTACGGCCCCGGTTACGACGACTCTCTTTCCTTTACCTTTTTCTAAAGCGTTCGGAATTTGTGAAAAATTCAGATTTTGTAAAGACCTTGCCACTAACTCGGCGGAAAATTCGGAACCTTTGACGGCAAATATAGTCTCCGAAAGCGGAACTGTCGTGGGATTATAGGAATTCGGATACGAAACGATGGATTTCCGACTCACGTCCCTATTCAGTTCCGGCAGGTTCCAGTTCACGCTCAGGGACTCACGACGAGCCGATTGGTCTTCATAATATTTACGTAATGTTTCGGGAATGTCCTCGCTCAGAATATCTTTCGCTCTTCCTTCCTTTTGTTTTTTGGAAAAATCCCAGACGATTCCGTGTTTTAGTTTCAGCAAGATTTGTCGTTTGGCGGCTTCTTTTAATACGTCCTTCCCGTCTCTATGAAGGGTTCCCTTATTATAGGCCTTTAGGATTTTTTCCTTCATATCCAGGGTGGTTTTTCCCCAACTGGTCATCAGGATGATATCGGCTCCCGCAAGTAGAGCTAACACTCCGGGATCGTACGCTTGGTAGTGTTCGTCGATCGCGTCCATTTCCATCGCGTCTGTGATGACGATTCCTTTGAATTTGAGTTCTTTCCTAAGAACGTCCGTCAGGATTCTGGAGGAAAGAGTCGCGGGAAAATCGGAATCGATCTTAGGATAGACGATATGAGCGCTCATGACGGCTTCGGCTCCGTTATCGATCGCCGCCTTAAACGGGATTAATTCGAAGGAGCGAAGCTCTTCCAGATTTTTTTCGATTTTTGGAAGGCCCAAATGGCTATCTACATTCGTATCGCCATGACCCGGAAAATGTTTGATAACGGGAATGGATCCGCCTAAACGGGCGCCTTCCTCGTACGCAGCACCCGCGTTTAAGACCGTCTCGAGGTTACTTCCTAGAGACCGGGTGTTGATGACCGGGTTATCAGGATTATTATTAATATCTAAATCGGGAGCGAATAAAAAATTCAGGCCTAGTTTTCGAAGCTGGTAGGAAGTCACGAATCCTACTTTTTTCGCGTATTCTAGATCCTTGGTTTGCCCCAAAGCCATGGCCCCCGGAAATTGAGTCACTCCGTCCCGGACTCGAATGACTCGGCCTCCTTCCTGGTCTACCGAAATCAATAAGGGCAGGCCCGTTAGTTTTAGGGCCTTTTTTTGTAGGGAATCGTTCAAGGCGGTGATTTCTTCCCGATTTCCCAGATTTCTTCCGAATAAAATCACGCCTCCGGGAAGAATCGTTTCCAATTCCGTCTCGGCTAAGGAATCCAAAGTCGTTCCCGGAATTGCGACATGAATCACTTGCCCGACTAATTCCTGGGGACTGAGTTTATTTACGATCTCGTCGGCTTGACGAAGCATTCCTTCTTGGATTTCTTGGGCATGGAGTTCCGCACGATACTGTCCTAACCATTGGAGTGAAACTAGAAAAAGTCCGGCAAAAACGACTGCCAAAAAGATACGCTTGATCATGAAACCTAATTCATATCCGACTTGGTATCCGTAAAGCATTACTTGGCGACTTTCAATCGGGACCTTCCTTGAAAATTTTGTGTCTAAGAACAATCACGATATACTTGCTTTGAGTAAATTCGAGGAGGGTGAATGCTTCGCCGATTGAGAACCGTACGTTTCTATATTCTAATAATTGCCCTATGTTTCCACAGTCTCGGGATGCAAGCGGAAAAAGGGAAGGAACCTTCTTTGATAAACCCCCAGGAGCAAAAGGCGGGAAAGAAAATCCTTTTTTTTGGGGATAGTCTAACCGCCGGGTTCGGGCTGGATTCTCCCGATCAAGCGTTTCCGTATCTAGTCTGGAAAGAGCTTTCGAAGTCCAATCCGGGGCTTGCATTTACGAATGCCGGCGTGAGCGGAGATACTACTTCCGGAGGATTGGCCCGACTCGATTGGGTTCTTTCTTCTTCCTACGATATTTTCGTGTTAGAGCTCGGAGCGAACGATTCGATGCGAGGGGTTTCGCCGAAAGTTACCGAAGAAAATCTAAAATCGATCATCCGGCGAACGAGGGCAAAATATCCGAAAATTAAAATTCTACTCCTTGGGATGAGGACGTTTCCGAATTTAGGAAAGGCTTACTCGGATGAATTTCGTGCAATCTATCCTCGAATCGCGAGAGAAGAAAAGGTGGATCTGCTTCCGTTTCTTCTGACAGGGGTAGCTGCAGAAAAGAATTTAAACCAGAAAGACGGAATTCATCCCACTTCTGCAGGCCATAAGATAGTAGCCAAAACCGTACTGCCCTATATAAGGAAACTGGTTAACTAGTTGGGGTTACAAAGGATTCGAATTTAAGTTACGATTTAAGTTAGAAATGCTTGCCCTTCTTATCCGCTAAAGGTTACAATAGGCTCCGTTATACGGGGCAAATATGGGCGAAACACATTATAGATCTTGTACTTTATGCGAAGCGATGTGCGGTTTGCGGATCGAAGTTGAGGATCATGCCGTAGTCGCGATTCGAGGAGATAAAGAGGATGCATTTAGCCGAGGTCACCTTTGTGCGAAGGGCCCAGAACTGAAGAATCTGTATGAAGACGGAGACCGACTGAAGTACCCGATAAAGCGTACCGAATCCGGATGGGTTCGAGTTTCCTGGACGGATGCTCTTTCGGATATCGCGGTCCGATTGCTCGCGATTCAGGATCAATACGGAAACGACTCCGTCGCTCTCTATAGCGGAAATCCGACGGTTCATAATTACGGTTCAATGCTATTCGGACAAAGATTCGCAAACAGACTCAAAACGAAAAATATGTATTCGGCGACTTCGGTGGATCAATTGCCGCATCAGCTATTATCCTATTTTATGTTCGGGCACCAATTATTGGTGCCGATACCCGATATCGATCACACGAATTTTTTCCTAATTCTGGGCGGCAACCCTTTCGCATCTAACGGAAGTTTGATGAGTGTTCCCGATGTGAAAAAAAGATTGAAGGACATTCAGGAAAGGGGAGGGAAATACGTAGTTGTCGATCCGAGAAGGACCGAAACCGCCGTGCACGCGGACGAGCATATTTTTATCCGACCCGGTTCCGATGCGTTTTTCCTTTTTGCGATAGTTAACGTTTTATTTAAAAAGAATTTTGTAAAACCCTCCGATTTGGTTTCCGATTCCGATCTACGAACGATTCGGACCTTGGCGGAGGAATTTACTCCGGCTAAGGCCCAGGAAGTCACGGGAGTTCCTGCCGAAACGATAGAGAGAATCGCGACGGAGTTTGCAAATGCAAAAGGAGCGGTTTGCTATGGGCGAGTCGGCGTGTCGACTCAGGAGTTCGGCGCGATTTGTCAGTGGTTAATTAATTCCATTAACATTCTTACGGGAAATATGGACTCGCGCGGAGGCGCCATGTTCACTCTACCTGCGGTGGACGTGATCGATCCCAAGAGTGCGATGCGCACGTCTCCCGGAAGTTTCGATACGTTTCAATCCAGGGTTCGGAAATTACCCGAGTTTAACGACGAATTACCGGTCGCAGCGTTGGCGGAGGAAATATTGACCGAGGGCGAGGGGCAGATTAAAGCATTCGTGACTTCGGCGGGAAACCCGGTCCTTTCCACTCCTAACGGGGGAAAGTTGGAAAAGGCATTGTCGACTCTCGAATTTATGGTGAGCGTCGACTTCTATCTGAACGAAACTACGAAATACGCCAATTATATACTTCCCCCGACTTCGGCTTTGGAGCACGATCATTACGATTTGATCTTCAACGTGTTTGCCGTTCGAAATATCGCCCGGTATTGTCAGCCGGTCTTCGAACCCGAAGATGGAATGCTCCACGATTGGGAAATTTTTTCGGATTTAACGAAGCGCTTGGAACTATTGCGTTCGGGAAAATCGCTTCCGAACGAATTGATAAAAACCAAATTAACGCCGGCCTCAATCATCGACCACGCTCTTCGTTCGGGGCCTTACGGGTCGAAAGGAAAGCGAAATATCGATATGAGCCTCGAATTATTGAGGAACAGTCCGCACGGAGTGGATTTAGGTCCCTTGCAACCCTGCTTTCCTGAGCGACTCTGCACTGAAAATAAGAAAATTCATTTGGTTCCCGAGAGGATTCAGGCCGATATGAATCGACTTCGAAAAAGATTTCAAGAGTTAAGAGTTTCTTTCCAAGCGCAGAACGGTTTCTTACTGATCGGCAGGAGACATTTAAGAAATAATAATTCTTGGATGCATAATATGCCTAAATTAATGACGGGTAAGGATCGCTGCACCTTAATGATGCATCCCGAAGACGCGAGCTTGCTTGGAATTAACGAAGAGGAGGAAGTTCTGGTCGAGTCTAGAGTCGGAAAAATCTCGATTCCGGCGGAATTGACCGACGATATGATGCGCGGCGTGGTCTGCATTCCTCACGGATTCGGACACGGAAAGGAGGGAACTACTTTGCATGTCGCGGCTCAGTTCGCAGGCGCAAGCATTAACGATTTGACCGACGATCAAGCGCTGGATGAACTTTCCGGGAATGCCGCATTTAGCGGGATTCCCGTTTCTGTCCGGCGCAAAACCGCTTAAGGATTTTTTCCGGCGAGAAGAGAATGAAGGTTTCTTCTTCCACCTGCGAGGGAATAAATATCGGGAAACATTTCCCGTAAAAGTTCCGCGGCCCGTACCGATCGTGATCCGGATTCGCACACAAGGACCAAAGTCGTTTCCGAGGATAGTTTCGGTTTTTCTCCCGAAACTATCCTGCTGAGAGGAAGTCGGATCGAGTCCTGAATGGGGATCGCATTCTGCTCTTCTTCTTCGCGGACATCCATTAAAATTATTGCATGTTTTTCCCGTCGATTCAAATAATCTTCCGGCGAAAGTTCTTTGATGAAATCGGTATGAGAAAATGATTCTCCCGCGGATCCACAGGTCGGGCAGCTTGGATCCGACTTGATTTTGCTTTCGTAAATAACGGGAGACTCCCATTCGAGCAAATATAACGAATCGGAGGATACCGAAGCCGGATCTAGGAGATAACGAATTGCGAGGGAGGCCTGCTGTAATCCTGCCAAAGCCGTTTGAATTCCCAAAACGCCAGCATCGGCGCAATTTAAGGTTTCGTTCTCGGCTAAGTTCGGATATAGACAGCGATAACAAGGTTTTCCCTTCGGGGAAAACAAAGAAAATTGAGCGCTGGTTCTGTAAACGGATGCCGTGACCAAAGGCTTCCCGGCACGAAAGCAAAGGTCGTTGATCGCATACTTAGACGGGGAGGTGTCGGTACAATCTAGGATAAGATTCCAATCGTTTAAAAACTCGGGAGGGATCGTCCGGGAAAACGAATCCGAAAAAAGTCGCGTAACCAGATTCGGAACCCTGGCTATCAAAAATTCGGAAGTGACCTCCGTTTTTAGTCGCCCGATATCGGAAAGGGTAAAGGCGGTTTGTCTGTGTAAATTCGTCAATTCGACCCGGTCGAAATCCATCAGACCAAGCCTTCCTATACCAGCCGTTGCTAAATGAAGTGCAACCGGAGAACCTAAGCCGCCTAGACCGACTATCAAGACGGAAGATTCCAGAAGTTTTATCTGGCCTGGCTCCCCGATTGCCGGAACCCGGATTTGTCGCGAGAAGAATTTTCTTTGCTCCGAGTTCATATAGAATATATGTTCCATTAGCTGCGAATTCGCAACTCATTTTGTTTGAACGTTAAACCGACCCGCCGAATTTCCCACTTATTTCGAATTAGATTATTCCCCACGATTCTATTTTAGCTTCCAAGTTTTCGTATGAAGAGTAAGATAGGTTTTGCAAATCATGAAGGCCCGGAAATTCGAAGTATTACGAGTGAGCGTGACATCTTCCTGCGGATTTGGGTGTGTGTATTGTGCGCCCGGAGGAGGCGAGAATGAGATACCCGGTCGCCAATATAAACCGACGGCGATTTTTCTTTCTCCGGAAACGTTTCGAATAAAGCTGAATACTCTAAGGGATCAGCTGGAGATTAAGGAAGTTCACTTAACGGGCGGCGAACCGACCAATCATAAAGGCCTTCCCGATTTGATTCGAGTCGCGGTAGACCAGGGTGTTCCCGAGATCGCATTGACTTCCAACGGTTTTTTTGCGGACGGTTTGATCCAAACGCTAAAGAATTCCGGATTAACCCGAATGAATTTTTCTTTGGATTCCTTATCTCCGGTGGGATTTTCCAGAATTTCAGGAAAAGAATTATCCGTGGGAAGACTTTTACGTAGAATCGAGGAGGCGATTTCGGTTGGACTCCAGGTAAAATTGAATAGCACGATCGTAAAAGGTTATAACGAGGACCAAATCGTGCCCTTATTAGAATGGGCAGGGTCGAGACGGATTCCTATTCGATATTTGGAATTAATGAAAATGGGACCCTTGCAGGCCGACCATTCCGATCTCTTTTATTCCGCGGAGGAAATCCGCACAAGAATTGGGGAAAAATTCTCCTTCAATTCCGTCGAGACTCCATCGGAATCCACGGCAAGATATCACCAAACCTTCGAGGGATTCATTTTCGGTATCATAGCCAACCATACCGAACCTTTTTGCGAAGGTTGCAATCGACTCAGGATGGACGCCAACGGTAGAATATACGGTTGCTTGAGCGATTCCACTTCGTTTCACCTGCCTAACGATAAGATCGGGGCGGCCGAAGCGCTGGAATCGGCGATGCTTACGAAAAAAAATCATTTTACCGGAAGCGAATTATCCATGAAATACATCGGGGGTTAAAGAGTGAAGATAGAGCTACTTTGCTTCGCTGCAATGAAGGATTTTTTTCCCGCTAAGGAGAGCATCGATTCGGAAACGATCCGGACGATCGCGGATCTACGTTCCGAACTCGAATCGAAAAACCCGCTTTCGGCTCCTTTGCTCCGAATCAGTCGTTTCGCGGTAGACCAAGTGATCGTAGGTGAGGACCATTCCCTCGCGGATGGGCAGTCGGTTGCGGTTTTACCTCCATCTAGCGGAGGTTAAATGGCCTTCCTTCAGGAACTTTCTTATATCAAATCCCATCCCTTGGAACTTCCCCGCGAGGTCCCCGACCTGCCTGAAACAGGAGGTTTGGTTCTGTTTGCCGGAATCGTTCGAAATATCAATGAGGGCAAAAAGGTCAGGTATCTGGAATATGAGGCGTTTCCGGAGATGGCCGATAAAATGATTCGAGCCATATTGGAGGAAGCGGGAAAGAAATGGGACCTGCGGTATCTTGATTGTCAACATCGGTTAGGCAAATTACAAATCTCTGAAATAGCCGTGACCGTAGTGACCGGCTCGATGCACCGGGAAGAAGCCTACGCGGCTAATCGCTATATAATCGATCGAGTAAAGCACGAGGTTCCGATTTGGAAACGCGAATTTTTCGAAGACGGAACGTCCGAGTGGTCCCAGGGTTGCCGGCATGGCCACCAACATTGATTCTGTCGGAGTCGTACTGGCCGGCGGATTTAGCTCGAGAATGGGAAGAGACAAGGGTTTGCTTCCCGTCGGAACCGGGAAATATTTTCTTACAAAATGCCTTCGTAGATTAAGTTTCCTATGTATTCGAACACTTGTCTCGGTACGCTCCGATCAGATTTCCGAATATTCCGCTTTTGTTTCAAAGGAAAACCTGGTCTGCGATTTGCCGTTTTCCTTCGGCGGGCCCTTGGCGGGCTTGTTAAGCGTCTTCGCTTTTTGCCGAGAGAACCATATAAGATCGCCCTTATTAACTCTCCCTGTCGATATGCCTTTCGTTCGAGTGCGGAGCCTGGCTAGAATCAAGGAGGCCGGGGAACTCGCTTCTCAAGGCGCGTTCTATTGTGTAAAAGGGGAATTGGAGCCGATTTGCGGGCTATTTCCTTATTCTTATTTGGAGGATTGGATGCGGGAATGGGAGGAAGGTTCTCTTTCAGAGACTTCCCCTAAATCGAAACTTAAAGATAGAAATTCGGTTTTACTGGATCTTCCCGAACCGGAGGAAAAATTCTTTAAAAACATCAATTTTCCTTCGGAGTATATTCGAATTCAATAATACTCTTTTCTTCGACCCCTTTCCCTGCAGAATCATGAAGGATCGTTTTTGTTCCCGATTCCATGCCGGATATTCCGCACATTCGAAAGTACGGGATATTTTTAGCTGGAAGTAATTTGTTTCGGATTCAGCGGAAGTCTGCCTTATTTTATCAGATAGTAAAAATCGACTAAAAAAAGTCGATTGCCGAGTTCAATCCTTGACTTCGTATTCCGATTTGTCTTCCGACGACTCCATTTTAGGCCCTTTTTTCATTTCAAATTCCCGCTAATTTCAATGTAAAAACCTGTTTACAGGTCGTTCCGGGCCAAAATTATGGTTTTTACCAATCGTGCGGGAATAGCTCAGTGGTAGAGCACCTCCTTGCCAAGGAGGGGGTCGCGGGTTCGAATCCCGTTTCCCGCTTTTTCTTTTTTCGCCTTTCGGCGCCTCAATCCATGGAATTCAAGACAAAGAAAAACCCAAACGCATCCGTAGAACTCAAGCTCACCTTCGACAAAAGCGATCTAGAAAAGGCTTTTGAGAAAGCGTACATTCAAAAACAAAAGGAACTCAAAGTCCCCGGCTTTCGACCCGGTAAAGCGCCTTTACCGATGGTAAAGCGTCACCTGGGCGACTCCGTTGCTAGCGACGCGATTAATATCCTTCTTGTAGATTCCGTCGACTCGCTAAGAGAACGGCTGGAGCATAAGATGGTCCGCTTTCCGAAGTTTACCGTCGAAGATTATGTTCCGGAAAAAAGTCTCGTAGCGACCGCAGTTTACGATACCGAACCGGAAGTGAGCCTCGGTAAATACAAGAAGATCAAAATCAAGCTTCCCGAAGTCAATATTACCGAAGAAGACCTCCAGGAAGAGCTCGAAGGTGTAAGAAAACAGCTCGCCCGTAAGCTTTTAAGAGAACCGGAAGAAGCCGCGCAAGCGGGAGACACCGTCGATATGGAGTTTATCGTAACCGAAGAGGGTAAGGAATCCCAGAATGCAAAGAACGGGTCCAGCGATTATAAATTAGGGGATGCTAATAACCTTCCCGGCTTCGACGAAAATCTATACGGTATGAAAGCCGGAGAGCCTAAGAATTTTTCCTATACCTATCCTCAAGATTATCCTAGAGAAGATCTGGCAGGTAAGTCGATTCAATTTGAAATGACTCTCAAAGCCATATACAAGGAAGTCCTTCCGGAATTGGATGACGACCTTGCGAACGAGTATGACGGTTCGGAATCGTTAAGCGCTCTGAAGGAAAAATTTAAAGAGAATCTTCGTAAGAATTATACGGAAGGCGTAAAAGCCAAAAAGTTGGAAGAAGTATATAAGGAGCTTGTGGAAGATTCCAAATTCGTCTTTCCCGAGTCTTATCTTTCGGAGGAATCCGAGCATGTTTATCGGAACATGATGAGAGATATTATGGGTCGGGGGCAGGGAGCGCAAGTTTCCGAAGAGCAGATTCCCTCCATGGAAAAATATGCCGAAATGGTAAATAAACCTATGGAAGAAATTCGAACCTCCTTTTCCGGTATAGCAGAAAACCGACTCAAGGGTTATTTTGCCCGTCAAAAGCTGGCTTCCCTAGAAAATATCACCTTATCCGAGGAAGAATTCTCTAAGGAATTAGCCGATCTTGCGTTAAGATATGGTATGGTTGAAGCCGATTTTAGAAAAGAATTGGAAAAAGGTAAACTTCTCGAGACTTACCGGGACAATTTTTTGTCAAAAAAGATAGACGATACGCTGTTCGAGCTTGTAGAAAAGAAATACAACGAGAAGATGAGTATCCGACAACTTAAGGAATTCCTGTCTAAAAAGGAAAGTGGAGGAGTATGAGCGTAATTCCAGTCGTCATAGAGCAAACAGGTCGTGGAGAGAGATCCTACGATATTTATTCACGTCTTCTAAAGGATAGAATCATTTTCCTTGGGAATGCGATCTCTGACGAGTACGCGAATGTAGTGATTGCTCAGCTCCTCTTTCTCGATGCTGAAAATCCCGATCGAGACATATATCTCTATATCAATTCTCCGGGCGGTTATGTTTCCTCCGGGCTTGCAATTTACGATACGATGCAATATATTAAGGCGGATGTTAGGACTCTTTGTGTGGGGCAGGCTTCCTCGATGGCCGCGCTGCTTTTAGCCGGTGGGGCCAAGGGAAAGCGTTCGGCGCTTCCTCATTCCAGAATCATGATGCACCAGCCGACGGGAGGCGCAACCGGCCAGGCCTCGGACATAGCGATTCAGGCAAAAGAAGTTCTAAAGCTTAAAGAAATTCTGAACGGTCTTTATACGAAGCATACCGGCAAGCCTATAGAGCAAATCCAAAAGGACACCGAACGCGATCTTTATATGACCGCAGAGGAAGCCCAAATCTACGGCATTATCGATTCCGTGATTTCTATAGAACGCAATACTAAGAATTAATAGAGAAAGGATAGGCATCGTGGCAAAGAAACCGACGGGAACCAATGGCAAACAAAAACTGTTTTGTTCTTTTTGCGGAAAAGAGCAAGATTCGGTCAAACGTCTTGTTGCGGGTCCCGGCGTTTATATCTGCGATGAATGCATTTCTCTCTGTAACGAAATCATCGCGGAAGAGCCGGAACAGGAAAAGGAACGTACGGAGCTCTTGGGCGAAGTCCCCAACCCGGCGGCTATAAAATCGATACTAGATCAGTACGTGATCGGACAGGATCATGCTAAGAAAGCCTTATCCGTCGCAGTTTATAACCACTATAAACGGATTTATCTGAAAGATAAGAAAGCCGAAATAGAATTAGAAAAATCGAATATTCTTCTGATCGGGCCTACAGGATCCGGTAAAACCCTGTTGGCCCAAACTTTGGCTCGAATTATTAAAGTGCCGTTTGCGATCGTGGACGCGACTGCGTTAACGGAAGCCGGATACGTCGGCGAGGATGTGGAGAACATCATCCTGAAATTGATTCAAAACGCGGACAACGATATTAAAAAGGCCGAGATCGGCATCATCTATATCGATGAAGTAGATAAAATCGCACGCAAGTCGGATAGCGCTTCGATCACAAGAGATGTGAGCGGGGAAGGTGTCCAGCAAGCCTTACTCAAAATTATCGAAGGAACCGTAGCGAATGTACCTCCGCAAGGCGGAAG
Organism: Leptospira inadai serovar Lyme str. 10; assembly: GCF_000243675.2. Classification (NCBI taxonomy): domain Bacteria; kingdom Pseudomonadati; phylum Spirochaetota; class Leptospiria; order Leptospirales; family Leptospiraceae; genus Leptospira; species Leptospira inadai. The sequence continues at coordinate 35,023 of NZ_AHMM02000017.1, read as the reverse complement.
AAAGCATCCTCATCAAGAGTATTTACAGGTCGATACTAAGAATATCCTATTTATTTTAGGCGGAGCCTTTGTGGATTTGGATAATATCATTAAAACTAGAACCGGCGTCAAAACCATCGGGTTCGGGAGTGATGATAAGGAAGGGAAGCAACTGCGGGATGAAACGAAAGGAGAGATTCTCTCCCGGGTCATTCCGGAAGACTTAATGAAATTCGGTTTAATTCCGGAATTTATCGGTCGTATGCCCGTGATCGCCACTCTTCAAGATTTGAGCGTGGATATGCTCAAGAGAATCTTCAAAGAGCCTAAGAATTCGATTCTTCGCCAATATACGAAAATTATGGAAATGGAAAACGTAAAGCTTTCCTTCGAAGATGCGGCCATAGATCGGATCGCTCAGCTTGCGATTCAGCGCGAATCAGGCGCCCGGGGATTGCGGGCAATCGTCGAAAATCTTATGTTGGAACTTATGTACGAAATCCCTTCTAGAAAAGATGTCGAAGAAGTGATCATTACCGAGGATGCCGTAAACGGGATCAAACCTCCCGAGTTGATTCTGAAAAAAGAACCCAAAATCGCTTAAAGAATCGTTTCAGTCGTCACTTCATAAGCGATTTCTAGGTTTCCCTATTGGGAAGAGTTCTTTTTAAATAAAGGGTTACTATCCTTCGTAAGGTACCATTGGCTTAAAAACCCCAAAAGAGCGATCGTTGCGGAGATCGTTCCCACTCCAGCCTCTCCGGAATACCCTAGAACCGAGACATGGGCGGCCAATGCGCCGAGCATAATGCAGGAACCGAGACCGGCACCTGCCCATTGCGCTTTAGGAATGAAAATCAAAATAACCGTCAATAATTCTAAGCTTCCGGTAAAATATCTTCCGATCGGTTCGACACCTAGTTTAGAAAACGTTTCTATGGATTTTTCGGCGCCTGTGAATTTTAATAAGAAGGCCGGTATAAAGATTAGGGCGGTCAGTATCCTAAGTGTCCAGTTGAGAATGGTTATTTTCATATCTGCTCCTATTTTAACCAGAAGCATTCCTTATATTCATGAACTGGCAAGGTGATTTTAAGGCGCCTTGCGGAAAGTTTTCTTGCTCAAGGTTAATTCCGAACCGAACCGACCTCCAAGACCGAGGCTTTGCGGAACATCTTTTTGCCCGCGGCCGCTTTAGCCATCGTCCAAAATCTAAAACGGTCCTCCGCCGAAGTTTCAGGAACGAGTTTTCAATCTCTTTCGATAATTTTCATCAGGAGAATGGAAATTGCGAACAGGACCACGAGCGGAATGAATAGCATGAGCATCGAGACGACGTCGGGGCCGGGCGACAGAACGGCCGCAGAGACGGCCAATCCGAGAATCGCTTCCCGCCAATGAGTCAATAAGAATGATGATTTCAGAATTCCTAGGGCACTCATAAGAACTAGAACTACTGGCAGCTGGAAGGCCAAACCGAATATTAAATGTATATTAAAAAAGACATCGTAATATTCGTCGATAGGTAACTTCGTTTCGATGTCTAAGGGACGAAACGTTACCAGGAAAAGTTTTAGAAAATTCTCGAAGGCCTGGGTCCAACAAAGCCAGACCCCTAACCAGAATAAAAGGGTGGAGAAAGCGATCAGCGCTTTACCGAGTCTCGCAGTTTTAGATTCCAGGGCCGGGGCTACGAATCCCCATAAAAAGACGAGTGTAAAAGGAAAACTTAAGAGCAACGATACCATGAAACTCGTCCGAAGATAAACCATGAACGGCGCCATCAATTTGATCTGATAAAAAGTCGCCGATTCTCCCAGGACCTTTTTATAAGGACGGGTAAAAACTTTGTGAATTTCTTCTCCGAAAAATAGGGAAACTATAAAGAAGACCGAAAAAACCAGGATCGTTCTAAGAAGAACAAGCCGCAATTCCTCAAGGTGTTCCCCCAAGGTCATAAATTTTTCCTTATCTCGCGTGACTGCTTCCTGATCCGGAGTCGGATTCGGAATTTCTGCGGCTCTGTCCTGAAGTTTCTTTTTTTTAGCGGGCATTCCGAGGAATCCGATTCAGTTATTAATAAGAGATGATAACCGCAGAGACCGCAATCTGCCTCTACGGCTTTATGCTAGGCGGACTTTTTAGACTTCTTTGTGGATTGAGTCGTTTTAGTCTCAGGCTCCTGGATTTTGGGGGCTTCGCTTTCCGGATCCCCGGAGATCGATTTGCGGAATTGTCGAATTCCATCCCCTAAATCCTTAGCAAGCGAGGGAAGTCGCTTGCCTCCAAAAAGTAGGAGTGCTAAAAACAGGATAATGAGGATTTCCGGCCAACCTAGGTTCCCGATGAATGCCAATGGTAAATACATGGATCTTCCTCCTTTGTTAGGATTTCCCGCCGGTTTTATATGTCAAATAGATAGTAGTAAGGAACCGATAATTCTAGGAGAGCCTATTGGGACCAAGGAGTTTGGAAATGAGAGTCGAACCGCCGGTTTTTGATGCGATTTATTCCGCTCCACCCGTTATTCAACCGGGTTCGGAAGCGGCCAGGGAAGACGAGGATAAAAAGGAAGACAAGACCCAAAATTCCGATTATATGTATGCACTTTCCACAGGCAGCATTATTAACGTGCAGGTATAAATAAATGGCCTTAACCAAGGAACAAAAGCAGGAATTTCAGGAAAAGCTTTCGGACTTCCGTGCGTATTTGGATGATTTAAAAAAGGAAGGAAATCTTCTTAAAGCGCAGTCCCGGAAGGATGCGAAAATGGAGCCTTATTTCAATATAGCGCTCTCATTGAATTCGATCAAGAATATCAATACCTGCCTACTGATTAACGAAATCTCGGTGGCGATTCTGGATCTGAAGTCGGATACGTATTTGAACCAGGGGAGAAAGGAAATTTATAACGCGATCTCCTTTATGGAGAAAGTAGTCGGCTCGGATTTTGAAGGAAGTTTGGCGGAGAATAAGGATCTTCTTGTCAAAATTCCGGAATTTAATCCGCTTCAGAGATTGAATTATGTTAAGGGACTTCGTCTTTCGACTAGTAAAACGATCGAAGCGTTCGGATCCAATTCGAAGTGGAAGTGGAGTTTTCCCGAAATCCATTTTAAAATAGCCATTCTTAGTAAGAATCTTTTTGACTTCAGGGCTTTCGAGAAGGAAAGAGACTTGGAGAACCCGTATTATTATCCCCGTCAAGAACACTATAACCTGATTTTGGAACTGTGTAACTTTGCAGCCCAAGAATATCGGGCAAAATTCGATTTATCTACGCAGGATGTAGGCGATCTTAAAAAGTCCATCGTTCTTTTGGAAGTAAACAGGAAAATTCTACAGATAACAGGCGAAACGGAAGATCTCGGCAAGACGAAAACTTTGATAGAATCCTTAAAAGAAAAAGTGGAATCTCTCGAAGCCGAGAAGGAAAAGAAGAAAAAGAAGAAATAGACCCGTCCTATTTGTTATAAAGAGTGGGAAAAAAAGGAGTAGAAAACAAACCCATGGCATTGTCCGAAATCAACGACGCAACTTTTAATACTGAAATCTCCGGTGGAATGGTCCTAGTGGACTGTTGGGCAGAATGGTGCGGCCCCTGTCGAATGGTCACCCCCGTTCTCGAGGAACTTTCGAACGAACTTACCGACGTTTTGAAAATCAAGAAATTGAACGTGGACGATAACCAGGATACGGCTCAAAAATTAGGAATCCAATCTTTACCTACATTACTTCTTTTTAAGGAAGGACAGTTAGTCGATAAGATCATAGGCGCGTTACCTAAGGCGCAGATCAAAAATTTTATAGAAAGGCACAAATAAAATACGCTTCTGAGAGCGATTCGTCGGGAATCTTTCATGCTAAAAGAACAGTCTAGGGAATATATCGAGCTTCAACGTGGAGGCTATCTCGTTGAAACGAGCGAGGGCTTTTTTCAAATCGGGTCGCCTCCCGAAACCATCAAGGATACGATGGCCGAGAAAAAAACGCCCCTCGTTTTTATTTTGCCTAACAAGTTCTTTCATGTAGAAAAGGGAATCAGCACCGCAGAACTGGAATTTCCCATTTATTTCAATTTCTTCCTTCGCCAAAGAAAGACCACGATCATTTGTACCGAGGAACAACGGAAACAGCTTATCACCGTACTTAAAGAATCTTTAATGGGTCCGGAAGAGATTAATTTGGAGTCGGAATATTTGAACGGAGCCGAGTCTTTCGGATTTCCGGATATGAAGGCGGAGATGGCCTACTTTCGAAGCTATAAGGGCTTGGATGATGTGGTCGATTTTAAGGTTTTTGCTTCGGACGATATGGTCACGCTCGGTAAAGTAATCGTTCATAAGCTTCCTTCGGGCGATTTTCGAATTACGGACGGAAACAAGGAAACGGAATTACCCGGAGAAGTAGGGTTCAATATAAAATACGATATTGGCGCTCGACTGAAAGAGCCGTTTCAGCCGCCTCTATTAGGAATTACTTGTTTAGGTCCTTCGCATGGATTTGATCCCGAGGATAATACTTCCGGCTTTATCATTTGGTTGAATCATCAAGGAATAATGGTGGACCCTCCCGTCAATTCGACCGAATGGCTGAGGAGTTCCAACGTAAATCCGAAATTGATTAATCACGTAATTCTAACGCATTGTCACGCCGATCATGATGCGGGAACTTTTCAGAAAATCCTGGAAGAAACTAAAATCACCATTCATGCTACCGCGACGGTAATGGAAAGTTTTCTCAGAAAATATTCCTCCCTTACCAAGATCCCGAAAAAGGAACTGCTGGAATTATTTAATTTTCAACCGATCATTATCGGAAGACCGTCGATGATCATGGGGGGAGAATTCAATTTTCATTATGCACTGCATTCCATTCCGTCGGTAGGGTTCGAATTCTTTTTTCAAGACCAGTCTTTCGTTTATACTTCCGATCATTTGAACGAGCCGGAAATTCATGATAAAATGTATAAGGACGGGGTTCTGCCGGAATCGCGCTGGAAGTTTCTAAAGCAGTTTCCTTGGGACCGAAGAGTGATCTATCACGAAGCGGGAATTCCTCCGTTACATACTAGAATCAGTTATTTGGCGAGTTTGCCGTCCGAGGTTCAGGAAAAGATCACAGTGTATCATATTGCCCGGAAGGACATGCCTCCCGGAACTAAATTGAATCTTGCGAAATTCGGAATTGAAAATACTCTATATCCGGAAATCACTCCTCCCAAGCATATCGAAGCATATAACCTGCTGGATATCCTGAGCCAAATCGATATCTTTAGCGGTTTTGCGATCGAAAAGGCGAAGGAATTTTTACTGATCGTAAGAGAGGAGAGATATAAGCGCGGAGATCATATCATTCGAAAAGGCACGTTAGGCGATAAATTTTATATTATTGCCTCGGGCAACGTGAAATTCGAAGGTCTAGAAACCTCATCCGAGCAAGTCCCGGTGAAGCGGTACGGTCAATACGAGTATTTCGGCGAGGCGTCCTTGGTGTTGGATTTGCCGAGAGCGGCTGACGTATATGCGGAAACCGACGTGGTCGCGCTCACTATAGACAAGAACAAGTTCTTACAATTTATTCGAAACACCGATCTTCGCCAAAACTTAATTAGACTGAACAGTATTCGGGACAGTAACTCCTGGCAGACTCTTATAGAATCCCGTCATTTTAAGGGATTGACCAGTCATCAGGTGACTCAATTGGAAATGATCATGAGACTTTCCAAAGTGAACGCTGGTTCAGTGCTAATCGACGAAAAATCGTTTTACCACGAAGCTTATATTATTCGTGATGGAAAAGTAAGCGTTTATCAGAACGGTAAAAAACTCGCCGATCTAACCAACGGAGACTTCGTCGGTGAAATTTACGCGATTTCTAAAAAACTGGCCGCGAATTACACGTTCACTGCCGAGTCGGAAACTGAATTGTATTCCATATCTCAGAACGAGCTGATCCAGTATATAAAGAGAAATCCGGGCGTTTACATGAGAATGAACACCGTCTACTAATTACGAGGGAATATTTAATGGAAAGAGTCCTGCAATTTACCGAGGAACATGAAGCGTTCCGAGACATGGCACGCAAATTCTTTGAAACGGAAGTGGCGCCCCACCATCACGAATGGGAAAAAGTGGGAATGGTTCCCAAGGAACTCTGGAGGAAGGCAGGAGCTAGCGGCTTACTGTGCCCGGATGTTCCGGAAGAATACGGAGGATCCGGAGCCGATTTCTTATATAATATAGTTGTAATAGAGGAATCTTCTAAAGTCGGAAACAGCGGTTTTTTCGTATCACTCCATAACGACGTAATTGCGCCGTACATCTCCGCCTACGGGAACGAGGAGCAAAAGAAGCGTTGGCTTCCCGGTTGTTGTTCCGGAGATAGCATTCTGGCCGTAGCCATGACCGAGCCCGGCTCCGGATCGGATCTAAAAAGTATTCGAACCAGCGCGGTCGATAAGGGGGATCATTACTTAGTCAACGGCCAAAAAACGTTTATTTCGAACGGACAGTTGGCAAATTTAGTAATTACCGCCGTAAAACATGAAAACGGAACGATTTCACTTGTTATGATAGAAGAGGGAATGAAAGGTTTTGAGAGAGGTAGAAATCTCGAAAAAATCGGACTCAAGGCCCAGGATACTTCGGAGCTATATTTTAATGATGTAAAAGTTCCAAAAGAAAACGTTATCGGAAAAGACGGACAAGGGTTTCGTTATTTAATGATGAAGCTGGCTCAGGAACGTTTAGTTCTTGCAGTCGCCGCAGTCGAGGCCACTGCCTTGGTGCATAAGATGACCTTGAAATACATCAAGGAACGCATGGCTTTCGGAAAGAAGATCGGGACCTTCCAGCATATCAAATTTCAGATGGCGGAGATGGCCACCGAGCTTGAAATGTGCCGTACGTTCATCGACAAAGTCGTGACCGAACATATGAAAGGAAATAAATTGACCGTAGAGGCTTCTATGGCCAAATATTATTCCACCGAGATGCAAAAGCGTCATACCGACCAATGCCTCCAATTCTTCGGAGGATACGGTTACATGATGGAATATCCTATTGCCAGAGCCTACTTAGACGCAAGAATCCAAACGATTTATGCGGGCACTACCGAGATTATGAAAGAAATTATTGGCAGCAGCCTCGGTCTCTGAAAGAATCTGGACTTTGCCGTCGTCCTAAGTTAGTATGGACGAGATGGTTCCTGTTAAGAGAATTCCTAGGCGGTGTATTCATTACATCGCCTTTATTATTTTAGGCGTTGCCGCGTATGTAGTACCGACTTTTCCGGTTCAAGCTCAAATTACCTGTACTCCTCCGCTCACGGGGAATAATGTGTGTACAATAATTCCGGCGAATATCCAGGCGGATTTTAACGGCTTACAGCAAGCGATACAAACTCAATATCTAAACGAAATCACAAAGTCGATGGCCAATGCCGCGGTGATGAGTAATATTAACGCCTCCATGATGGGGCCTGGAACGGTAAATCGGTTTCAAATCGGAGCGGGCATTTCTGCGGGTGGTGTTAAAAATAGTGATATTACCGTTTCTTATAATGGGACGACTCTTCCTGCCATGCCGAATGTAGGGGCTTCCATCAACCCTTCTCTTATGCTGGGCGTAAATTTGGGTTGGCTATTGGGGAAAGGCCAATCCGACCAGCCGGATAAATCCGATACGGTTCCGGAATCTCAGAGATCTTTTTTGCACCGTTTGAATTTCTATGTTCACGGTTTCCACGGAAATATCGGGTCGGGAGATTTAAAATCTCTGACTCATCAGGCTTCCAACGGTCTGCATTTGGATGGAAGTGCGAATTCATTTGGGGCGACATTACGGTTTCAACTCGCGCGGGAACGTTATACTCGCCTTGATTTCTTCGGTTTTACGGGGCTAAGTCTAGGAGTGGGTTTTCATAGACAGGACGAAGGCATCAATATAGTTTATGCTCCCGGGATCAATTCGGCGGCTAAGGTAAATTTCGGTTCCGCGTCCGGACGATGGGATGAGACAGTCACCTTCGCTTATCGAAATAAAGTTCAGTCCGTTCCGGTAGATATAAGAACCGGTGTTCGTCTCTTTTATTTTTTAACGATCTTCGCGGGCGGAGGAATTAGCAATAATACCGGATATGCGAAAGTTAATTTAGATATTAACGGACCCTTATATTTGGCGGCGAATATACCTTCTTCGTCGGGATTGCCGGCAGCGGTGATTCAACAGTTAAACGGAGGAGCGAGCGGAACCTTAAGAGTTCATACGGGAGGTTCCGCTTACGTGAAAAGCCAGACAAGCTACATATTAGGCGGGTTTGAAATCAACTTACTGACATTTAAGATTTTGGCAGAAGGAATGATGACCACCGATAAATTGTATTCGGCAAATCTAGGAGTCAAGTTTGCGTTATAAAAGAATCCGAGAAGGGACACTCAACAAAAAACGAAATTCCGCTCTTCGAAATGGATTTTGCAAAATAGGAAGAATTTTCTCTTTTTATCAATAAAGCCGCTATCATTGGGCATGAGTCTTGCAAAGTATAAATAGGGAAGTCGATTGGCTCTATAATCTTATCTGTTTTGTATAAGAATTCAGCAGTCCGCCCCCAGAGGTGAATAATGATTCATACCCCGGAAAAACCGCTTCACCTTTCCTGCATCCGAAGGGGCGAGTCATACGCTCTAAAGGTTAATATTTCCAGAAACGAAATCGGGATCATATATAGAGTCACTGCCGTTTTATATGTCCACGGCTGGAATATCGAAGAGGCGATAGCGGAAACTTCCGTGGACGGTTATATTCAGGATATTTTCATCGTTCGCAGGATAGACGGCGAGGCGATGACGGATGAGCATCTGAATGCGATTCACCTGGACTTAAAGGAACTCTTTTACGGAGGAGTTTCGGTGATGAATTATTTAGCCAAGCATCCTGAAAAAATAGAAGGTTTACGCGTGAAATTGGAACAGATTCCCGAGATCTTTCTTTTCAATTCCGAAATTAGCGATTCGACCGTAATGGACTTACGGATGGAAGATCGACCCGGGATTCTATTCGAGATATCTCAAATCCTTTTTCTCTTCGGAATCGATATACTTTCCTTTAAGGCGGTTACCGACTCGGGACAGGTAAGAGACACGTTTTTGCTTCGCTTGGAAAGTGGAGCGAAGCTGGATGAGAAATTACATTTCGGTAAACTCAAGGACGCCATGCTGTCCGTCCTCTAAGCCACGTACCGGAACGTTTGATTATCGATCTTCAAAGAAAAATAGATATATAGTACTCCACTTCGTTTAAGCGTGATGTTTTTTAGGCTGACGTAAAAACCAGAAAAGAATTAAAAAAACGGCACTTAGAACGGCGGATACCAGGAATGAAATTTGCGGACCTCGTTGAGAGTAAACAAGGCTAAACGCGATCGGGGAAATTCCTCTACCTAAAGAGCCTAGGCTTCGAAGAAGACCAATGTTCTTACCCTGATCTTGAGGCGGAGAAAATAAGGAAACCATTGCGGAAATCGACGGATTTAGGAAGGCGCTTCCCATCGCTAAAAAGGTGAGAGCAAGAAATAATTGCGTATCCGAGTTCGTAAAGGAGAGAAGTAAAAAACCGAAGGTAAGTAATCCGCAAGCCAAGAGTCCGATTCGCTTTTCGGGAATTTTTCCGCTGATTCTTCGGATAATTCCTCCTTGGACGACCACGATAATCAATCCTATATAAACGAAAGTATAACCGATTTGGATCGGCTTGAAATTCAGGAACTGATCCAGATAGAAGTTTAAAGAGAATTCAAAACCGGAAAAGAAAAATAAGAAGAGAAAATTCAATAGGCTTAAAAAGAGGACTTCTCTGGAACCTATATCAAAAACTCCTAATATAGGGTGAAGTCGCCCTTCCGGCTTTCGCCTGAGGGAGATCGGAAGAGTTTCCCTGAATCTAAACAATACGAACAGTAGGTTTACTAGTGCGGCGGCGCTTGCAGCCAGGGCAACGGACGGGAAGACGGTCATTTTAGACCAAGGAAAAAAGGGGAGCAGGATGGACGGATCGGTATGAGCTAAAATACCCCCGATAGACGGACCCGCAATGAACCCTAGCCCGATTCCGGCTCCGATCATTCCCATTCCTTTCGCTCTATCTTTTTCTTCGGTCAGGTCGGCCATAGCCGCGGTCGCAACGGAAATATTTCCGCCCATCAGACCGGTAAGTATTCTGGATAGTACAAAGAGAGAAAAACTTCCGGAGGCAAGCCAGACCAAGTAACCAAAAAAACTTCCGGTGCAGGTAAAAACAAGAACCGGCCTTCTCCCGGTTCGATCCGAAAGTTTTCCCCAAATGGGCGCGAATAAAAATTGGAGAACGGAATACAGACTCGCGACGATTCCGCCAAAAAGAGCCACGAAAAGTTTCCAGTCGCCGCCCGAGTTAACAAGCAGACGCGAGGTCCAACCCGCCAAAAGATCGAGTACCGGATCGCCCGCCTGAGCTAGAAAATGATTTAGAGTTTCCGGGAAGATCGGAAAGATGAGGGAAAACCCCATCATATCGATAAAAACTGTAAGAACTAAAATGAAAGATTGCTTCCTCATGGGCGGACGTGGCTCTTCTTAGGTTACTGATAAGAGGAAGTACTCCTCTTATTTTTATTGCCTAGTATTTGAGCCGAGTCTTCCTTGTCCCGAATTTTTCTCCGCCCAGGAGGAACTATGCGGTTACTGTTTTTTTGTTAACTTGCTAAGTTCGTCGATTGCCGATTTTGCCTTGGCTTTTAAATCTTCCGGAAGCAACTCGTTTACTTGCAGAGAAATTTTTTCAAAGTTTTCCTTGAGCTGTTGGTAAATCTCTTTCGTTTCGGCGTTCGCATTTTGCAGTTTGGATTGGGCGTCGGAGACGGTTTTCTGGACCAGATCTCGGAATCGATTTGCCTGCTCGGATTGGTCTTGAGAACCTTTCGCACGAAGTTCTTCGTAAAGTTTTTCCAGATCGGCGAGAGATTGCTTTAGCTTGCTTTCTCCCGACTGGAAAGCGGCAATTCCTGCGTTTAAGATATCCATTAAAATCTTTTCCATCGAAAGACCTCCGACACAGTGCTCAATGGTAGAAATTGAATCCTATTTCTTCAAGCTAAATCGAAAAAAGGGGAAATTTGAACGGTCCGTTAGAAGCCATTTTCAAGAGGGGTTTTCCAACATTTTACGAATTTGGTCCCTAATTTTAGCGGCAGTTTCGTAATCTTCCGCCTTTAATGCGTTGTCCAAAGAATCCTGCAAAATTTCGAGCTGCGATTTGGGGAGTTGGGAAATCTTTTCCTTGCCGATCGTTTCACCCGGGATCTCGTCGTCTTTCATGACGATTCCCGCCTCTTCGATGACTTTTTTTGCGAGGTAAATCGGAGCGCTTGCACGGAGAGCGAGTGCGATCGAGTCGCTAGGCCTTGCATCCAATACAATCAGCTCTTCATCTTTCCGCAAGGTGATCTTGGCGTAGAACGTATTATCGATAATTTCCTCTATGGCAATCTTAACTATCTGCACGCCTAACGTGGTGAGTAAAATCGTCATTAAATCGTGAGTCATGGGTCGAGGTGGTTTGGTTCCTTCTAAAACGGAAGTAATCGAGTGCGTTTCAAGGGGGCCGATGAAAATGGGTACGACCCGTTGATCGGAGTCGTCTTTTGCTTTCAGGAATACCGCGAATCCAACGTTGGTTAGGGAAATATTGTAAATGTTCGCTTCTATTAAATCCATTCCTAGTATTAGACCCTATCTTTCGATTTCCGAAATGTCAAGCCTTCTAAACTGACAATTCAGGTCGAGTCTAATCCGCGAATCCAGGAATCAATTTCGGCGCACATTTCTCTAACAACAGGCATATGGAAAACGATTCCCAGATGACCTTGTTCGTACGAGAGAATTCGGTTTTTTTCATGAGGCAGCGCGACGAGATCCGCCTTGATCGTTTCGCTCGGAACCACCTTATCCAGAGAACCGAGAATGGAAAGGAGAGGAATGCTTAAATTCTTTTGAAGGGCAGTGTAGTCCAAATTCCCGTCGTACGAAAGAAAGGAATGGTCCTGGCTGAGTTGAGAACGAAGAAATTGTAAAACGACTTTAGTCGATTCTTCGCAGAAAATATCCTCGATCAAAAAATACCATTCCGGCGGAGAAATTTGTCGGTAGCCGACAAAATCCCTGAGGTTTACCACTCTCGTGTGTAGATCGAAGGAAACTGCTCTTAAAGAAGAGTGTAATCCCAGTAGAAATTTAAAGAATTTATTTAGATCTACCGTAGGAAGTGTCGTTTGCAAAGAAAAGGAAGTTAGGTCAAACAGGAAATCCGAGATCGACTTGGACGGAACCAACTTCAATCCCATTTTCAAGACATCCAGGCCCGGAATTTGAGCTTGGAGTCGAATGAAATTCGGGGACGTAATCGACACGATGCCGGCAATCGTATCTTCCGGTCTTGGTAGCGGAACGATCGGATTTCGCTTTTTTTTCACGATCTCTTCGTAGGCTGCGGAATAAAAGCGAGGGATCATTCCTCCCATACTGTGACCTAGGACAACATTCCGTTCGTTCGGAAAATTCTCCGTTAGCCAATTTAAAACTGCTGGAAAATCCTCCTGGATAAAGTCATCGACCGTCCAGCCTTCTCGAATTCCGAATGGTGGGAGAGTTCTACGCGAACGACCTCGCATATCCATGGAAAAAACGCGGTACCCGTGTTTGAGAGATAATTCTCTGGCTACCTTATCCATGACGGAACGACGACAGAAAAATCCCGGAATCAAGATTAGGTTTTTTCCGGTATCGTTTCTGTCTTTCGGCTCGAATCTTTTTAAACTAACCGAAAAACCGTCTCCCGAAGGAATGATATAACTCGCGTCTAAACGGTAAGATCTTTGGTAGGTGTGAGAATCGAATATAATGGTAGTTACCGGGTCATTTTGTCCGTATCCACGAGTATAGAAAAGATTCTTTGCTCGGGAATTTAGATCCGATTTTTCGATATTCTTCCGAGCGTAGTAGGGATCTCCCTTCGGACCCATTTCTCTGGAGATTACGAAGTCCACCACGTCATACAGACAATAGAGTTGCTGGCGAACTTCTTCCTCCTGTTCTTCCGTCATATTGTCTCGACGGATTCCCCAGAGCATTCCTATCGGATATCCCTTAACAAATAGCGGGATGCCGGCGGCATAATTCATAGTCTCCGTTAAAAGCTTTTTGAGATTCGGATGGATTCTTACGTCTTGCAAACTATGAAAGTATACTTCCGGTCTGGCTTTCTTTTCCACGGAAAGGATCGCCTCCCGGAGATAGCCTGCGGAAATATTTGCCGGATCCTGAATGGAAATCGGAATCGTATTGCGTATGAACTCGTCGATGCTTTGGAGCCCGACGCGGTTGGCGACTTCCTTCATTTTAAAATGAGTGGCGGATGCGACGATCTTCAGGTCTTTACCCTGAATGGATTCGAAAATCGAATATTGAAATACCGGTTTGCCGTTCGGTAAGGTCATCGCGACCATCTTATTTACGAAGGAATTCCAAACTTTTTGTAAAAAGATATTCGTGGGTTCGGATACCGGAAAGATATAAATATCATCCGGACTGACAGTATAAGAACTGCCTTTCCGGCGCGGTTTGGGGCTGACCTTTCGGGCGGTGGTCTGGTCCATACGGCTAATTTTTTAATTCAGGTCTTTTCCATGCAATCTGGATTCGAAACTCTGACTAACCCTTTTGGGGGATGCCTCTCAAATCCCTTTGGAAAAAAGAAATTGCGGAAATCGGGCGTCTTATTTTGCGACCCATAGGGAGCAAAATACCCGGAGGGTGACAGAGCGAAGCGAAGTCAGATCTTGGATGTACAGGTTAAGAAAAAATCAAGACGGCATTTTTTGCGACCCATAGCTCTACCTTTGCAGCATAGAGCAAATCCTAAAGCCATTACCGAGGATATTTTGAGGTCTATCAAGCTTACTCGAGAATCCCATGATCCCGCAAATCTTTCTCGGTCAGCTCCGTAACACGCAGAACTACCTTGAGATCAATACCTTCCGCAAGCATCTTGCGAGCGTCTTCCAGCCTGCCTTTCTGGATCCCCTCTTGAATCAGTCTTTCTGCCGTGGTCATTGCTACCTCCTCGTATCTCTCTAATTTCCTGCGATGGAGCATCTCCTTCAAGTCTGAAGGCTGGAAATCCTTTACCCAGAAAATATATAAAAGTAATTTGTGTAAGATTGCAACTCTTTTAGATTCGTCCCCAATCCCATCTAAGAGGGAAAGTAAGCCGGGTAAATGATTCACAAAAACCGCTTCTCCTTCCCGAATCCTCTGTACTATTCCGAGGATTACTTGGAGCGATATACTTTCTAATCTCTCTTGTAATTCCACTCCGGATAGATCGAAAAGATCTATTTTAAAGTTCGGAATAAATTCGGATAAGACTCTCGTTTCTTCTTCAAGAAGTTTAAATTGGCTTAAGAAAGTTTCGCCTAACGTCCATCGCTTCTCTCCATGATAAAAAACGAATGGGATTACGACGGAATAGATTCCCTCTGTTCTTACTTGATTCCTGTAGATCTCCGAAAGATAGCCTAGCAGTTGCACATAAATGCCCGTTGCAGAGGACTGACGACAGAAGACGGATGCGTTCGCTTCGCGCACGCTAGACAGAAGCTGCTTGACATTGGAAAGGTTACAGAAGTAGAGGAGATATCTACTGTAACACAGGAAGCTGTCTCTAGAACATGGAAACCCTGCTTACCTATGTTCTGTCCTCCGTCCTCAGTCATCTGTCCTCTGAAAGATTTCGGACATACATAAAATCCGGTTCCGAAATCGAAATTGATGCGTGATATTTTAGGAAAGCCGAACCGGATGTTTCTTACTTGTAAAACCCCTCCCGATGAGAAATCGCCTCGGAAGGTAAAGGTCGAAGTTTAGCAACGACTAACGCGACCTGCGAGCCCATGTTTGAAGCTAAAAAGTGATTAAATAAAAGGACGTTCACCAATTTTACTTTGAAATTTTCTCATAACCATTCGATAGGTCAGTTAGTTAACTGAATAATTCGATAGTCGCCAAAACCTTTATAATCTTCCAAAATGGAATGAACATTGTGAGTAGAATTCCTTTAGCTCCCGCTAGACAGAAGCTGCTACTAGTTGGAAAGGCAGCAGAGGCAGGGGAAAAATCCACTGACACGCCCGAATCTTTCTTTAGAACGTGGAAACTCCGCTCATTAATGTTCTTTCCTCGGTCATCTGTCTTCAGTTCTTTGCACCTACCGTGACTCGCGGGAGAAACTTGAAACTCAGGATTCCTCGAACCCTATGCAGTCTCCCATCCTGGTCGACTAAGCTCCACGGCGTCTTTTTCGCGCTTTCGTCCCTCCTGGACTCAGGTCGCATTTGCGACGCTCTCTATCGTTGCTTTTGTTTTAGACTCTCGGCAAGGATTCAAAATTTGGCTTCACTATGTTCAGCCACCCTCCAGGTATTTTGCTCCCTATGGGTCGCAAAATAGATCGCTATAAACGCTCTCGCTCAAAAGCTTCAAGTCCTTCCGATGAAATTTATAAGGGAAAATTGTCTGGGCCCAGAAGGACTTGCCGTTACGCAGTTTGCCATCGTGGCAAACTAAGCTCCACGGCGTCTTTTTCGCGCCTTCGTCCCTCCTGGACTCAGGTCGCGTTTATGTACGCTCTAAGGGTCGCTATAAACGCTCTCGCTCAAAAGCTTCAAGTCCTTCCGATGAAATTTATAAGGGAAAATTGTCTGGGCCCAGAAGGACTTGAACCTGTAACCCGGAGATTTGAGTTGCCGCTTCGAGACAAATGAAGCGAAGGAGAATTGTCTGGGCCCAGAAGGACTTGCCGTTACGCAGTTTGCCGTCGTGGCAAACTAAGCTCCACGGCGTCTTTTTCGCGCCTTCGTCCCTCCTGGACTCAGGTCGCGTTTATGTACGCTCTAAGGGTCGCTATAAACGCTCTCGCTCAAAAGCTTCAAGTCCTTCCGATGAAATTTATAAGGGAAAATTGTCTGGGCCCAGAAGGACTTGAACCTGTAACCCGGAGATTTGAGTTGCCGCTTCGAGACAAATGAAGCGAAGGAGAATTGTCTGGGCCCAGAAGGACTTGAACCTTCGACCCGCAGATTATGAGTCTGCCGCTCTAACCAACTGAGCTATAGGCCCGACCGCTCCAGTTTTTCCGAGAGCCGGACCGCAGCAAGCCCATTTCATGATTCGATTGGCCTTCCCAAATAGCGTTCCGGAAGAGAAAACCAATTCTCCAGATCCTTTCGTTCTCGATAAAATGCGATGTAGACGGTGTAAGCGAGTTCGTCCTTACGAATCAAAAAAAAATACAATCGTAGAGGGTTTGCACCCGAAAAATCCTCCTTGGTCCAGCGCAAGATTTCCGCACCGTCAATGGAAACTTTCTCCGGCTCTTTTCCGGGAAAGATCTCACTGACGGAATTTTTTGCGATTTCGGCTTCTCCCACTCGATCTAATTTTCTCCAGATCAGAATCCAAGGTCGATCCTTTAAGGGAATCGCTCTCCATCGTTTACGGGACTCGGTTCGAACTAACGCTTTTTCGGGAAAAGAGATCGTCAAAAAATTTTCCCGAAAAATTTCTCCAGGCTGATAAACTTTTTGATCCGGATCTAAGGGAACTGCGGACGGTCCGTTTTGCGAAGATAAAAATAGTATAAAAAATAAAAGCGCTCGAGAACCCCCTTTCAAAGTAAAATTTCCTCGAGAATAAGTTCCTTATATTCTTTTAGCTGAAAGACCGGAATCGAATGCTTTTCTTTTCGGTCGGCTAACGTGTCTTCTCCTTTCTTTTTGAAACGGCGGATAACTTTGTTTTCAAAAACGAATACGCCCAAATATTCCCCCGTAACCTCGTAGGGCGCGCCTCCGGAAAGCCGGGAGGCGTATTTCTTAAGTCTCCGATCGAATTTGTTTTCGCGATACTTAAAATAAAAGGTATGTCCATTCCAGTCGTAAAAGACCGCATAATTTCCGTCTAAGCCCTGAAAGAAAAGCTTCAAGGTTTCGGGAAAGTTCGGAGAGGAATCACTCAAACTCTCTTTCATATCGAGAGATCGGGGCTCGTCGAGAGAAATCGTTCCTCGATAGGTGTTTCCGCCGGGCTCGGAGGCTAAGCTAAATGTGAATACGAGTCCGATTGCAAAGAAGACCTCTACCGCACGATTTCCGCAAAGCCCGAACATAATTAAGGATTCTCTAATTCTTCCGACTCCTCATCGGCAAAAGGAACGACTTTCTTATCGGGTTTCGAAGTTTTAGAGGATTTGCTTTCTTCCGGTTTCGAAGAATCTCCCTTAGTTTTGGAATCCGTTTTCGAAGATTCGGCTTTAGGCTTTGTCGCAGTATCCTCCGGTTTTGTAGGCGGAATAAAATCAGGGGAAATTTTTTTGCGAAGCTTGTCTAAAGCTGCCTGAGCGGCACGTTTTACTTTTTCACTAGGATCTCTTTGGGCTTTGTATTCCAAAATTTCTATGACCGCCGGATCTTCCGTTTCCGCCAAATGTTTGATCGCTCGCAATCGAACGACTGCGTCATCGTCTCTCGCGAAAGAATAAAGCTCTTCGATGATGTCCTTATCGCCGAGGGAAACCAAAGCCGTGATCGTGTGAATCTTTAAGGCTTGGTAGTCTTGGATATCGGTTTTGGATTTTAAATTCCGGATTTTATTCAGCAATTCGGTCATAGGAGCGATAGCTGCGGTCGATTTCATCTTACCCAAGGCGTTGACGCAATATGCGCGTAAAGTGATGGGTTCTTTATCATCCTTGAAGGTGGTAATCAGGAGATTCTCGACGGATTTATTCTTTACTTTACCGAAATATAATGCAGTTTGGGCTCTCAATTCCGGATCGTTGAATTTCTCCTGAAATCTCGCTTCTAAAACGCGAAACGCCTCGTCCGCTTCCGGGAATTCGGCCAATGCATCGATTAAAGAAACGGTAAGGTTCGAATTTTTCGTAAAATCCTGGGCCTTCAACAGGTCGGTTAACAGAGGGATCGCGGACTTGAACTTTAACTTTTTGACCGCATAGACGGCTTCCTTCTGGACATCGGGTTGATCATACCGAACGAGCGCGACTATCTTATCCTCGAATTTGCTTAAGCCCAGAAGGCTCGAGATTCTTAGCGCATAGATGCGCATCGACCAATCCGGATCTTTTGCCAGGATGATTCCAACCTGATCGTACAGCTCTCCGGATTCCTCTTTCGGAAAATCTTCCAGCTCTCGCAACGCTACGGAGCGTTCTTTCGTGGTTCCGTACTTCAGAATTTGCAGGAGTAC
Source organism: Leptospira inadai serovar Lyme str. 10 (assembly GCF_000243675.2). Lineage (NCBI taxonomy): Bacteria > Pseudomonadati > Spirochaetota > Leptospiria > Leptospirales > Leptospiraceae > Leptospira > Leptospira inadai. Next base: position 16,685 of record NZ_AHMM02000017.1, on the reverse strand, counting down.
TTCTTTTTTCTTTCGAATCTGTTCCGCCGTATATTTCGGCTTTGTCGACTCTTTGGGCACGGCTCGCATAGGAGAGGAGCCGAGTAATACCATCGCCAATACCGTTATGACGAGCGGCTTCCGGATATGAAAACGGATGATTCCGAGTTGAAGGGGAGGTATGTCAGTCTCCAGTCTGCTGGAGCTTTCGATTTTCTTCTTCGAGTTCCTTGATTCTGCGGTTGAGTTCATTGACTAGGTGTTGGTTCTCCAAGTTCTGATGGAACTTTTCAATCAGGGAATGTATGTCCCTGCTAAGGTCTTCAATATTCCAGGGCTTTTCGACGTACCGACTCAGTCCTCCGAAATTAATGGCATGAATTGCCGAATCCAGACCGGCCTGACCGGTCAGTAAAATCTTAATCGAATCGGGAGACTTCTTATGGACGGACTCCAGAAAGTCGGCTCCTTTCATTCCCGGCATCACCTGGTCGGTGATGATTACTTCGATCACGAAGCCGGAATTTTGGATTTCCTCCAAAAGGGAAAGCGCTTCCTCTGCGCTCCTTGCGGTTTCGATTTCATGAGTCTTACCGAATTCGTTATGGAGCTGCTCCTGGAGAGTTTCCAGAACCGATACTTCATCATCGACACAAATAATATAACCTTTATTCATAATCCTAGACCCAAAGGACGGTTCAATTTCCTGGAACTATAGAATTTTGGAGACTATTCTAAGAATGTCAATAAGAAGAATTTATAAAGAGGTCGGGGAGACTCTCGGACTCCAAGGTTTTTACTCAAGAATTCGACTTTCTCTCTGCAAGATAGAACAAATTCTTGCAGGAAATTCGGTCAGGGACGCGCTTGCAGTCCTCCAAAAAATTCCGGTTCGAGGGAATTCGGAAGAAATTTCCGATACTGCATTTTTCCAGTAAGGGGAAGGGGAAACATCCTTCGGCAGTTCTTCCAATAAGGTCAAAGGATTCCACTGTTTCCAAAAATTAAGTACACTCGTTCTTCGTATCCAGCTTGCATTGGAAGAATACCTTCCGGAATAGAGACTCTTCTTGCGAGTCAGAAAGAGGCGATCGTATCTTTCATAACCGCTTCCCCTGCAATGAGTTTTACCTCCGGTCCTGGAAAAATCCAAACCTTTCACGAGGCAGGATTCAAAGCCGAAGGCTTCCAAGACAGAAATGGCCATTCCGGCGATATTTAAAGTGGGATTTTCTAGGATCGGTGCCTCAGGGAAAAAATACATTCGGGCCATTTGGTCGAGAGGATGGGTGGAAACGTATAAAATTTTGGGGTTGGGAAGATCGAAGATTCTCGCCGATCCGCCCAACCAGGTAATGATAGGAATTTGATCCGGGGTATTTGCCGGAAAATGGAATCCGGTCCCACGCCCACTATCAATGGAAAGGATGGCATCCGGCAGAATCTTATTTTGGAGTAGAAAACCCAGGCTGGTATCCGAGGCGAGTAGATAGACTTTGGTCCGGTTTTTTTCTATCCAGTCCTTTTCTAATTCCAGGCTAGGCGAGGCTCCGATAAAACATCCGATTTGATTTTTTCGTACTGGAAGCTTTTTACAGATGATTCGAAACGCGGCGGGATTTTCTTGAAATCGCTTTGCATGGCGAAAGAAATTATGTACCCAGAGTTTCTCGTACGTTTCCTTTGCGATTCGGTTTTGGTCGGTGATGCCTATGGTTTGCAGAAAAGAAAGAATCTCTTGCGAAACTTCCGGAAATTTTCGAGCGTAGGCCGGGTGCAGGAAAACTTTGAAAGAACGGATTCCTTCCGGGATCCAACTGGTGCTAGGAAGCGTTTGAAATTTCTTCCAATCGTACCAGATGGGAATCGAGCCGATTTCTCGGCGCACAAAATCTCCAACCAGGGCTTCGAATTCCCCAAATGGCTCCAGGCAGAGAATCCGGGGCTTCGTTCCTAGGGTTTTCAAATAAGCGGAAATATGATACGCGCAACCGATTCCTACGAACAGAATCATCTCCGTATCCGAATTACTTCGAGGAGCGCTAGCGGCAATTCTCTCGCCTTCTTTACGCGGGTCTTTTTGGGAATGCAGGTGGAAGGAGGACGAGTCCTCCTTTAAATTCGGTTCGCCGTCAGGTTGGCGGACCAGGAGAAAAATAGGCTACTCTTCCTCTTCTTCGACGGTTTCTTCCTCTTCTTCCTCGTCCTCTTCGGTTTCTTCTTCATCCTCTTCTTCCTCGTCGTCGTCCTCATCATCGTCGTAGGATTCTTCACCTTCTTCACCGTCTTCCATATCCATGAGAGGCTTAGGCGTTTCTTCGGGGATAAAGTCTTCTTCGGTGTCTTCCTCCGCTATCGGAGCCTGAGGCGCCTCGAAAAGACCGTTAAATTTGGAATACGCAGGATCCGTGATCCGAGAATCTTGCTCGATCGCGGCTCTTTCTTCTTTCGTGACGTATTTGTATTGAACTTCTTCGTTGGAGAGTGCAAACATGGCTTGCACGGCCAGTTTTCTACCCTTGATTTTCTTAGGCAGGTCCAGGCGATCGATCCTATCCAGAATTTGAAAACCAGCTACGGCTCTTTCGTACTTGTTTTTCTTGGCTAATTCGATAAGAGTAACAATATCAAACTCAGAATTCTGGTGTTGGGTCATTTTTTGTTCCTGAAAAAGGATAGGAGCCTTAGATTTTACCATCTTCCGGAGTTTGGACGACCTGTCAACAACCTTATGTCTTCGTTTATTCCTTGAATTTCCGGGAGAATCCATAAATTTGGTAATCGCCCAATGGATTCTCAGGCAAACCCCGATTCCAGGCTTAATTTCTCTCGCTTTGTAGCGGGGATTTTCTTCCGCCTTTCTTTCCTACTCATTTTGGTCGGTAGTGCGACCTGTGCCCCCTCGGAACAATCCAATCTAGGCGTGCAGTCGTTCGAAGGAGTAACGTTAGACGGGCAGACAATTCGCTTGTCCGATATCCAAGCCGAACGAATCGCCTTGAATGTTTACGGCCCGAACTGCGTACCCTGCATTAAAGAAGTTCCTGTTTTGAATTACTTGTACAAGGATTTGGCATCGAATCCCAGAATCAAATTGTACATGGTCGTGGATCCGACCGTGTTTGTGGATTCTCCCGAAAAAATGACCGAAGAACAGATCATCAAGGAAGCGAATATTCAAATGAGAGAAGAGATCCGAAAATACGGTATAAAGCTTCCGGTTTTGATTATGAAAAAGCCGTTCCGGATTTCTAGAAATGACGGATTGGTAACCGGAACACCCGAGACCTTATTATTCAAAACGAAACCGCTTGTGCTATATTATAATTTTATCGGACCGATCAGCGAGGAATCGGACGTACTTGCGATACCGAAAGATGGAAAAGTAATTTTCTTTAAGCGAATGGCAGGATCCGTATGAGATGTTTGATCGTTCGATTCAAGGATTGCGAAGGACCCGGAACTCTCTTGGATTCCTTGCAGTCTCGAAAGTATCGGATAACATATCATAACGCGTACGATTCTACGATTCGAATTCTACCGGATGCACATCAGGTTTTCGATTTGATCGTACTGCTTGGCGGACCGCAAACGGTACACGATCCGGCTCAGGCGGATTTTTTTAGGCCTTGGTTCGATCTAACCTATAACCTGACTCAAATGGAATCTCGAAAGGTGATCGGAATTTGTCTTGGATCTCAGATTCTGGCGAAAGTTCTAGGGGCAAAGGTATCGGTGGGAGTCAAAGGACCTGAGGTCGGATTTTCGGATCTAAAAATCCTAGATTCCTCGCATCCTGTCTTTGCGCGTTTGGCCGGGAAGTCCGTGATTCCGGCGTTTCACTTACACGAAGACGTATTCGAATTACCTAACGGTGCGGAACTTCTTCTGGAAGGAAGCTTCTATCCGAATCAGATGTTCGCCTGGAAGAATCGGGTATTCGGAATTCAATGTCATTTAGAAGTAACCGCTCCCATGCTGGAAGTCTGGAAAACGGTGCATGGCGAATTCATTCAAAAAGCGGGCTGGATTCCTGGACCGGAAACGGGTCAAATTAGGTCTCAAATGGAAGAGGCTGGGCGAGCGCTTTTTGAAGGAATCTTGGATATTTAGAATGTTCCATCCTCGGAGGAACGGCGGGACCATTCGGGGAAATTTGCAATACTCTTATAAGAATCGAAACGAAAAAACGGTGCGTACATGATACAGAAAGTTCTAAAGGTTCTCTTTGGAAGCAAATACGAAAGAGATTTAAAGCGTCTTATCCCGATCGTTCAGAAAATTAATGAATGGGAAGAGTCGATTCATTCTTTGAGTGATTCCGAGCTGACCGCCCAAACCCAAAAGTTTAGGGAGCGTCTTTCCAAGGGAGAAACATTAGACGATATTCTTCCGGAAGCGTTCGCCACCGTTCGGGAGACTTCCCTACGCAAACTAGGAATGAGACATTTCGACGTTCAGATGATGGGGGGAATCGCCCTGCACTGGGGAAATATCGCCGAGATGAAGACCGGAGAAGGAAAGACACTGACTTCGACTCTGGCCGTTTACTTAAATGCTTTGGCTGGAAAGGGAGTTCATGTCGTTACCGTAAACGATTATCTTGCAAGACGGGATGCTCTCTGGATGAAACCCATTTACGACTTTTTAGAACTGAAAGTCGGAATCATTCAGCATGATATGGATCATGACGATAGGCAGAAGGCGTACGCCTCCGACATCACGTACGGAACGAATAACGAATACGGATTCGATTATTTGCGCGATAATATGGTGACTCATATCGATCATAAGGTTCAAAGAGGGCATTTCTTTGCGATCGTGGACGAGGTCGACTCGATTTTGATCGACGAAGCTAGAACTCCTCTGATTATTTCCGGCCCTTCGGACGAATCGACGGACAAGTATCTTCGAATCGATAAAATTATTCCTAAGTTGATCGAAGGCGAGGATTACGAAAAGGATGAGAAAGCAAAAAACACCCTTCTAACGGAGAAAGGCGTCGCGCATGTCGAGCAGATTCTCGGGATCGAAAACCTGTATGCTCCGCAAAACGTGGACCTGGTGCATCACGTTCATCAGGCTCTAAAAGCCCATAAGATTTTTCAAAGAGACGTGGACTATGTGGTTCAAGGCGGCGAAGTTATCATCGTGGACGAGTTTACGGGTCGTCTCATGTCCGGCAGACGTTATTCCGACGGCCTTCACCAAGCCTTGGAAGCTAAGGAAGGCGTCCCTATCGCCCGCGAATCCCAGACTTTGGCGAGCATCACGTTCCAAAATTATTTTCGTTTGTACGAAAAGCTCTCCGGTATGACCGGAACGGCAGACACGGAAGCGGAAGAGTTTCACAAGATTTATAACCTGGACGTGATCGTAATTCCGCCTAACGTTACGGTTCAAAGAAAGGATTTTGCCGATCGCGTATACAGAACGGAAAAGGAAAAATTCACCGCGATACTGAACGAGATCAAGGAATGCCAATCTAGAAAGCAGCCTGTTCTCGTCGGAACGATTTCCATCGAAAAGTCCGAAGTGCTTTCCCGTCTACTGGCCCAGTCCGGAATTACGCATAACGTTCTAAACGCTAAATTCCACGAAAAGGAAGCCGAAATCATCGCGAATGCGGGAAAACCGGGCGCGGTCACGATCGCCACGAATATGGCCGGTCGAGGAACCGACATTGTCCTGGGCGGAGCACAGCACTTTAAGGAAAATTTGGAGACTTGGAGCGATAGTGATCCTGTTATAACGGAATTTCGGGAAGCGACTCTACGCGCCAATTTCGAAAAGGCCGAGACTTTGCTGGGCAAGTTGGATTCGCAAAATAAGAAAAACAGGGCCAACGAAATTCTAACCTCCGCAAAGATCTGGAAGAAAAATCATGACGAAGTTCTAGACGCAGGCGGATTGCATATTCTAGGAACGGAAAGACACGAGGCCCGCAGGATCGATAATCAGCTACGAGGGCGCTCGGGACGACAAGGAGATCCGGGCTCCAGTCGGTTCTATCTTTCTCTGCAAGACGATCTGATGCGAATTTTCGGATCGGACCGAATTTCAGGCATTATGGAGCGCCTGAAAATGCCGGAAGGCCAAGAAATCGAGCATACCATGGTTTCCAATGCGATTGCGAGAGCCCAAAAAAGGGTGGAAGGGCATAACTTCGATATTCGGAAACATCTATTAGAATATGATGATGTTATGAACCGCCAAAGGATCGTTATCTATAAAATGAGAAACGAGGTCCTGGACGGAGGCGATGTCACAGGACTTGTGAAAGGGTTCTTGGATGAAATCATAGAATCCCAGATCATTGCGACCTGCGAGGGCGGAAATCCGGAGGGTTGGGAATGGGAGACCTTGAAGGAGTGGTTCCTAGGTTTGGGACTTCCTTGGGAAATCGATATAGATTTAATTAAAAAATCCAAGAATGCGCAATTATTCCTATTCGATTCTTTGAACGAAATCGCTCAAAAGTTTTACCAAGAAAAAGCGGATCGGATCGGCGGCGAAGTTTGGAAAGTTTTAGAAAGGAATATCTTCCTGGATATATTGGATCATCGCTGGAAAGAGCATTTATACGCGATGGACCACCTTCGCGAAGGTATTTGGACGGTCGGCTACGGCGAAAAGAATCCTCTCGTCGAATACAAACTACAGGGATTCCGACTCTTCGACCAAGCCATCGAAAACATGAAATACGAGATCGTTAGCTTCCTGATCCGCGTGGAAGTTACGGAAAAGACGCAGCTGCCCGAAGAGAAGAAAGAATATCGGAAAGTCGGCGAGGAATTGACCGGCGGGTTCCAGGAATTGCAGGGTAATAAACCGAAACGGCCGAATTCTACGGCCGAACCTTTACCCGTTGCCTCGGGCGGGGGAAGTTCGGAACGTAAAACGAGTAGGAGAAAACGAAAATGAAACTAAGAAGTATTACAGTTCTTTTACTTTTGCCGCTCATGGATTGTAGCTTTCTCCGACCCACTGGAAGAGAAGCTAGAACGCCTAGACAATTGTACGACGAGTGCATGACCACGTTTTCGGATGACAGTAAGTGTAAGGAATTCGTCCTAAAATCGATTCCGGATGCGGATGTAAGCGTTTTGGGAGTCGCACCGCCCCAATTATCCGCGGAGGAAAAAGCGAAGCTCCGGATCCGCTCCGAACTCATCCATTCCCTTCTCTACCAAAACCAATTGTACGTGAAGAACCAGATCGGAGATCCTGATGAAAAAATGACCATCAATAATTGGGCGCCGGGAATGGAAGAATGGGTGTATACTCGACCGATTTGTAAATATGCCGAAGGTTCCAGACCGGATAAGGAAATCAGAATCCGTTTTCAGCGCGGGGCAGTGGTAAAGGTTTTGCACACTCCGCCCGACCCGATCCGTTAATCTGAATGGCTGAACTATAAATCGAATTCGGTATAAAAATTAAGCATCTACTGGAGCACGGCTCCGGTTGCAAAGAGATCATAATTATTTAAATTGAAAATACTTGACTAATAAGTGCCTCATAATTCCCTGACACCATAGTGCGACGCTTCCATTACAGTATCCTAGTCGTTCTCCAGGTCGTTCTAGTACTATTTTCCTCTTCGATCGACCTGATTGATCAGCCGGAGACAGGGAAGTCATTCAGCGTTTTCTCTAAGAAGGGAGACCAAGTGTCGTTTATCGAATCGGATTTATCCGATTCGGAGCCCTTATTCTTTGCACCGGCCCGTGAAAGAGACAGCCGACCGGTGGAATTTATCGCAAATAGCCCGTCTTATTCTCCATGGACTCCTTTCGTTTTCTTTTCCGGTAATATCTTATTTAGGGAAGAAACTTGGTCCAAGCTCTTCGTTTCCTTCCTGCTGACCAATCTCCCTCCGCCCGCAGTTTCCTAAGGCATACTCAAACAAGACTAGCCGGGTATATTTCCCTGTAAACTGGGTATCGTACCTGCTCAATTGTCTTATTTGCATGCTTTCCACTAAGCGACCTGAAAATTCGATCTATAGGACACGGAAAATCCAAACGTAATATGAAGAAAAAAGTACTCGCGCTGCTCATACTGGCAACGGCAAACGTTCAAAGTTCCGAAACGAAAGCTCCGGGTAAGCTAATTGCTCCGAAGGATGACCTCGTTTTTGAAAACGGTGCCGCAGCGGATCAAAAAATATCTTCTGAAAATTCGGAGCCGGAGCGGTTAAAAGTTCGTTTGGACATGGCAAAAGCCGAGGAACTTCTTTGGAAGAATAACCTACTTTTATTGGCGGCAAAATACGATATCGACGCCCGGAAGGCGGGAATCGAGCAGGCCGGATTGTATGCGAACCCGAATATTTTTATAGATCAAAGTATTTTTGCCGAACCGACTCGGCGGTACTTCGACTTCACGCGATCCGGACAAACCGTCTATCAAATCCAGCAGTTATTCCTATTGGGCGGCAAAATTGATAAACGAATTCGTGTCGCCGAATTGAATGCGAAGATGGGGGAGCAGGAATTCTACGATTTGGCTCGGGCACTGCTCTCCAAACTGAGAAGGACCCTGTATTTTATTCATTATTACAGGGAAGCGATCTCCTTTTACGACGGTAGTTTGGAAGCTCTGGAAAAGACGGTTTCTTCGGCGGAACTAGCGTATAAGAGAAGAGCGATTCTACAAGCCGAACTGTTGCGATTGAAAGCGTTATTATTTTTTCTTCGTAAGGAAAGAGAGGACTTACGAATCAAAGTTCTCGAGAAGGAAGCCGATCTAAGAGTTTTATTAAACGAAGAAAAATATATGGATCAAGGCATTGCCATCGAGCCTGTCCTAAATCAGGATTTTGTAGAGGGAATCGATCTGGCTAAAATAAAACTCGCGGAAATCGTTCAGACCGCCAGGGAGTACCGACCCGATTTACGCAAGGCAGTGCAAGCATTGCGCTACGAAGAGGCGAATCTGGAACTCCAGCATGCGAATGCGATACCGGACTTATCCTTCGGACCGATGTACAACCGCGGTGGAACCGCGTTTCAGAACTATTGGGGCGTAACCGCACAGTTGAATATTCCGATTTTTGATAGAAATCAGGGAAATATCAAAGCTGCCGAAAAATCCATTTTAGTCAAGAAACAGGAATTGAAAAACAGAATCTTGGAAGTCGAGAACGAAGTGAACGTTGCTTTGGCCACCGCAAAGGCCAAGGACGGCCTGTACCGTCGTTTTAGAAATACGTATACTAAGGATTATACCGATTTAGCGCAGGATATGATTCTAAGTTACGAAAAACGTTATATATCAGTTTTGGAATTTGCGGATTTTTTCGAGACTTACCGTTCGAGTATCGTCGAGATGCTTAGGCTTCAGACCGACAGAATGGATGCGATAGAAGGCGTAAATTACTCCGTGGGATCGGGCGTACTGGTTCCAAATAAACCCTCCGTAGAATCCGGAAATAATTAGGAAGCATTCGAATGAAATTTAACTTATCTAAAAAAAGTCGCTTTTGGCTCACTCTACTCGTTTTGGCCGGGATCGGTTCGGTTGCTTCCTTAGGTATCGGTAGGGGGCAGAAAAAAAATGTTCGTCCGCCGGGAAAACCCATCGTTTCGGAAAACGGCGAACGAATCGAATTCAAAGAAAATAGCCCTGGCTTAGCGATCATCAAGACGATGGCGATCGGCCAAGACGGCGATTTTGTGAACGTGGAAGCTCCTGCCCGTTTAATCGCGACTATGGCTCCTTCGGTGTCCGGCGAGGGAGAACGCATCGTACTTTTTGAATCTGCGGAATTGAACGATCTCTACGTCGGTTATATCCATTCTAAGAACAGCCTAAACCGCTCCCGGAAGAATCTCGCTAGGATTCAAGATATGTTTAAGCATAGAGTTGCGACGGAGAAGGATTTGGTGGAAGCCGAGACGAATGCGGACAACGATGCCGCCGAACTCGCCGAATTCGAAGGAAAATTAAGAGCAGTTGGCCTAAACCCGGCGATGCTCGGAAAGTCCGGACCCAAGACCGCTTGGATTATGTGCGATGTTCCCGAATCTCAATTACAGAATCTAAAGAAAGGAAAAAGAGTAAAAGTAAAGTTTTCTTCCTTTCCCGATAAGGAATGGATCGGAGTAGCCGAGGCGTTAGGCGATAACGTGGACCCGTTTACTCGAACCGTTAAAGTGCGAATCGAGATCATGAACGACGGCTTTAAATTAAAACCCGGAATGTACGCCATCGTCAAGTTCCCGGAGGAAACAAGCGGTGATTCGGTCGTCTTACCGTTTAATTCGATCATAACCGTCGAAGGCAAAAATTATGTTTTTGTAGAGGAGTCGCCGGGCGAATTCTTTCGTAGGGAAGTTATCTTAGGCATATCCAGTCGAGAAAGAGTGAACGTTTTGGAGGGACTTACACGAGGAGACCGAGTCGTTGTAGAAGGCGCGATTCTCTTAAAAGGATTAAGTTTCGGATTCTAACTTTATGCAATATTGCCGTACATTAATCTTTTTAACCTTATTACTTTATTCCGTAATTCCGTTGTCCGCCCAGCAAACCGGCGGGACTTCTTCCAAAGAATTGGATCAACCCGAGTGGACTCCGGAACCGGATCGAAAGACGAGATTCGGTAAAGACGAGCCGATGGTGGTTTCCGACGGAAAAAAACAGCCCAAGATCACGAACTTTTTAGTCTATGGTGCGACGATCGGGTCCCCGGGAAGTGCAAATTTGAATTTAGGATATTATTATAAAGATATAGTGATTCGCGCTTCCGGTATGCATTGGAGACCTCATTGGTGGGGAGGCCAAGTCGATCTAGGGTATAGTTTCTGGAAAACACCCGTGATCGCACACAGTATTTCCGTTGTTGCGGGAGCCTTTGCAGTGGACCCGTATGCTCCTCAAGTTGCTCACGGCGGACAAAACAGCTACCCAACGGCAATCGATGTACCGGGTTATCAGCATAGAAATCCTACTTTCGAGGATACGATCATTCGGTCCGCAGTCGCGAATCAGAACCCCACTCTCGAAACGTATTTAGAATATAAGAGCCGCGACAACCAGAAAGTTCATTTAAGCCAAAGATACATAGGCTTGACATACGATATTCTGCTCGGGAATTTCTTTTTGCAAGTCGGAGCCGGAATCGGCCAAGGAAATTATACGAATCCGCAACTGCTGCTTCAGATGGGCTATATGTTCGATACAAGGTCTAGTCAATGATTCGCAGGCTGATCGAAGGAGTTCTGAATTTTAGGATATCCACTTTGATTGCGGCCGGACTTGCCGTGCTCTTAGGAATTTGGGCTTGGATAGATATTAGAAAAGAAGCATATTCCGATATCGCGGACACGCAAGTCCGACTGATCGCTAAATTTCCCGGAAAAGCCGCAGTCGAGGTGGAAGAACGTGTGACTTTGCCCATCGAGCGGGTATTGAATGCGATTCCAAGGGTTGTGGTTCGTCGTTCGAGAACGATCAACGGGTTGGTCGTTTTTCAATTCGTATTCGAGGATGGGACCGACGATTACTTCGCAAGGATGCGACTCTTGGAGAGGGTGAGGGACGCGGACATTCCTCCCGAAGTGGAACCTTCGCTCGGACCGATGAGTTCTCCCGTCGGTGAAATCTTTCGCTACGTTGTGGAATCCTCTCAGAACCATACCGCGATGGAACTAAGGTCGATCCAAGACTGGATCGTGATGCCTAAGATGCTACAGATTCCCGGAATAGCGGACGTGGTCACGTTCGGCGGTCTTCCGAAGCAGTTTCACGTCGTAACATCTCCCGACAAGCTGGTCCGTTATAAATTAACCATCAACGACGTTATCCAAGCGATTCAGGCGAATAACTTGAATACCGGCGGAAACCTGCTCCTACAAGGTGAACAAGGATTTCCGATTCGCTCCTTAGGAGCGATCCGGGAACCGAAACACATCGAAGATATCGTAGTTAAGACCGTGAACGGCGTACCGGTCTATGTTCGTGACTTGGGAACCGTGGAGATTTCACATCCGATTCCGAGCGGGGTGCTCGGTTTTACGATCCAGAACGACCATGAAGGCTTAATCGACGTAGATTCATCCGTTCAAGGATTGGTCGCCATGCGGCGTTGGGGAGATCCCAACGAAATGGGAGAACGGATCCGTGCGAAGGTAAAAGAGATCAATGAAAACTATCTGCCGGACGGAGTCAGACTTCGGACTACCTACGATCGAACGGATCTTGTGAATTATACTTTACGAACCATCGGGCGGACTCTTATCGAAGGGATCGTCGTCGTAAGTCTTGTTTTGATATTCTTTATAGGAAGTGTAAAAGCCTCCCTTGTAGTTGTAGCAACCATTCCGTTTGCGATGCTTTTTGCGTTCTTGCTCATGAATTTAACCGGAATTCCTGCAAGCCTCCTGTCTTTGGGTGCCATCGATTTCGGAATCATTGTGGACGGCGCCGTCATCATGGTCGAAAATATCATGAGGCGATACAGGGACGCTACTCCTGCGGAAAAACAAAACGGTATATTGGCGTTTACTCGGGATTCCGCGGCGGAAGTCGGTACGGAAATCCTGTTTTCCATCTTGATCATCGTTCTTGCCTATCTACCGATTTTCTCTTTTGAAAGAATCGAGGGCCGTTTGTTTAAACCTATGGCATTTACGATTTCTTTCGCGATCCTCGGAGCGCTTGTTTTTGCTATGACGGTGATTCCGGTAGCGATGTCGTTTTTGTACAGAAAATACTTCGAATCCGCTAATCCCGGACCGATTGAATGGCATAATCCGATCTATGGGTGGGTCGAGATTCGGTATAAGAAACTCATAGAGTATTTGGTTGAACGTTCCAAAAAAGTCGTCACGTACTGCTTCACAATCGTTCTCGCGCTACTGATCATCGGCGGCTTTAAGTTGGGGACGGAATTTTTGCCGGAAATGGACGAGGGCGGATTCAATTTACGGATCTTCTTCCCCGTCGGAATCTCGTTACCCGAATCCCGGAAGTTCATTCCTAAAATACGGCAGCTCATATATAAAAACGAGCAGGTAAACGTAGTACTATCGCAACTCGGAAGGAACGACGACGGAACCGATCCTCTTCCTCCGAATCGTTTGGAGGTCTTGGTCGGCTTAAAGGACTATGACGATTGGAAGGAAAAAATCACTAAACAAGAGCTTCTATTGCGGATGAGAAACGATTTGGAAGCCGGGCTGCCCGGAGTTCGAGTCAGCTTTTCTCAGCCGATCATGGATAACTTATCGGAAGCGATCATGGGAACGATCGCCGACCTTGCGGTCTTCGTATCCGGTAACGATTTGAAAGTAATGCGCAAAATCGGGGAAGAGGTTCTGGATATCGTCAAGGATATGGAGGGGGCTAGCGAATATGGAATCGAACAGGAAGCGGATAGTTCTCAGCTAACGATCCGTATCGATCGGGAGGCCGCCGCTCGTTATGGAATCAATGTAAGCGACGTTCAGCAAATGATCGAAGCGGCGATAGGAATGCAGAGAATCAGCACTCTTTATGAAGGACCTTCGGACATTCCACCCAAGACTCCGGCTAGGTTCGGTATCGTTGTTCGCTTTTCGAAGGATTATCGAGCGTCCCAGAGAGCCATCGAAAATATGCCCATTATTTCCCCAAAGGGAGAACGAATTCCGCTTTCCGAGTTGGCGAAAATAACTCTGGAAGACGGACCTACCATGATTTTCCGTCAGGAAGGACGGAGGACCGTAACGGTTCGGACCAATATCCGAGGCAGAGATCAGGGTGGTTTCGTAAACGAATTGAGAAAGAAAGTCGAAGCGAAGGTTAAACTTCCGGAAGGATATCAGGTTCGGTACGGGGGGCAGTACGAAAACCTCGCACGGGTCGGGGCGCGTTTGGCCACGGTTATTCCGCTTACGATTTTGATCATTTTCGGAGTTTTATACTTACTTTATAGAAACCTTAAATATGTTTATGTAGCTCTAGCGTGTCTTCCACTTTCGCTTGTCGGCGGAATTTATGCGTTACTCCTGAGAGGATATTACTTTAACGTATCGGGCGGAGTCGGGTTTATCTCGCTTTTCGGAATCGCGACTATGTCCGGAGTTCTTTTCGTTTCCAGGACGAATCATCTTCTGAAGGATGAACCGGATATATCTACGAAAGAGGCGGTCGCCAAGGCTGCCGTGATCCAGCTTCGGCCCATGTTGATGACCATGCTTCTGGCGTTGCTTGGATTGATTCCCGCTACGTTAGCCTCCGGAGTCGGGTCGGACGTGCAAAGGCCGTTAGCTACCGTGATCGTGGGTGGACTATTCTCCGCAATGCTTCTTGTGTTGACCGTTCTTCCGTCATTATACTTGATTTTAGTCGGCGAAAGAAATGCCCCGACTGCCGGATCGAACGTAAAAGGAAATTCTCTCGCTCTTCATCCGGAAGCGTACCGTTCCGTTTATCCTGATGAAGAGGACGAATTTTCTCCTCCGTTAAAGAGCGGCGGCGATGTTCGAAACGGGAAGGGAATTAAATCGAAGGGAGTTCCTAAGAGAGGTCGAAAATCTTAAATCCTTCTTCACTACTCTTTGTTCAATTATTAAACGGCGCTAAACGAAGGCGCCTTTTTTGTCGGATCGACGATCCTTCGAGCCGATTCCGAAATCGGTCGTCGCTGCGAATACAAAATGAATCGGTATTAGCGATGAATACTGCTTGGTCGCGACGGGTCGTTCGAAATTCCTGCAGCTTGCGCTGGAGCTAAGCTGATTTTGCGAATAATCCTTTCTTATCGGCTTCGCAATCGATAAAAAAGATAGGGAGCAATTCCGACCCAAACAAGGATAATGATCCAGAACTGACCCGCCAAAAGGTTATGGGCATGGAGGAATTCCTGAAAAGACCGCTTCATGGAAACGACTACCATGAGGAACTCGAAAGTTTCAGTCAGGATCACCCAAAGGATTCCTACCTTAATCGCCTGTGACGCGTTTCGAAACGGAAGATACCGTGCAATAAACCAAATCGGAATCGCAAGAAACAGAATGCCAGTAAAAACCGAAATCTGGTGGGATAGAAATTCTCCGAATACGCTTTTGTAAGTCAGCTCACGAACGGCAGCGTTTAAAAATGCAAAGATGAGTAACAAGAACCAAGAAAGAATATATCGAATCATTTGGATTCACCGGTGACGTTTATAGGCCTGTATTTTCCTACGAATCTCCGGCTTGGAATACGATTTTTACTCGTTCTCGACTGATAATTGTTAGGGACAGAGGACAGAGGACAGAGGACAGAGGACAGAGGACAGAGGACAGAGGACAGAGGACAGAAAATTATTCCTATTACCCTGACAAGAATTTTTTTAAAAACGAATTATGTCGGAGCGAGGTGTTACTGGATTTTCGGGGAGCGTCAGCAATTTTGTGTAAATGACGATTTTTAAAAAGATTCCTATGTTAGAATGGATCTTTCCTCTGCCTCAGAGGGTTTCCAACTAGTAGTAGCTTCTGTCTAGCGTGAGCAAAGCGAACGCGTCTGACCTCTGACCTCTGTCCTCTGTCCTCTGCGTGGGAGCTCCACCACGAATTTCAAAATGAAAAATGCTTGTGTTCTCGCGATTTTTGTGAAATAAGGCAATTCTCCACCGCTTCGCTCCGGCCCCCGCCCACAAGCATAACCTTACCCACAAGACGGATAAAAAGACTAGATTTTTCATAATTTTAGTCTTTAGATCTAGATGGGACCTAAGATGAAGACTAAACATTGGAGTAGTACTTTTGAAACCGATTTAGATTGGATCGAAGAGGAGTTTTTGTCGCTGAATCTTGGAGATAAGCGATTAAATAAGCGTTTAAAAAAAATCATAAGTGCGATGTCTAAACGAACTGATTCGAGCTTACCTGACATATTCGGGAATTGGGCCGGGACTAAAGCAGCCTATCGTTTTTTTTCCAATCCGAATGTATCGGCGGAAAAGATTGTTACTCCGCATTCAATCGCAACAAAGAAGCGACTTCAAAATCAAGAAACGGTTTTGGTATTAAGCGACACAACAGAAATTTATTATCGAAATAGAGTTCGAGTCGAAGGTTTAGGACCGATGAATTCCGAATTCGACCAGGGACTTCTTTTACATCCTTCGATAGCATTTACGACCGAAGGGATACCTTTAGGAATCTTGGATTTTAAGATGTGGACTCGTTTAAGTTTAGGTTCAAAGCACTTATCTCGGGACGTAAGAAAGAAAACGCCTATAGAAAATAAGGAAAGCATAAAATGGCTTCAAGGATATAGAGCGACATGCGAATTCGCCGAAGATTCGGATGCGAAATATATATTTATTTGCGATAGAGAAGCGGATGTTTTCGAACTATTTCATGAATATGTAAAGGCCGGTGAAAATGCACCGGATCTGCTTATACGTGCGGTTTACGACAGAAGGATCGAAGGTGGCGAACATTCTTGGTCCTATCTTGAAACTTTGAAGCCTGTAGATACATACACGATTTCAGTTCCAAGAAAAAAAGGAAAAGCCAGCAGAGAGGCCCAAATCGAAATTCGATTCGAAAAGTTATCAATAAAGCCTCCTAAATTTAAGGAATTTGAAAGTATAGATATGTATGCCGTATCCGCAACGGAGATTAATGGGTCTTCCGATGAATCGATTCAATGGAAATTTTTAACGACAATTCCGATTCAAACTTCGGAAGACGCAAGAAAATTATCGCCTATTACAAAAGTCGTGG